>CALFBG010000246.1 GCA_937951685.1 uncultured Saprospiraceae bacterium | reverse complement strand
TCGTTGATCGTTACACTCGTAGTTAAGACACAATTGTTCGCATCCGTAACCGTAACGCTATAGCTTTGACCACTTAGGTTGGTGATCATCGCAGTCGTGGCGCCATTGCTCCATAGGTAGCCATAAGGCATTTGTCCAGCGGTGGCAGTTACCGTTGCCATTCCATCGTCATCGCCGTTACAAGTAATATCCGTACTCGTTTCCGTTAGATTATAATTGCCGCAATCAATATCGTTGATCGTTTCGCAGGCACTCGTTGTACAATTATTTGCATCCGTGATCGTCACACAGTAATCGCCGGCGCCTAGGTTAGAAATAGTTTGTGTTGTTAAACCTGTATTCCATAAATAGCTGTAGCTGCCTGTGCCGCCTAAAGGATTTGCCGTCGCAGTGCCATCTAATGCTCCAACTCCAGAAATTCCGGTAACACTTACCGTTCCTGATAAAGCCGCTGGTTCGTTAATCGTAACGCTCGTAGTTAAGACGCAATTACTAGCATCAGTGACCGTAACGGTATAACTCTGGGGAGCTAAACCCATAATCATCATGGTCGTTGCGCCATTACTCCATAGATAGCTGTAAGGTGTTTGTCCAGCGTCGGCGACTACCGTTGCCGTTCCATCATCCGCACCATTACAAGTTACATCCGTACTAGATTCGGTTAAGTTATAATTGCCACAGTTATAAGCATCGACATCAATGCACAAACTTGCTTCACAATTGTTCTCATCAGAGACGGTAACACAGTAATTATCAGGACTGAGATTTTCTATCAATTGGGTTGTTGCGCCCGTACTCCACAAATATTGGTAAGCGCCCGTTCCACCTAATGGATTGGCGGTAACGCTACCATCATTTGCCGCAAAGGCTGTTTCGGCTGTTGGTATTAATGTAATTGAAATCGCGGAAGGTACCGTGATCATCACGCTATCTACTGCGGTGCAGTTCGTAACATCTGTAACGGTCACTCGATAAGTATTCGCCGAAAGGTTGTCGATCGTCGTGGTCGTTTCACCGTTGCTCCAAAGATAAGTATAAGGCATTGTGCCGTTTGTTGCCGTTATGGAAGCACTACCGTCGGTAAGTCCGTTGCAACTAATATTACTAGAATCTATACTCAGGCTGATCGTTGCACAAAGAAAAGGATTGACCGTAACCATTGCTACGTCAGTACAACCATTTTCATCCGTAACGGTGACGCTATAATCATCAGGAGGAAGATTGCTGATAGTTTGATCCGTTAAACTATTGCTCCAAAGATAAGTATAGCTTCCCGTACCGCCAGTAGCGCTTCCCGTTACCGTACCATCATTCAAACCAACGCCCGTTTCATCTGTTCCTATCGCACTCGCTGCGAGGACAGTGGGTTCATTGATCATGGTAGACATCACAGCTGTACAATTATTGGCATCAGAAACGGTAAGGCTATAAGTATTCCCAATTAAGTTCGTGATCAACGCCGTAGTTGCTCCGTTACTCCAGAGGTAAGTATAATCTGGTGCACCGTTGCTTGCCGTAGCCAATGCTGTACCGTCTGCAAAACCGTTACAAGTAATATCTGTAGAATCAATTTGTACGGTGATAATCGGACAAGTGTAAGGATCAACGGTTACCGTTGCGGTCGTTTGACAATCATTATCATCCGTTACGGTGACGGTATAATCACCCGGCGACAAGTTAAAAATATCTTGATCGGTTTCCGTCGTATTCCATAAATAAGTATAGCCTCCTGTGCCACCTACACCTTGAGCACTTGCCGTTCCGTTATTTGCACCTACTCCAGTTTCTGGCGTTGCCCCTGAAATAATGAGTAACGGATCAGGATCTGCTAAGACGACAAAATCGGTAGCGGTACAACCAAAATTATCGGTAATCGTAACTTCGTATAATCCTGCACAAACATTCGTCAGTGGATTATCGGTAGCTCCAGTGTTCCACTGATATTGGTAAGGTCCGGTACCGTCTGAATCAATCGCAGCTACGATTCCATCGCAAATGCCGTTGCATGATATTTCAGAAAGACCAACTACATCAACGCTTAAATTACAAACAATACCTACATTAATATTATCCAAGAAAAGACGATTTCCCCATTTAGAACTATTTTCAAAAGCAAAACTAACGCTACTCAATCCTGCGTAAGCGGATAAATCTACTACTTCCGTTTTCCACTGATTCGGATTTGGAGTCCAAGGCACCGTTGTATTAGGTGATGTTGCTAATTCGGGACCGCCTTGGATAAAAATAATATCATCGAAGGAGGCGCCACAATTGGTAGAAACCAATACTTTCAGCGTATCATCAAATTGTCCAGAAGAGTTATAGCGCGCATAAGCGACATCAAAACTCAAAGGCGTACCCGGTGCTACTCCCGAAAAGTCGTACGCCGGCGTGACGATGCGATCTTGTGTTCCGCCCGGATTGGAACCATTATTTCCTGAAAAGTTATTAAACATAGCACAAGAATTTCCAACGCCATACGCTGAAGCGCCCGTAAATAATTCCCACACAAAAGCATCTCCATCAGGATTGAGCAAGTACAATCCACTCGCGGTGGGATCAAACAAAGGCGATTCAAAATCTTCAATTAACGGTAAAGCCTCTGGCATGACGGAAGTACTCATTACCGATGATTGATCGTTAGAAGGATCTTCGTCGATGGCTCCATTTGGATTTGAGGTAAAACAAGTAAAAGTGTACGTTCCCGCAGGAGGCAAGAAAGGTGCTAAACTAACCGTTACGGATCCTAGTGGCGCGATATTATCTACATAATTTAAAATAACGGGAGCGCCACCATTAATTTGGTACGTAATCGTCACCGTTGTCAAATTATTGCTACCATAATTCGTTAAGGTAACCACTGGCGTTACTAAATCCGAGCCACTGCTACAAGTAAATGCCCCCGGAGTTGTAATGCCACTAATTCCAGCATCGTTTAATAAACTCGTATTCGTACAAACTGCGGCAGCATTATTCGCCAAAGGCAAGCGACTTCCAAAGCCAAATTGCCCAGCGGTCCCATTTAGAACAGCACGCATTACGCTAATTTGGTTATTGGTAAAAGAAGTGTAGCAATCGTCGTCATTCACGTAGTCCATATAGTTGACGTACATATGCGCATTACCACAACTCGTGGGACCCGCAGGAAAATTGGTAAAGCTACAATTTAGTCCAGGGACATAATTAGACGTTCCAGCATCGATATTTGGCGTATCCGCAATATTATCATCTGCACTGCAACTGTTCCCGTTGAAAGTATGTCGAAGTCCCAAGTAATGTCCGGTCTCATGAGTTAGTGTTTTATCCCCAGATTGCCCAAAGCCAGGACCACCAAACCAACGCCAATCGACAACGGAACCATCAACGTTTCCACCAATCGTTCCATTGTTAGGATAGTAAGCATAGCCCGTGACACCACCATTGGCGCCCGTTCCCGGAATCGCAACCGTCCAGATATTATAATATAGATTTGAATTCCAAGTCGTTTGTGGTTTGATAACATTTTCGATATTGGAGTTATTCGAATTGGTTCCCGTCACTTGAATATTATCTCGGGTGATTCCGTTGGATGGATTTCCCGCAGGATCAACAGTAGCAAGGCAAAATTGAATTTCAGGATTTCCTGCTGCGCCCGCCCATTGTGGTGGTGTGTTATTAAAGTTCGCATTCATCGCTAAGAAGTCTTCGTTGAGGACATCAATTTGTGCCTGAATTCTAGCTTCAGAAATGTTTGATCCTGAGCCAACGGATTCTCCGCTGTGAATAACGTGAACAACAACCGGAATGGTAATGATCGGAGGTAATAAAGAAGAGCGCGAAGGATCTTCCTTTATTTCGGAAAGCATACGGATGCCCTGTTCCCAGAAACGCTCCATTTCTTGTCGAAATTCAGGGTGTTCTTGTAAGTAAGCTTCGACGATGGCTTCCGTTCCGCACGATCGATGATCATGCATTCTTTCTTGCTTAAAAATTTGTTTAAGCTCTTCGTTAGAAGTAGGGTTAGTTTGTGCTTGAATTTGATTGAGCAGAAAAATTTGGCAAAAGAAACTCAATCCTGCTAAATAGCATAGATAGCTTAGTCTCATAAATTGGGTTTTAGTAGTCTACAGTTGGGTGTTTTTAAAAATGGCACTAGTTCAGATATTTGGCGATCAAGAAATATATATCCTATTTGTGTTAAACAGAACATTCCTTATATTTTATTTTATTATTACGTACGGTCTCTTCTTCCGAATTTAACACTTAAAGTTGTTAACAAGAAATTTTAACCAAAGATTTGAAGATCATGGCAATTAATTGACAGAAATAGCACGATGACAAATTGTTATCTCGGGCAATTCTATACTTTTCACCTTGGCGATCAAGCACTTATCAAGTCCTTGCGCAAAGTTTTTGATCATGGAGATTTGAAGAATGAAAGGGAGTACGGATTTAATTTTTATTGATTAGCGACAAAGCGGCTCTTCTCGGAGACACGCAACATTATTGATTTTCGAGGATAAAACTCGCCCATTCACTGACGGTGTTTTTTCCTTTTTTAGAAAAATCATTTAATGCTTGTTCGCTTAAGCCAAAGGTTTTTTGCACTTTAACGGAAAGTGGTTCCACTCCTCCTTTTGCGGTGAGGTGATCTTGCTGTTCTCCCTTTGCTTTCGGATTACGAAGTGTATTCGTTTCTTGAAAAAGCGCATTAACTTTTTGATACGTTGCGTTGGCTGTTTGTAGAACGGTAAACCAGTCTTGTGTATTTTTGAGGTGCTCATCGAATTTATACGTATCCTTTATTTTTTTATAGAACTTTACCTCATCTGTAGATAAGCCTAAACGACGCCAATCACGGGGGAGCTTTTCGGTGTCTGTTTGGGGAGCAGTTTGCGCAAATTCTTGAGCTAGATTAGCGAGTGCCTGATCAATTGCTTGTGCGTGCTGGTCGGGATATTTCTTTTTATTTTTTTGATGTGAAGCCGTTGATTTGGGCTGATCGACAAACTCGACTTCTTCCGTTTTTTCAAAGATACTTAGCCCATTATTAGGATAAACAACGTAAAATATGCTGCCCAAGCCCACAACAAGGAGCAATATTTCAATGGGACTAATCAGGCGACGTTTTTCTTCTTTCATGATGAGTTGCTAGCTACTGCTTAGAAATCCATTTTCAAGCGTAAATTAATTCGACGAGACGTCAAGAAATTAGGAATTGCGTACTGAGTATTATAAATCGTTTTGACCCAAGTATTAGACGCTACGTTCGAAACTTTCATCAGATTGAAAACCTCTAAACTAACCCAAGTTCTTCTAGAAAATCGTAATGGATGTGTCGTTCGACGTTTTGACCGTGCACGATCAAAAAGCATGACAGAGAAACCGATATCTACCCGATGGTAAGAAGGAAAACGGTAGGTGTTTCGATAAACCTTATTGTTTTCTGGAAAACCATATGGTAATCCCGTTCCGACAGTAAGGTTAAGGTGCATTTTGAAGTTTTCATTCTTCGGTAAATAATCTTGGAAGAACATCGACAAGGTCATAAATTGATCGGTGGGTCGAGAAACATAATCTACCTCCTGCCCTTCTGCCTGTCCTTTTTCTCGCTCTAAGTGTTGTACATCCGTAAGATTTTCCCGCGCGCGCAAAAAGGAAAGATTAATCCAAGATTCTGCACCGGGCACAAATTCTCCGTTAACCCTGATGTCTAATCCCGCAACGTAACCCGTGGCATCATTTGAACCAGAATAGCGAATTCGCACATTTTCAATATCGTAAGAGATAAGGTCCCACAATTTTTTGTAGTAAGCCTCTGCTATGAATCGAAACTTCTTTTTACTCCGTTTTCCTAGATTGAAATCATAAGTTAATCCCCCTACGAGATGTAGGGATTTTTGAGACTGAACATTTCGGTCTACGACGCCTTTAATATCTCTCAACTCTCGATAAAAAGGCGATTGGTAATAAAGGCCAGCCGCCAAACGATAAGAAATATCACGTTTGGTATTGAGCGGTTTGTATAATAACTGTACGCGCGGAGAGACGATTAATTCCTGATTCAAGTCCCAATACGAAGCCCGTACTCCCGCAGAAATTTTCAATTCTCGCAAACTATCAATTCTTGAAGTATAGGTATCTTGTACGTATGCACTGAAGCGATTAGAGTTTAAATTATTTTTCGTTTTTAATACTTCTCGCAGTAAAACGTTCGTAGGATCGTAGGGTAAAGAGTAACCCGCGGAATCCAAGCGCTCCCATTCATTTAATTCGTCATTGATAATTTCTTGTTGGTATTTTACACTCCATTGAAAAAAGTGACTACTCGTTTCTTCCCAACTATCGTGATCTTTTTGTAATTCAAAGCCGCCTTTATGCTCTACGTTCGTTACCGTAGATTGCAAGGAGTTTCGGACAAACTCTTGTTGCGTTCCCGTTCCTAAAACCGAGACTACTTCTCCAAAACCATCGCTTCCCAAATCGGATTCGATTTGTCCTAATCGGTAAAAGCCAATAATATCAAAACGTTCATTTTCATCACTCTGAAAACGCGAGGCTAGAAATTTTAAAAAGTAAGGATTTCGATCTCGATCGGGTAAATAGGTGAAGGAAACGCCTCCCATCGAAGTGGTAAAGTCATCGACTTCTTGTCCTTCAAAAACCGTAAATAGTTCTAAGGCGAAATCAATCAATCCAACGGCGGTCGTCCGAGAAGCTGGAATAAACTGATATTCACTGCGATTGTAATTTCCGATCAGGCCAACTTGCCAATCTCGATTGATATCGTAAGTAAGATAAGCTTGTACATCGGTAAAATTTGGGGTATATTCTCCTTCTAAATCTAGACTTCCAAGTAAATATCTCGTTGTTTTGTAACGTGCGCCCACCAAGTAGCGCAATCGACGATAGCCCGACGAATCCACTTTAAAACTTCCTTCGATGTGAGCAGAACCACCTAGGAAACTCATGCCTACGGAAGCTCGAATAGAATCAGGTCTTTTATATTTAATATCAAGAACCGAGGATAGTTTATCTCCGTAGCGCGCTTCAAAGCCACCGGAAGAAAACGAAAGATCTCGAATCAAATCAATATTCGGAAAAGTCAGTCCCTCTTGTTGCCCTGCTCGGATCAGTTGTGGTCGGTAGATTTCAAAATCGTTGACGTAGACGAGGTTTTCATCGTAATTTCCTCCCCGCACGTTGTATTGAGAACTAAGCTCTCCTCCCGTCCCGCCGCTCACGCCGAGTGCGATATGTGGTAAGACACTTTCGAAATTCCCCGTAGTGGAGGGTAATAATTTAAGTTCAACGACGTCTTCCCTAACCATACCGCCATCATCTAATCGACTGCTTCTTACGATTGCTTCGACTTCCGATTCGACAGATGCCATTTCTACGTTGACGACCGGATTTGAACCTGCCCGAGGACGATTGACGAGTGCTAAGACCTCTTTGTAGCCCGTTCGAATAAAGCGTAGGTTGGTTCTTTTGGCAATCGGTACTTTAATGGAGAACTTCCCATTGATATCTGTTTCTTCGGCGATGGTGGTACCAAAGATATTGACGGTAACAAATTCGATGGGTGATTTATTGACCAAATCTGTAACGGTTCCCGTAACGGTAACGGTTTGCGCAGTTTGTGCAAGCAGTGCGCAAGTTGATAAAACAAAGATAAAACAGAGGGTAATACGTTGCATCATAGGTCTTTTAGTTCGATTTTTTGGCAAATGAATACCAATCCAAATTTACTCACTTCTTAAATGATGTTAATCTGTCTGGGTATACAAGTTTAGGAAGTTCCACTACAATTGATCTTTTTATGAGGGGAAATTACTACAGGAAAACGCCCCTTACACGTAGAAAGTATCCTTCCCAATGCTTTTCATACGGGAAATGGCCTCCTTAGGATTCGTTGCTTTGTAAATACTACTCCCTGCGACCAAAACATTTGCGCCCGCTTGCAAGAGCGCTTCTGCATTTTGGAGCCCTACACCGCCGTCGATTTCAATCATCGTTGCGGCATTACGCGTATCGATCAACTCTCGTAATTTGCGAATTTTAGGAATTGTTTGGTAGATAAATTTTTGTCCGCCGAAGCCAGGATTAACGGACATGAGGCAAACGAGATCAATATCTTCAATCAAATCTTCTAGTAAATGTACGGGCGTATGTGGATTCAGTGCGACGCCCGCTTTGGCGCCCGTTGCCTTAATTTGTTGGATCGTGCGATGCAAATGCGGACAAGCTTCGTAATGTACCGTGATGACATCTGCCCCTGCTTCGCGAAATTGCTCGATGTATTTTTCTGGCTCTACGATCATTAAATGCACATCTAATGGTTTCGTTGCCATTTTTTTAATGGCTTTAATGATAAACATTCCGAAGCTAATATTGGGTACAAATCGACCATCCATCACATCTAGGTGAAACCAGTCGGCTTGAGTTTGATTGACTAATTCGATTTCAGCTTGCAATTTGGTAAAGTCGGCGGCGAGTACCGAAGGGGCAATAAGATGTTTCATGATCGTATCTATGCTTTTGTTGTGAAAGAGATTTGATTTACCACAAAGGTAAATAAGTGCTTGGACTTTAGCGATTTTTACTAGAAAGTTGTTTGAAAACTACCTGCCACCTTAGAGAGAAAGCAATTCCTGCATTCAATGGAAAGTCGAGAAAGGCATGTAAGCACATCAATAATCAGCTTTTTGTTCTCAAAAGATAAGTTGAGCGTTTACAATTAACTGAACTGTTTGAGAATTAAGTAGGTTTACCAAATAAATTCACTAATTTATGACGAGTAAATTTTATTTTACGCTTCGTTAAAAAGCCTTGAAAACCACTAGGTTTCCTGCATTTTTTGCCTCGATTGAAGCAAAATTTTCTTCCGTCAAAATCACCAATCTATTTGGTAAACCTACTTAAGTACCAATACAAATTATTTTACTTATTAAGGTAGCAAAAACATTTATTGACTCACTCGTATTGTTTTTTTAAACTGTTTATTAGTTGTTCAATGCCTTTTAGTTGGCAATGCAATTCCAGTAAACTTATTATTAGCTCATAAAAAAAGCCGGACGCAAATTAATGCACCCAGCGCTATAGTAAATTTTTAATTCTTAATCCTTATCCAGCCGTAGCTGCTACGGGCGTCAAAGCATATACAATGCCGCTTACCACACTGATTGCCAAAACCCAATACACCGCTCCCAATAAAATCCAAGCCAGACTTTTCTTCTCAAAGAGACCTTTACTGACCAATACTGGTGCTACGTACATAATTGCGGGCATAAATCCGTGATACATTCCATGTACAAATTGACTCATCCCCTCTTCCGTGTGTCCTGCGTACCTAGACGATGCCCAAGCAATTACGCAAGCCATTAAAAGACCACCGATTATTGCCAGTGGATCAAAGCTGTTTAGTTCCTCTTCACTCAATCCTGCACCTTTCCGCCAAGCTTGTCCAAATGTTTTTGGATGATACCAAATCATTCCTAAGACCATAACTGAAATTGCTCCCGCAATAATTGCTACATAATTCATAATTCGTAATGTTTTGATATTGAAGTAATTCAACCTTTTCAAGCGAAAAGCGTAGAGACTCCAATGGTAATAAAATTTAATAAGGTTTTAAGCTGCTAATTTAATTTTTTTATTGGTTTATTTACACTTATAAATAAAATAATTAGGCAAACAAGCTTAATCGTAAAATTATTAATCCAAGTTACCAAGTCTTTATTCCTTATTTTATAGACAAAAACGAGGAAGATTAAACTTCCCGCAAGAAAGCCATTTCTTCACAAGTTTTACTGGGAATGAATTCAAGGAGTTCGTAGTCCACTAAATCGTATTGCTGGAAAGGATCTTGAGCAAGTATCTTCAATAATTGCTCTTTATTCATATTCTTCACTAAAATGATACCTCCATTTCTAGGGTTCTTTCTTCCCGAAGCCAAGAAATTTCCTGCCGCATATTGTTTTTCCAAGTAAGCTACGTGTGCTGCGAGGTGCTGATCTACTTGATCTAGCGATACTTTGTACGTTAGATTGACGATGAACATATATATATGTGTGATTAAAGAGTGTAAGAAAAGAAAAGAAAATGCAAGTAGCAACAACGTAGAAATCATTTGATTAGCCTTTTGACTTGCGCTTGATTCCCACTACTTCGTGCCAAGCTGCTTGTGGTCGATTCGCCGGATAGCCATTTTTTGCACGATATGCTTTTCTTTCCTGCGTAAAGTCCCACCAATTTTTGGTGTAGTCTGCGTGGTTTGCAAAGTGGACAACCAAGCGAAACTGATCTTCCACGCAGGAATCAATCCAGTAGCCTTTTTTCAGTTCGTAAGCCTCTACGAGCTTGGCGCCGTCTTGAGATTTCAACTCCTCCAGCGAATAATAGCCTAAAAAGATTAAGTCTTCCGCGAATTTAATTCCAATGGAAGGCACCAGCTGAAATTCGGCTAAAGCTTTAACCTCCTTTGCACGAGAAAGCGGAACGGCTAGGATCGTTTCGATTTCATCAACCGCAAAGTCTACTAGGTCTTTAATCTTGACCTTGTTACGACGTAGTTTTTTTCTTTCTTCGTCAGAGAGCTTAAGTTGTATATTCGTTTTTTTTGTCATTTTAATTTTCGCAAAGGACTTTAAGTATTTAGAGCATTTGTGGGGAGCAATTATTTCAAGGAGCATCTTTCAGGAAACCCTTCTACTCGACGTGTGCAATCTGCGCCTCCTCTAGTAAAGGCAAACGCTTATATTTCAAAACCAACTGTACCACCGCCAATACATCTTTCTCACAATAAGCCGCAATCCGAGGCAATGCTTTTTCTTCCCAGTAAGTTTTTCCAACTTGGCTACCATCAATATCATCTTTCGGAGAAGGAATCCCAAAGAGTGCCGTTAGCAAGTTGAGAGAAGTATAACTTTTATAATCTCCAAACTTCCACAACTCCATGGTATCTAAGAAATACTTTGTTTCCCAAGGCTTCTTACCACTAATATCCAGAATTTTGGGTAAGACCAATTGATTTACCACCATACGGCGACAGATATATGGCATATCAAACTCTCTAATATTATGTCCACAGAAATGATGCTTCATCGGATTATTATAGAATTGCTCAACCAATCTAGCAAAGTCCGTCAATAAAACGGCTTCGTCATCATCGGCAAAAGACTTTAACCGAACCGATAAACCTTGAGCCGCATCTCGCACGACGATACCTACTGAGATACAAACAATTTTACCAAACTCTGCAAAGATGCCTGCTCGCTCCGTGTAGAGTAATGCCCCTTGCTCCTCTTCCACCTCTTCGTCGTAGTTGCGCAAGACAGATTTACACTTGATTCGCCATAAGGCTTTGAAGCGATCATCTAAGTCCTCGTAGCTTCCTTGTCCAGAAACCGTTTCAATATCGAGGAAAAGCACGTTCGTAATGTCTAATTTTTCTAGCATAATGATTTATTTAGAATTGCAATTGTTTTGATTTTTGGTCAAAAGCGAAGCTGTAAGTTACAAAAAGTGTATATTTTATGAAACTTTTTTGGTTATTTTTGATAACTTTTTTGGTTACAAAACTAGTTTTATATACATTTTACCGCTTTTCTTATAGTTACGTACCCGTTTATTATACCTAAAATTCAACATATTTAAGATAAAGCCCGTTAGATATACTAAATTTGCAATGTTACTTTTGGTAAGAAAAACCAAGGTATCGAAAATTTTAAAAATCAATATTAAACAACGTAATAACCGTTCTTATCTAATCGTTTAACACGAGCTTTGAAAGAACTAAATCGTAAACTTAAAATACTTATATTATGACCATGTCAAAAGATTCGAAACAGAGTTTAATTACTATTGCTGCTATTGCAATCGTCGTATTATTGGGCATCAACGCTTACCTTGTTTACAACAAGATTCAACAAGATAAATTAATCACACAAAAATCAGAAGAGATTAGTGATATTAATCAATTGAAAGATGAGTTGGAGAAGCAATACGATGAAGCGGTCACAGAATTGGATCAGATGAAAAGCGACAACGAAGAAGCTAATACTTTAATTGAAGAGCAAAAAGCGGCTTTGACGGAGCAAAAAAATAAGATTAGCAAAATGATTCGTCAAGGAAAGTCTACAAAAGCAGACTTTGCGAAGGCGAAAGAACAAATCGCTCTTTTGCGATCTCAATTAGATGGCTACATTGTAGATGTACAAAAATTGACGGAAGAAAAAGAAATGTTAACACAGCAAACCGTACAATTAACGGAAGAGAAAACAGCTTTAATTGATGAAGTAGAGAAAGAAAGAACAATGAACCAAGACTTAGTTACGGCAAGAGCTGCCTTAGTAAGTGAAAAAGAAGAATTGGAAATTGATCGAGAAGCTTTACAGAAAAAAGTAAATATTGGATCTGTTGTGAAAACGCAAAACGTCGTTGTACAAGGATACAAGGTTAGAAAAAGTGGCAAATTATCAAAGCGTTCTAAAGCTAGAAACATTGATCGTTTGAATATCTGCTTCGATGCTACGGATAATATCGTCACGGAAGGAGGAACAGAAACTTTCCACGTGCGTATGGTAGATCCTTTAGGAGAAACTTTAGCAATCGAAAACCTAGGTTCTGGTGTCATCACTAATGCAAAAACAGGCGAACAAGTTCGTTTCTCGCAAGCAACAGAGGTTGAATACAATAACCAAAGTACACAAGTTTGCTTAGATTGGGAACCTAATATGCCTTTCAAAAAAGGAGAATACCAAGTAGAAATTTTCAACAAAGGCTACTTAGCTGGATCTGGTAACTTCAAATTGAAGTAAAACCGACTAAGCTTAATTCGTTCGCGCACAACGCGCATAAAATCCACGCTGAAAGTTATTTTCAGGGTGGATTTTTTATTTTGCCCCCTGCGATGCTATAGTTAAGTAGGTTTACCTACTTATTCCCCTTTTTTATTTAAATTTATTTAAATAAATTTACCAATAGAGGGGTTTTCGAAGCAAGTTTCGAGAAGAATTTAAAAGAATAGAGAACAACTAAGCAACTCGGTTTGTTAAGAAGCTACAACCCTGTAAAGTTGTTTAAAAATTATTCCATGGCACAAGTACCAATAAGTACTCAAAAAATCGAAGACGGGTCGTCTCTACTTATGAAGAAAGAAGAAGCTAAAAAGGTAAAAGAAGGTTTTCAAAATCCAATTGACAAAGATAAAATAGCGGAAAATCCTCACTTGCTTCCTTACGCGCACACCGTTGGAGGAGCTGTCATTAAACCCGAAGATAAAGGGAGAATTAAAGGCCTCGCCGTATCGGCGATGTACGAGCAAACGGATCAACAAATTGGTCAAATCCGCGAACAAATGGAACTGCTTGCCCAACAAGCCAAAGCGATTCAAGATCGTATCCACGTTTCAGAAGCGATTTACCTTGCCGAAATGAATTTCAAACCCTTAATCAGTCATCATTACCATCTGTACAAGAAACCGGACGAAAAACACGTTCTATCTATGATTGGTCCCAATGAATGGGGAAAAAATCCTCCCTATGAGTTTGTGGCAAGCGTAAAATTACTCGCTGACCATACTTGGGATATTACTTCGCAACCATAGCAGTTGTTTTAAACTTTCCGGGTAAAGCATTGATCATCAATCGCTTCATCTTGATAACAACTCCATAGCTTTACTTAAAAATGCAGATCAGTTACTTATTTTATTTGGTATTTTTTCCTTTATTTTTAATTGCTCCTTCTAAAGTGGAGTGGACGGTTCCGATGGAGCATGATTTTGGAGATATTGCCCGCCGCAAACCCGTTGTACATGACTTTAGTTTCAAAAATGTCAGTGGAGCAGATTTAATTATTGATAATGTACGGACTAGCTGTGGTTGTACGGCACCCGACTGGGACCTTGCACCAATTCCTGCGGATAGTATCGGACACATTAGAATTGAATTTGATGCCAGAGATGCGGGATACTTCCGCAAGAAGATTAAAGTCTATTTTGATGGTCAACGAAAGGCAGAAAAATTATACATCGAAGGTTTTGTGGAGGATTGATACTCCTCCACTCTCTTGTTTATTCTACCACTTCTAATTTATCTTCCGTTAAAATCGGTGTTGGATAATAGTTCTTTTTATTCTTTTCAATCACGGTCTTGAGCGCTTCGATATTTTTGACTTCTTGAGCTTGAAAAGAACCGCCAAAAATTTCCATCAAGGCAAACATAGAACGCATCGCCATTCCTTTTCCCTGTACTTTAGAGTCCGTTTTGATCGTCGTTTTTCCATTAGCTTCCACAAAAGAAGTCGTTTGGTCAAAAAGCATCATGTCGCTATCGAAGTTAAAAGTAATGTGATCAAAGTCTTTTTTACCAACCACTGTTTCTATCATTTCAAAATCGGGTTGTCCTTCTCCTGGATTGACCACCACCTTATATTTGCTCCCCACTTCGCCTTGCGTTCCACTAATTAAATCAATACTTTTAAATCCTGCCAGCCACTCTTTGAATTTGGCTTCATCCTGCTGTACCGCCCACGCTTCCTTCAATGGCTTATCTACTGTAATTTCGTGTCCATACTGAATGGAGGGCTTGATAAAGCCAATAATAATAAAAAGAAAGATCAGTACACCAATTAAAAAAAGGAGGTATTTAAGGATTTTCATCGTTGGGAGTTTTAAAAGGTTAGCGCAGATTTAAGATTCGCGAAGCATAAAATTATGCTATTAATCCATTTTTGCTAAGTTCGACAGGTCAACAATTTTTTTGCTGGATTTGAGTTTTTGGTCATTTTTCTGAATGACTCTTTCTATTCGGTGTAAAAGATAAGCATCGTCTATTTCATGTACTGCTTTGATCAATTCTGACTTCTTTTTTTTGATGTTCATAAGTTTTTGGATTTGTTGTGAAGCTTTGGTATGGTACTCAAACTTCGTACTCGTAATCAGGAAAGTTCGTTGAAAACGATCTTGCTGGTTTGGGTAAATTTCGGTATTAAGTTACCAACAAGATATTTAACTACCAAATTACCACCAAAAAATCTATCCGCAAAAGTTAAAATTAGTACTACCCAGTTTTTCTCTTTTCTCGTCAACTTCACTAGAGCAATTCCCACTCAGCAAGGGTATTTCTTTTCACAAACGCCCTATTCCTTGAGCTTTTTCTAGTTCCGTTTTAGCTTGAGCGCCTTTTTTTAATAGTTCAAGCCTAGCCTTCCGTCGATTATTTAGTGCTCTTACGCTAAGTTAACGTTGCAATCATATTGTAATAGTTTCATTTTCAGTTATATTTGCGTCAAATCATTAGATGCGGTCTGGTTTTAGCAGGAAAATGCAGCGTAAGCCAGATTGCATAATATCTTTAAAACATAAAAAGTGAGTATACTGATATTTTTAATTTTATCGTTCGTTCTCTTGTGTATTAGCCTCTACGGAGTATTCGAAAAAGCGGGAGAAGCAGGTTGGAAAGGACTCGTTCCGGGATATAACTTCATCGTTTGGTGTAAATTGATTGGTAGACCAAGTTGGTGGGCTTTGCTCCTACTGATTCCCATTGTCAATATTTTTATTTTAGTGGGAATGAACGTTGATATGGTGCGCTCTTTCGGGAAGTATGGTTTTTGGGATGCGGCAATTGCCGTCATTTATGCGCCCATTGCGTTTTTCTTATTGTGGTTCAAACCAGAAAATAAATACGACGCGCCTACTTTGGAGAAAGAAAAAGCTTACGCCATGCAAATGATGGAAGCCAAATCTAAAAACGACGTACGCGGTTACAAAAAATTAGAAGCCAATAATCCTTACCACAAATCGACCCTCCGAGAATGGACGGAAGCCGTTGTCTTTGCCGTTTTTGCGGCAGCTTTCATTCGAATGTTTTTGATTGAAGCTTATGTCATTCCAACTTCCTCGATGGAAGGCTCGCTCTTAGTCGGTGATTTCTTATTCGTGAGTAAAGCACACTACGGTATTCGTACGCCGATGACCGTTGCGCAATTTCCGCTCATCCATAATACCGTACCTGGTTTAGAAACAGAATCTTACCTCAAGTCTCCCAAACTCCCCTACTACCGTTTGCCCGCACTGGAGACGATTGATCGCAACGAACCGATTGTTTTCAATTACCCGGAAGGCGATAGTATTTACTTTGATGCTCGCAGAACTTACAGTATTCACGATGCCCGCAGAAATCCAAGTGTCAAGAATTTTGTGCGTAATAAAACCTTACGTGTGCGACCAATTGACAAAAAGGATCATTACATCAAGCGTTGCATCGCCGTGCCGGGAGATAAAATTGAGATTAAAGACAAGCAAGTCTACATCAATGACCAGCCCGCCGAGAATCCTGAAAAATTACAGTTCAAACATTTCATTGAACATCCCAATGGCATCAATAAAAATAAGTTGAAAGAATTGGGCTTGAATTATGACGAATTAGCCGCCAATAAAAATCCATCGGTTAGCCAATATGCACTCAACGCGGAGCAGGTCGAGCAAATCAAAAAAATGGGCGATGGCATTAAAGTAAAACCCGTAGAACAGAAACCTGATCCACTATATTTATTCCCACACGATCCGATCCATTATCCCAACTGGACCGTCGATAATTTTGGGCCATTAACCATCCCTGCACAAGGAGCAAGCGTTAATTTGACTAAAGAAAATATCGCCATCTATCGACGCGTCATTGGTACTTATGAAAACAATAGTTTTGAAGAAAAGAATGGTAAATTCTACATCAACGGGCAAGCAGCAACGAGCTATACGTTTAAACAAAATTATTACTGGGCGATGGGAGATAATCGCCACAACTCGGAAGATTCACGCGTTTGGGGCTTTGTGCCCGAAGATCATATCGTAGGAAAACCACTCTTCATTTGGTTCTCTACCAAAAACGGTCGTATCGGAAATGGAATTAACTGGAGTCGAATTTTTACTTCTGCTTATAAAATGGATTAATCAGATAAGTAGGTTTACCTAATAGATTGGTGATTTTGACGGAAGGAAATTTTGTTTCAATCGAGGCGAAAAATGCAGGAAACCATTGGTTTTCAAGGCTTTTTAACGAAGAGTGAAATAAAATTTACTCGTCATAAATTAGTGAATTTATTAGGTAAACCTACTTAAGTAGGTTTACCTAATAGATTGGTAATTAAAATCTTCTTTGGTAAAAAACTTAAAAGCTGCGCTTCGAAACAGATCGAAACGCAGCTTTTCATTTTAGCTTTTATCTTATCAAAAATTACCCTCTACAACCAGCGATATATCCAAAAAGGAAATCATCTGCTGCATCAAACCATTCGTCACCACAATGCCCGTTCGTTGGTCCACCACCTGTATTTAAAGTAGCGTAGCACTGATCGTGCTCGAAGCAATCCAACGTCCACGTTTTAGGCCACCACCAGTAGCCACAGTTACCACCACATAATCCCATGCAAGTAGAAACATTACTGGTATAACCCGCTTTACGGTATTCCGTGAACGCCGTTCCACTACTATTGTCAAAAGAAACGTAGTAATATCTACCTCTCTTCACGCATTTAATACCATCATCTCCCAACGATCGATCGATATTGATCCCTGACTGTTGCTCGCCCAAAACGTAACCCGCAGGAATTTCTGACCAATGGCCTAAAACACGGACGATTGTATTTTCCGTTTCGTTGAAACTAACAAAATCTCCTTGAATGCCATTTTTTGCGAGTACCAACTCCGCTAATTCTTGTGCGGTAGCGGCGAGTGCTGCTTTTTGGCTTTCCTTCAAGATTGCACCGTGACCATTGTACGTCAAGGACAACGGTTCGTAAGCAACCGTCGCTTCTAAAGTAAGGTCGTCAATTTTCACTACAACTTGGTGAAAATCCCCTTCTTCGTTAACGTGGTAATCAACTTCATGACCATTGTAATGCTTTAAGCCCTTAATTTCGCTAGGCGAATAGACTTCTACCCCTTTTTCTGTTTTAACATCTACCGTGGTAGTAGCATTTTCTTTGCTACAGCTTTGCATCAATACTGCAACTGCAAGTACCGTAAGAATTTGTAAAAAAAATTTGTTTTTCATTTTGAAGTAAATTTATATGTGTGATAAAATAAGATTCGGCTATTTGCAGGCGTTGAAGCGAATCCTAAAAGCGACAGCATGGAAGATCATTTTTCCAAACTCGAGATAACTTTAGTTTGTACACAGAACGGAAGGGTGATTTTTAAAAACACTTTAATTTAGTATTCTCGCCACTACTTCAAGCAGTTTTTTCAGCTTTTTTGACTTTTTATTATAAAAATTAGTATGATTCTATAGCCTCTAATCATCAACCTACTACGCCAAATCTAGTAGGTGGACCATTTCTTTTATGTAAAAAAACTAAAATAGACTTTCGTAAGAGCATCAGGCATTTAGCTACTAATTAGCAAAAAAATTATGCGGAGTTCCCTGAGTAAAGTTCCTCCTTTATCCCAATTTTATGCTATATTTGTTTAAACGTACTCGGACCGTTCACCCAATCAGCTATTAGCGTTTTCACCATTTAGTTTGGCACTTATGTTCAAAAAAATAATTGACTTTTTTAAAAGAATTTTTGCCAGTATTTTTGGCGGTAGTAAAAAACAGAATCCTCCGATTCCTAGCAACGTCAACCTGCCCAATGAAGATGAAACACTTGCACAAGATGGTTCTGAGATTACGCCCGACACCGCCGTCGTAATCGTCAACGAAAAAGATCCCGTTTTTTTAGACGATGATCCACCAATCCGACCAACGGACATTGTTCTTGATCCAGAATTAGAAAATGACAACACGGGAGATCTTCCCAACGACCCTACTCTTCCCACGGATGATCCAAATGATGATCCACCGATTGAAGATCCCGAAACACCCAAACACCAAGCGCGTTTTCTCTGGTGCCTAGATAATGGTCACGGCAAATTAACAGCCGGAAAGCGTTCGCCTAAATTGCCAGATGGCGCTCGACTTTATGAATACGAATTTAATCGTGATATCGTCAAAAAGATTATCACGGAACTTGATAAACTTGGCGTACAATATTATAATGTCGTTCCCGAAGTAGATATTGATAATTACCTCAAAGGAAGAGTGGCGAGGGCCAATTTGAAAGCATCTAAGTTACCGAAAATTTTTCTGTCTATCCACAGCAACGCTGCCCCCGCTCGTACCGGAAGTTGGGCCAATGCTAGCATTAGCGGCATTGAAACTTGGTATTTTCACAATAGCCGAAAAGGGAGGAAAGTAGCTTCCGTTTTTCAAGCAGCTTTGATCAAAGCCACTAATTGGAAAAACCGCCACATCAAATCACGCCCAACAAAACAGTTTTATGTCCTGCGACATACTTCCATGACTGCCGTATTAACCGAAAATGGTTTTTACAATAATAAGGAAGAATGTAAATTGCTTTTAAAAGATGAGGTTCGACAAAAAATCGCCGATGCCCACGTTGCTGCCATTTTAAAAATCGAACGACAAGGTATTTAATACACTGTAATTTGAGCATTCCATTTCCTTACTCCCCTTACAAAACGTTCAACGATAATTACTGAAGTTGTTATGCAAAGTAAACAAGTTCCTTTTTGGTTATTGGTTTTCAGTTTGACGTTCCTTTTAATCATAGCTACTTTGATACAAGATGGTATGTTTATGGACGGCATGCTTTATACCTGCGTCGCCAAAAACTTAGCCAATGGTTTAGGTAGTTTCTGGTTTCCTTATTTTAATCAAATGGGCGTGGGAAATTTAAGTTCTTTTCACGAACATCCTCCCTTAGTCTTTGGCATTCAAGCTCTTTTTTTTAAGCTTCTGGGCAATAGCTTATACGTCGAAAGGTTTTATTCTTTGCTCACTGCCCTTATCACGGGTTACTTGATTGTGCTTCATTGGCGGGCCTTGGTCCCTACGGCGGAGCAAAAAGCGATTAGTTGGTTTCCCGTTTTATGTACCTTAATTACGCCCGTCGTTTTTTGGTCTTATGCCAATAATATGCAAGAGAATACGATGGGTATTTTTACCCTCGCGGCGGTTTATTTTGCCATCCAATCCTTGCAGCAGCATCGTGGTATTCCGGCGGTGATTCTTGCGGGCGTTTTTGTATTTTTGGCGAGTTTTAGCAAAGGTATTCCTGGCTTTTTTCCCTTGGCAACCATTGGGATTTATGGTTTGGTTTTTCGGGAAGTTTCCTTTCGGAAAATGATGGGTTACTCGCTGATTTTAGTCGCCGTTCCCGTGGGGATTTACGCGGCTTTGCTTTTACACGACAGTGCGCGCGAAAGTTTAGACCTTTACCTCAACGCCCGCGTTTTGAAACGAATCGGTAGTGCGCCGACCGTCGATAGTCGTTTTTATATTTTGGGAAAACTCTTTATGGAATTGCTGCCCGCGATGTTACTGACGGGACTTTTATGGCTAATTTTCTATTTTAAAAAAATGCCTAAGATTGGTAATCCTAATTATAAAATGGCTTTCGTCTACGCGCTGATTGGGCTTTCCGCAGCGGCACCGATGATGTTGACCTTAGTACAAAAAGGATTTTACATTGTTCCCTGCTTCCCCTTTTTTGGAGTTAGTCTCGCCTTGTTAATTGCCCCTTACTTAGCGCATTGGACAGCGCAACTTCAAACGCCATCCGCAGGATTCAGATGGAGTAAAAGAGCCGCTTGGGTATTTTTATTGATGAGCATGATTTTTGCAGGTGCACAGGTAGGAAAAGCGAGTCGGGACGAGGCGATGTTGCACGATGTCTATTTGATGGGGAAAGTTATTCCCGCCCACAGCGCCATTAGCGTGAGTAAAAGTTTGGCGACGGATTGGTCGGTACATATGTACTTCATGCGGCATTTTTATATCAGTTTGGACAAAAATGTGGGCAGAGATTTCTTTTTGCAAGAAAAAACTAGCCAAAAAGTAGCGCCCAATGGATTTAAGCTCGTAAATTTAGCTAGTCAAAAATACGATCTTTTCGTTCGAGAATAAATATGCAAGGTTTTCTTATTACACGCAAATTAGCGTTTATTCTAAATAATAAAGCATGAAAAAAATACAGCTCTTTTTACTCTTTGCTGGTCTAGGATTACTTTTTGCCTGCGGCAATGAAAGCAGTAACACGGGCGCTTTTACTAGATTTAGTACGAGTCCGCTAAATTTTGGAACGGAGAATTTCGTTCAACAAGAAAGTAATTGTCTTCCCCAAACGGCTTGTCTGCAAGTCAACTTACAATATCCCGTTGCCCAAGCTGGTAAAATTGGTGTACGCAATGCGATCAACGAATACATCCAACAAAAATATATTCACAGTTTAGCGAGCGAGCAACAAATCGTGAACGATAGCATTCATGATTTACATTTTGCCGCCAAGGCATTTCTTCACGATTTCCAACAACAACGACAGCAACAACCCAATCAAATGCACCGCTGGGAAAAATATTCCACCGCGCGTGTACTACACCAAACGGAAAAATACGTGAGCCTCGAATTACCCATTGCTACCCGAAAAAGCCCTTCGATGGTACACACCGAAACGCAATTGATTAGTTTTGATACCACGAGTGGTTTTCCGATTCACGT
>CALFBG010000245.1 GCA_937951685.1 uncultured Saprospiraceae bacterium | reverse complement strand
CTGTACGAATCCTTTCTTATTTAAACATCAGCTCTTCTGCTAGATTTATTGCTTATTGCTTTCCCAACAGAAATCTATTGCTGTTCCGAAAGTATAAAATTAAATCTACCCATCGCAGCTAATCTACCCTTAGCGATAAGTTTTAATTTCTACGCTCATCGACACGGTTTTACGCTGCGCTTCATTTAAATAAAACAACTTTAGTAGTTCAAGGAAATTAGGTAAACCTACTTACCTTCGAAAGTATAAAATAATATGCTTGCTTGGTTAATTAGATTCTTCTTGGAAAATAAACCCGTTGCTTACTTGCTACTGGGTAGCTTTGTCGTCTGGGGTTTAGTAACGGCACCTTTCGATTTTGGAATTGAGCAATTACCACGGGATCCTGTCTCCGTAGATGCTATTCCTGATATTGGTGAAAATCAACAAATCGTTTTTACCAAATGGATGGGCCGTTCGCCGCAAGATATCGAAGATCAAATTACGTATCCCTTGACAACCGCACTCTTGGGAATCCCCGGCGTGAAAAGTATTCGGAGTAATTCCATGTTTGGTTTCTCCACCATCTACGTCATCTTCGACGATGATATCGAATTTTATTGGAGCCGCAGCCGAATTCTCGAAAAACTCAACGCTTTACCTCCTAACACTTTGCCACTAGGCATACAAGCTTCGCTCGGACCAGATGCAACGGCACTCGGTCAAATTTTTTGGTATACCTTGGAAGGTCGGGACAAAGAGGGGAAACCTACCGGCGGCTGGGATTTACACGAATTGCGAACCATTCAAGATTTCTACGTGCGCTATGGCTTGTCTTCCGCGGAAGGAGTTGCCGAAGTGGCTTCCATTGGCGGCTTCGTCAAAGAGTATCAAGTAGAAGTGGATCCAATTGCCATGAAGGCCAATAATATTACCCTCGCAGAAGTCATGAAAGCCATCAAAGAGAGTAATATCGACGTTGGTGCCCAAACGATTGAAATCAACTTGGCGGAGTATTTTGTGCGGGGATTAGGTTATATCAAGAATATAGAAGATATCGAAAAAAGTGTCGTTAAAGTCAATCGGAATGTGCCGATTCGAATTGGAGATATCGCCAGAGTAAATATTGCACCCGCTCCCCGTAGAGGTGTTTTAGATAAATCTGGTACCGAAGCGGTTGGTGGCGTTGTCGTAGCTCGTTATGGCGCCAATCCATTAACGGTCATTCAAAATGTCAAAGCAAAAATGGCAGAATTAGCACCGGGACTAGCTAGTAAAATGCTCAGTGATAGCACTTTTTCGCAGGTCACCATCGTTCCCTTTTATGATCGTACACAGTTAATCAACGAAACCGTCGGTACCATCGAAGAAGCCTTGACACTTGAAATTTTGATTACGATTATCGTGGTTATTTTAATGTTGTTTAACTTAAAATCTTCCTTGCTCGTAGCGGGAACATTACCCGTCTCTGTTTTAATGTGTTTCATTGCGATGAAATATTTTGGCGTAGATGCCAACATTGTAGCCCTTTCGGGAATCGCCATCGCGATTGGTACGATGGTCGATATGGGAATCGTACTCACGGAGAGTATGGTTAAACGGATGAAGATGGCGCTGCCGGAAGAAAGTTTGCTGGAAGCTATCTACGCTGCCACGATCGAAGTCGCTCCTGCGGTATTGACGGCAGTGGCCACGACGATAGTTTCTTTTTTACCCGTTTTCGCCATGGAAGCCGCAGAAGGAAAACTATTTAGACCCTTGGCTTTTACCAAAACCTTTGCTTTAATTGCCTCTATTATTGTAGCCATTACCATCATTCCTGCCTTGGCGCACAGTTTATTTGCTTTACAAACAAAAAAGAAAATCATCAACTACTTGAGTAACGGCGTAGCGCTAGTTGCAGGGATTGCCATCGCTATTTTTTACCAAGCTTTCCTAGGAACGGTACTCATTACCATCGCGTTAATCGGCTTGCTCAAAATGCTTTTGGAAAATTACCATAGTGCGCGCTTTACTACGCTACTAACTTGGCTCACCAATATTGTTTACGCTTTATTCGTCGCGTGGATTCTAGCTGGGGTTTGGATGCCATTGGGCGTCAATAAATCAACGGTTAGTAATTTTCTTTTTGTCGTTAGTATCGCCGGTGGATTGCTTAGTTTTTTTTACTTAATCATTTACTTTTATGAAAGAATACTTAGGTTTTTACTGCGGGTGAAAATTTTGTTTTTGCTGATCGTTGGCTTGATCGTTTACCAAGGCTTTGTTGCTTTTCAAGAAACGGGTCAAGAGTTTATGCCCGCCTTGGACGAAGGGTCTTTTTTGTTGATGCCAACGGCAATGCCACACGCAGGAATGCAAGAGAATATCAAAAATCTCCGCTTGTTGGACATGGCCGTAACCGCTATCCCAGAAGTCGAAACGGTCGTCGGCAAAGCGGGACGAATCAATAGCGCCTTAGATCCTGCTCCGATGTCTATGTACGAAAATGTTATTCTTTATCGCTCGGAATATAAAACGAATGCACAAGGACATCGCCTACGATTCAAGTATGAAGATGGAGCATACCAACGCAGCCAAAGTGGCGAACTCATCCCCGATAAAAATGGACGTTACTACCGGCAGTGGCGCGATGAAATTAAAAGCCCCGACGATATTTGGAATGAAATTGTGCGCGTAACGAAAATTCCAGGCCTGACTTCTGCACCTAAATTGCAACCTATCGAAACCAGATTAGTTATGCTCCAAACCGGAATGCGGGCGCCCATGGGAATCAAAGTTCGGGGAACTGATTTGGCAACGATCGAAGCGTTCGGAATCACATTAGAAAAAGAACTCAAAACCGTAAAAGGGGTAAAAACCTCTGCCGTTTTTGCGGATCGGATCGTCGGAAAACCTTATCTTTTATTAGACCTTGATCGAGATAGAATGAGCCGTTATGGCTTGACCATCGAAACGGTACAAAGCTATATCCAAACGGCCATTGGAGGAATGACCATGACGAATACCGTTGAAGGTAGAGAACGTTATGCCGTCAAAATTCGCTACCCACGTGCTTTGCGGAGTGATCCCGAAGTATTGAAAGAAATATTATTACCAACGGCAACGGGACAACAAGTACCGCTCGGAGATGTCGTGACGATTCGCTACGAAAAAGGAGCACAGGCCATCAAAAGCGAAGATGGTTTTCTAATTGGTTTTGTGCTGTTTGATCGAGAAGAAGGCTACGCAGAAGTAGAGCTCGTCGAAAAAATAGAAGCTCATCTACAAAAAAAAATCGCTGCTGGAACACTAACGATCCCCGCTGGTGTCAACTATCGTTTCGCGGGCAACTACGAGCAACAGCTACGAGCCAACAAACGACTAAGCATCGTAGTGCCGATCGCATTAATCATTATCTTTTTAATTCTTTATTTTCAATTCCAATCCGTCGCCATTGCATTCATGGTTTTTACAGGCGTCTTCATCGCTTTTGCGGGTGGTTTCTTAATGATCGGTTGGTACGATACGGATTGGTTTTTAAATATTGATGTTTTTGGGACAAATCTAAGAACCTTATTTCAGATCAAAACCATTAATTTGAGCGTCGCCGTTTGGGTAGGATTTCTGGCGCTCTTCGGTATTGCGACGGATGATGGTGTATTGGTCGCTACCTTTTTACAAAATAGTTTTAAAAGAAATGAACCTACTTCCATTCAAGGGATTCGAGATGCTGTCGTAGAAGGTGGAATGCGTCGAGTACGCCCCGCCATGATGACTACGGCCACTACGATACTGGCTTTATTGCCAATTCTTAGCGCGACGGGAAGAGGGGCTGATATTATGTTACCAATGGCTGTTCCTTCCTTCGGAGGAATGAGCCTGCAAATTATTACTATGTTTACCGTTCCTGTTTTATACGCACTTTGGCAAGAATGGCGCTTGCGATGGCAACAGCAAATCGGGCGCCGATCGCTCCTTGGGAAATCCTTAATGATTGGCTTCCTATTGTGCGTTGCCAGTAGTTTTGCGCAAGCACAAAGTTTAGCAGATTTAAAAAAGGAAGCACTCGAAAACAACCTCACACTTCAAGCTTTGGAAACGGACTATCTTGCCGCACTAGAGAAAGCACCACAGCAAAGTCAATTACCAGATCCCACAATGGGGATTGGTGTTGCTCCGCTCCCTATTGAAACACGTTTGGGAAGTCAATGGTTAAGAGTAAGTGCGCAGCAAATGATTCCTTGGTTTGGGACGCTGACGCAACGGAAAAATCTGGCCTTAGCCAAAGCGGAAGCCTTGAAAGAACGCGTCGGGGTTCGTCGCTTAAACATAAATTACCAGATCGAAAAAGCTTATTATCAATTGTACGAAGTGCAACAACGACAGGTAATTATTCGAGCAAACCTACAACTTTTTCAGCGACTAGAACGACTCGCTTTGGCAAAAGTAGAAAGTGGGAAAGCAACGGGGGCAGACGTTTTAAGAGTACAATTGAAACTAGAAGCGTTGGAACAAGAGTTGGCTATTTTAGCTACAGCTCAAGCCAAACCAATGGCAACGTTGAACCAACTTTTACAACGAACAGCGAATCGTCCAATTGTGATTACGGATAGTTTGCGCTTTGCGGTAATTCCTTTTAGTAAAGCATACTTGATGAATGCCATTCGTTCGAATCATCCCGCATTACGGCAATTTGAGTTGCAGCAAACTATTGCGGAAGAAGCACTTGCCCTCAATGTATTGGATGGCAAACCAGGCTTTGGACTTGGCGTAGATTATTTAATGATTAACAAACGTACCGATGCTTCTCCCGCGAATAATGGGCGAGATGTTTTACAACTACGCGCTTCTATTCGCTTGCCGATTAATCGAAAAAAATACCAAGCGAAAGCACGGGAAGAGCAATTGAAAATACAAGCTTTAGCGCAAAGAAAAGAAGCTTTACTGAGTGCATTTGCTGCACAAATTGACAAGGATTTAGCAGATTACGAAACGGCGCGTTTGCGAATGGAATTATACCAAAAGCAGCTGAAATTAACTCGCGCCGCAATTGCTATTCTGGAAGCAGATTACAGCGTACAAGCAAATAATTTTGTAGAACTCTTAGCATTAGAAAAAGATTTACTGGACTATGAATTACGACAACTCGAAGCGATCGTAGCAAGCCAATTGGCACGTAGCGGAATCCTTCGGTATTTCAGTGAGGAATAATATTATCCTGCTACTGATCAAGTTTTTTTTTAACCTACTTAACTCCATTGATGCATTTAGATTTTTTTATATGAAATCAATTACGCTAAAAATAACCTTAGTAGCACTCGCGGCCGCTTTACTCGGACTCGGAGCGGGCTACGTATTATTTGGAAAAAATAAAACGAGTGCTCCTGCTGCTTCCGCGGATTCCATGGCAACAGATAATGGCGCACAAATTTGGACCTGCTCTATGCATCCTCAAATTCGGCAATCCGAGCCTGGTGATTGTGCACTTTGTGGAATGGATTTAATTCCCCTCAGTACACAAAGTTCTGACGATCCACTCGTGTTACAAATGACTGCCGAAGCGGTAAAACTAGCGAATATTCAAACGACGACGGTGGGCGGTAAAATGGAAGGGAAAGCAAAAGTTATTTCCCTTTCGGGGAAAATTCAAGCAGACGAACGGTTGGCGGCGACGCAGGTAGCACACGTTCCCGGAAGAATAGAAAAATTGTTTGTTTCTTTCAAAGGAGAACGCGTTGAGAAAGGACAAAAAATAGCCGCGATTTATGCACCCGATTTGATTACCGCGCAACGAGAATTGTTGGAAGCTCTAAAGTTGGAAGCGTTGAGCCCCGGTTTACTCGCGGCGGCTCGCACCAAATTGAGATATTGGAAAATTGATCCAACGGTAATTGCAGCGATTGAAGCCAGTGGAGAAATTCAAGAAACTTTTATTTTGTATGCGGATGCAACGGGGATCGTTACGAATCGCAGCGTCGCCGTGGGCGATTATTTAAGTAAAGGCGAACCGCTTTTCGAGCTGATGAACCTCGATCAAGTTTGGGCAATATTTGATGCTTACGAAGAAGATCTTGCGCGTATCGCTATCGGAGATCAAATCGAATTTACAACGCCGGCTATTCCTAACAAAACCTTTAAAGCTAAGGTAAGCTTTATTGATCCGATGATTGATGCGCAAACGAGAGTCGCCGCTATTCGAACGGAAATTCGCAATACAAACGGCAAACTCAAGCCTGAAATGTTGGTAAGCGGAGCACTACAAAAAAGAACTAAAAGCGCAAGCAAGCATTTGACGGTGCCGAAGTCTGCCGTTTTGTGGACGGGGAAAAGTTCTGTCGTTTACGTTAAAGTTCCTGAGATGGACATTCCTTCTTTCCAATTTAGAGTAATCGAATTGGGCGAAAATCTTGGCGATTATTATCAAGTGACCTCAGGCCTAACGGTGGGAGAGGAGATCGTTACTTACGGTAACTTTACCCTAGATGCTGCGGCTCAACTCAACAACCAAGCAAGTATGATGAATCAAAGGGTAAAGGTCAAAAAAGAAGCAACGGGACTCGTTCCAAACTTTCAAGCCTTAGTGCCCGAGAAATTCAAAAAAAGATTGCACGAAATAGCAGAAAGTTACTTAACTTTAAAGGACGCTTTGGTGGAAACGAATGCTGCTACGGCGACTCAGGCCGCAGAGGATTTTTTACAAGTTTTAGCCAAAGGAAAAGTGAAATTAACGAGTCCTGATGCGCTAGAATTTTGGACGCTACAGCGAAATACTTTAGCGGAAAATGCGGCTGAAATTACGCGTTCAACTGACGTAGAGGCACAACGGGAAGCCTTTGGTCTCATTTCCGAAAGCTTAATCGTAGCGTTAGATGCTTTTGGTCAAGTAGGTGGCGCACTTTATGTACAATATTGCCCGATGGCTTTTAATAATGAAGGTGCCGACTGGTTGGCGAAAGAGGAAGCCATTCAAAACCCTTACTTTGGAGATAAAATGATGCGTTGTGGTGTAGTGAAAAAAACGTATCAGTAAACGATAAAAACAACTTCTTAAACAAGTACCTAATTATTTTTGTTTAATGTTAAACTTTTGATCATGAAAAAAAGCTTACTCTTCTTTAGTCTACTCTTTCTTTTTCAAATGGGCACAATTGCTCAAAATACGGTTAAATTAAAAATCCATCATAAACTAGCGACGAATAGCTTTGCTTTTGAAGAAGCTACTGCGAATAACATGAGTGAAGATTTTCAGTTAACGCGCTTACAGTATTACCTTTCTGAAATAGCAATTGTTCACGATCAAGGAACGGAAACCTATATTCAAGATACTTGGCTCTTGGCCAACGCGGGAGAAGCAACGGAGCTAGACTTGGGAAGTCACGATATTGATGCCATCGAAGGAATTAGTTTCTCCGTAGGTGTTGGAGGTCATTTTAATAATTCTGATCCTGCACTTTATCCCGAAGATCATCCTTTGGCTCCCAAAATGCCATCTATGCATTGGGGCTGGACTTCCGGTTATCGCTTTGCCGTATTGGAAGGAAAGGCAGGCAGTAATTTAGATCAAACGCTTGAAATACATGCCTTAGGAGCTGCGAACTATTTCCGCCAAACAATCCTTTATCCGGTCACACCTCAGGATAATGAAATGCTTATACACATCGACGCAGATTATACGCGCGCACTAGAAAATATTTCTATTGAAGCGGGACTGATTAATCATGGTAGTTTCAGTACGGCTAAGCAAATGTTGGAGAATTTTAGAGATTTTGTTTTTAGTCCTACGGAAGAAATAACTTCGGTGAAAACGCTTAACGAGCAACAAGATTTTATCGTTTTCCCTAATCCGAGTGCTGCTGGTCAAACGACAATTAAGTTAGCTACTCCAACAAATGATCGTTACGAAGTTCGCGTGATGGATATTTTGGGTAAAACGATTACTACGGTACCAAATTTAACGGCGAATGAAGTAGTGAATTTAAACCTTGAGCAATCAGGCTTATTCTTCGTTCACTTGACGAAAGGAGGAAAAACCATCACCACGAAAAAGCTCATCGTTCAGTAAGCTAATGCTAAGAAGATGAGGAATCAATTTCAATGGTTGAGTTACTTGCTGGTGCTGTGTTGTCTAGCTTGTCATACGGAAGTAGAGGAAAGTTTGTGTGCTTCTCCGCTAGAGGAGTTAATGCGTATTCCCAAGGGATTTCCCGCCATTGATTATCCGGAAGGAAATGAGTTTACCCTAGCCCGCTGGGAATTAGGAAAACAACTCTTTTTTGATCCAATACTATCGGTAGATTCATCGGTGAGTTGTGCTTCTTGTCATCAACCCAATCTGGCTTTTAGCGACGAATTTGCGGTAAGCTTAGGCGTCGCAGGTCGTCCAGGAAATAGGAACTCTCCGAGTCTAGCGAATGTCGCTTATCATCCTTATTATACGAGAGAAGGTGGCGTGCCTACGCTTGAAATGCAAGTACTCGTACCGATTCAAGAACACCAAGAATTTGATTTTAATATTGTTCCTTTATCCACCCGTTTACAGGAAGATCCTCATTACGTAGACCTTGCTTTACAAGCGTATAATTTACAACCCAATCCATTCGTTATCACACGCGCCTTAGCCTGTTTTGAAAGAAGTTTAATTAGTGGAAATAGTCCTTACGATCAGTATCTACAAAATCGAAAAGAGAATGCTTTAAGTGCGGAAGCAAAAGCGGGGATGAAACTTTTTTTTAGTGATCAAACGAATTGTTCAGAATGCCACGGTGGTTTTAATTTCACGAACTATGCTTTTGAAAATAATGGGCTGTATGAAAATTATTTGGATGAAGGCAGATTTCGATTGACGGGAAAAGAAACCGATCGTGCTTTATTTAAAGTTCCTAGTTTGCGGAATATCGCCTTGACGGCACCTTATATGCATGATGGTTCTATTGATAATTTAGAAGCTGTAATTGAGCATTATACTACGGGAGGAAAGAATCACCCGCATAAAAGTGCCTTACTGAAACCACTGAATTTGACTACCGTCGAGCAAGCTGCTTTGCTCGCCTTTTTAACGGCATTAACGGATGAGGATTTTATTACAAATCCATTGTTCCGCGAATAGGTCTGTTTGGATCTATCGTGTTGTTATTCCCCATACTATTCCTTGGAAGCGAAAGTTTTAAAGAAAGTAATTCTTAAAAAGCAAAAACATGTACCCATTAAAATATAGTATCCTAATTTTTCTTACGGTGCTTTTTTTCGGAGCTTGTCAAGAAGAAGAAAAAGTATTAATCACTGAGCCAGTAAGGATTGACGAAACGCCTTACATTTTGGAATATGGTACCTTTCCTACGCCTAATTTACCCGCCGATAATCCGTTAACGGTCGCTGGCGTTCAATTAGGGAAAATGTTATTTTACGAAAAGCAACTTTCTAAAGATGGTAGTCAAGCTTGTGCAGATTGCCATCGTCAATCGGATGGTTTTTCCGACGTGCGACAATTTTCAATTGGCGTAGCAGGACTAGCAGGACATAGACAAGCGATGCCGATATTCAATTTGGCTTGGCATAGCAATGAATTTTTCTGGGATGGTCGAGCAACCCGACTCCGCGACCAAGCATTAAAACCAATCGAAGATCCTTTGGAAATGAATGAAACTTTAGCTCGAGTGATTGAAAAATTATCCCAAACGCAAATTTATCAAGATCAATTCACGAGAGCATTCGGTGACGCTACGATTGAAGCCTCCAGGATTGCTTTAGCTTTAGAACAATTTATGTTTAGTATCGTTTCCTACAATTCAAAATTTGATCAGTTCCGTGCAGGAACGGTACAACTTAGTGCTAGTGAAGCGCGTGGTCGAATGTTATTTATGACCGAGTATAATCCATTTTTCCCAGCGTCTTCCGGTGCGGATTGTGCGCATTGCCACGGCGGCATTAATTTTGAAAATGATCAATACATGAATAATGGCTTGGATAGCGATGCCACAATTTCGGATATCGGCAGAGAAGCAGTAACGGGAAATCCTGAGGACAGGGCAAAGTTTAAAGTACCATCGTTACGGAATATTGCGGTCACTGGTCCGTATATGCACGATGGCAGATTCGAAACGCTAGCAGAAGTGATCGACCATTATAACGAAGGCATTCAGTCTTCTGCCACCACGGATCCAACGGTTTTGAATACACAAGCAACGGGCTTGTTTTTGACGGAACAGGATAAAGTAGATTTGATAAATTTTCTTAAAACCTTGACGGACGAGCAATTCTTAAATGAATCTGCCTATGCCACTCCATTTTAAAGAAAGAAGTTGTTTAATAATTCTAAAAGCAGTTGAGAAAGGCTTTGCCTTCACGCAAGTAAGCAGCGTTTTTTGTTCAAACCTGCCTCTGCCGGCAGGCAGGTTGAAGCTCTTTTAGGAGTTCGTAGCAGCGCTACGGAGGATGAAAAAGCTGAAAAGTTGGACAAAAAGATCAATTCGTAAACATTTTTGGAGTTTTTAAACAACTTC
>CALFBG010000244.1 GCA_937951685.1 uncultured Saprospiraceae bacterium | reverse complement strand
CCTCTCAAGTTATAATCCTCTTGAGACTGTAATAGTGCTTCCGTTATGTCCGTTACCTCGTCGTCTGATAATTTTTCGTCAGAAAGGTATTTTTTGAGTGAGTCAGTCATGAAAGTATTTTGAAACTAAAGTTCTTAAATAATTTAAACATCTTTGCCGACGCTTTTTTAACGTCTCGTAGGCTAAGTTTTCCGTGAGTGCCAATTCTTTTAAGGTCTGACCTTGGAAAAAAACCGCAGTTAAGATTTGGTTACAATCTGTTTTTTGTTCTTTCCAAGCTCTATCTACTGCCGCACGCAGGGTCTCGTTTTCGGTATAAAAAGGATAAACCTCTTCGTACATTTGATCTTCAATAGCTTCTAAATCTTGTTTTCTTTGTTTTTGCTCTTGTTTTCTTTTACGAAACAATACTTGTTTAGCCATTAGGGTAAATAGATATTCCATATTCCCATAACTAATTTTATCTCTCAGTAGAGATCGTCTAAACAACAATAAGGTGTCCATCGTCACATCGTGTGCTTCTTCCTTATTAATATTGTACTTCTTGACGATAAAAGTACTGCACCGATCAAAATGGGACAAAAAGACGTGTTCAAATAATTTATTGTCCCCATTTTTAAGCTTTAGCAGCAATGCTTTAAAGTCTTTTTCAGATAATCCAAAATTTTTCAAAGACATATTGTCCCTTTTTTAATGCCCAGTAACTTATAGTTTCAAACCATGCAGTAATGTGGTACCGCACCTACTAAATAATTACTTAAAATTAACAAATTAAGCGCAAAACTGCTTGATCCCGTTTTTTTTTTACAAGGTTGCCTTACAGAACAGCTAAAAGCAACTCAACTAGGTAGGTACACTATAGGTACACGCAGCACTAGCTCAGAAAAATAAGTATTAAAAGTTTATTACTAGAACCAAGTATTAGAGACACTATTTTGTGATAAAGTTGTTCAAAATCCAACTCGCAGGTAAAGAAAACTTTGCCTTCCCGTCGGAAATTAGCACTTTTGGTCGGATTGAAGCTTTTTTAAAAACTCGTAGTATTGCTACCGAGCAGCAAAAAGCTAAAAATTTGGCTAACAAATTAATGTGTAATTTTTTTGAATTTTAAGCAACTGTGATTACAACACTCTTCTACTTACAAATGAAAAACGATGTACAAACCAAAAAAAGTATTGCTATCAGTTTTTGTTCTTATTGCTATTCTCTTTAGCGTCACTCCTCCTTCCTTTGCACAACCCAGTAGTGATGATACCTTCATTATTTTATTTGATGACAATACGCCAGAAACAAAGATCGAAGATCTTAGAATAGAGTTTAATTCCACCGAAGTATGGAGAAGTAATTTTTCTAAACTTAGAATTTGGAAAATCAACTATTTCCCTTTTACCTTATCTTCTACCGGGGAAGTAATCAATGACATTAACGAAGGCGTAGAAGCCGCGGACGAACGACCTTCCGTCGATGGTACCGAACAAGATTATGCAACCAACATTCCGTCTATAGAAAAAGGACCAAGTTCTCCTATCAATAGACCTTCTCGCTGCGATCCTAGCATAAAAATGGGGAATCAAGTTAACGTTGGCCCCGATTATGTCAACTTTAAAGTTGCCATCTTCGATACTGGAATTGCCGAAATTGGTAATGCGAATAGTGATTACGACTATTTTCTTTTTAATGGCGATTACATTGGTTACGATTTTGTCAATAACGATAGTATCCCTGATGATGATCATGGCCACGGCACGCACATTGCGAGTATTATCTCTCGGTTTGAAGATAGTGACTTTGCTAATGCTTTCAAATACTACATTTATAAAACACATGATCACAATGGCGTCGGAAACTTGTCTAGCGTAATCAAAGCATTGGATGAGGCAATGATCCAAGACGTCGACATGATCAATATGAGCTTTAGCTATCAAAAAGCTTATAATTTGCAAACACAAGTTGTTGAAAATTCCCCTTTAGCACACCAAATTAAAATTGCTAAATCCCAAGGAATTCTAGTTCTCGCCTCTGCGGGAAATGCGAATAACGATAACGATGGAGACTTAAGATATTATCCCGCTTCTTTCGATAATGATAATATCATCTCCATAGCTTCTTCCAATTGCCAGAAGTACTTGTCTAGCTTTTCAAATTATGGCGCAACTACCGTAGACCTTGCAACCGCAGGAGAATCTATTCCGGGCGTTAATCACCTTGGTGAAATTGTACTCAAATCAGGAACCTCTCAAGCTTGTGCACTCACCACCAAAGCTGCAATGATCCTTGCCAAAAAAATGGGAGAAATGAAATGGGAACATATTAAATGTAGACTGCTAAAAGGTGCGGATGTACCCAATATTCAAATTCAAACTAGTCTGCTGTCAGGCATCCTCAACCTAGATAAATCTCTTGCGATGATCACTTGTGATGTTACCACAACGAACAATGGAACCGGTCCTGATAATTTAGGGTTCAAAAAAACAAACTTACCCGACTTTACCCTTACGAACCCTGTGCATACTACAATTGAACTGCAATATCCTAGTGCTAAAGATTTCACCTTAGACATTAGTCTTTGGAATTTATCCGGTCAACAACTCACAACTTATTCCGGCGTGCAGACACAAAATATTAGTATCCCAGTTGCTACTTATCCTGCGGGCATTTACTTACTAAAAATCCGAGATCGAGTGAGTGGCGAGCATATTGTCAAAAAAATAATTAAACAATAGATCGATTTATAAATACTTGGTCGACATTAGGCAAAAGGAGTATGCTTAATCTTGATCAAGTCAAGGAAATAGCTTACACAAAAGACGACGGCACGACATTAAAACAGGCATAAAACTATATTTATACTTGTGTCAGTAGTCCGCAAATGTCAAACCAAGCTCAAAAAAAGTAATAAGTACCCTCAGTTGTACTTGTTACTTTTTTTTATCAAAAATTATGACTATTTTGAAAGCGTTATCCCCACGATAGGCATATACTAATTAATAATAGTTTCATAAAAATATAGCCCTAAAACGATTTAGTGTTTTATTTAACCTGTTCCTCAAACGAAGGCTTTCAGTCTCGTTTAGGCAACTTACGATGTAAAAATTATATGAAGCAAAAAACACTCTTACTCTCGATTATTTTCTTGCTAATCCAAAATGTAAGCTTCAGTCAAAGCTTGAGAGATAGTATTTTTCAAGATTGCAAAATACTTATCGATAGTCAACAACACATTAAAGCACTGGCACAATTTGAGGAAATTAGTAGCCAGTTTCCCAAAAATGGTCGCGAAGAAATCCTCGACTTACAGTACTTGATTGCACTTGAAGCATATGGAAGAGGTGATTTTGAAACCGCACTCATCTGGTGGAGAGATTCTATCCTCCAAAAACGAATTACCCTTTCAGGAACCAAAAACTTCAAGACGATCAAAACAATGCATAACATTGGGGCGATGTATGAAAATTTAGGACAAAGCAGAAAATACTTAAACACCGTCGAAGAGACTATCAATATCATACAGCGTGGATTAGACCCCTTAAGTTCTAAAGACTCTATTAACCTAGCTAATAAATTTCTTGATTATAGTTACCTCTACCGAAAAATTGAAGATTTCAATAAAGCGGAGCAGTGCCTCAATAAGGCTAGGCTCTTGATGAATGAATCATCGTCGGCTAAGCTTAATCAGAAGTTTAATAATTATGCTGGAATGCTCTATAGTTTTAAAGGCGACCAAGTCCCTGCTAAAAGTTACTTACTAAAAAGTATCGCAAATAATACTACTAAAATCCCTGCTAACATACAATATAATTTAGCCCTAGTTTATTACAAGCTAGAGCAATTAGATAGTGCCTATTATCACTGTCAAGCAGCTAAAATAACTAATATTAAAAATAATCGTAAGAATCGGAATAACAAAAACATCAGTCGTTGTTTTAACCTACTAGGACTCATCAGTCATAAGCGTAAAAACTATCTTGAGGCACTTCAAAACTATCAACACTCAATTGAGTTTTTATCGAGTGATTTGTATCCCAATTCCAGCCTAGCAGCTGGTTACGAAAACATTGCAGACAGCTATTCTTCACAAAAGAGTTATGACCAAGCACTAAAGTACTACCAACAATCTCTAAGCTATCTCAGTAATCAGCGAAATCCCTTACACACCATCGAAGATAATCCAATCGTCTCTCAGATTGATCCCACGGAACTTAATAAAACGATCCGAGTTTTAGGATTAAAAATTAAGGCGCTGTACGATGCCTATCAGATACAAAAACAAAAAAAATATCTTGAAATTGCTTTGGAGACCTCCAACACCATGGATACTTTGGTTCACAATTTTAGATTATTTAACAAAAGCGGTGAAGACAAAGTTACCCTGTCAGAAGCCGTACTTCCTTATTATGAAAACTCCATTTTAGTTGCGCAGGAACTATATCAAGTTTCTCAAGCCCCACGCTATTTAGAAAAAGCATATCAAGCTTTGCTAAACATTAAAGGCATTGTTTTGCTGGAAGAAATCAAAGCCAAAGAAGTGCTTTATGCCTTTGCCCCCAAAGCTATTATTGAAAAAGAAACGCGCCTTCGAGAAGCGATTTATCAATTAGAAAATATCCTTTCAATCACTAGTGGAACAGAAAAAGTAGAAGTGGTGCAAAAGCACTTCGAGGCAAAAACTAAATACGAGCAATATCTAAAAAAGATTGAAGAACAATACCCAAACTATTATACCGCAAAGTTTGATTACCAAGAGTCTAATAGCTTGTCCGAAATCCAAGCAAAACTAGCGGACAATATGCTTATTTTTGACTTTTTAGAAGGTACGGAAGGCTTATGTCTTTTTGGAATTAGTAAGACGCAAATCAACCTTGAAATCATTAAAGATAAAAATCGCATTGACTCAACGATCCATCAGATTAACCAATCCTTATATCTAAAGGCTATTCATCCTAAAGCAGTAACACTCTATTCCAGTTTAGTGCAACCAACATTAACAGCGCATCAAAAAAAGTTTGAGCATTTGATTTTTATTAAAAGTGGTTTCCTCCATAATCTTGCCTTTGATTTGTTGCGTACCAACAATCAACGCTATCTAATTGAGGAGTATAAATTATGTGAATTGTACAGCGCCAAACAATTACTGCAAGAAAAAAGATATGGTGAAAAAGACTTCGAGTACCTCGGTTTTGCCATTGATTATCAAGATCTCAAGGACCACCAACGTCACTTACAGCTACCCGACGATAGTATCTACCTCAATCAACTCAACGCTGTAGAAGGAGAAGTACGACATGGTAAAAAACTTTTTAGTAATACTAGCTATTTCAATCAAGAAGTATCCATTGAACAGCTTAAAAACCACCTTACGCGCAGCAGCAATATCATTCATTTTTCTATGCACGCCATTAGCTCTCCCGAAGCTTTGCAGTCGGGTTTAATTGTTTACGATCAGGAACAACAATTTGCTATTTTTAATAAAAATGATATTATGGCGCATCGGCTCAATAACGACCTTACCATTTTGAGCGCTTGCAAAACGGGTGCAGGAAAGCAGTATAAAGGAGAAGGCGTAATGAGTTTAGCACGCGCTTTTTTCAACGCGGGCAGCCAAAGTGTTTTGGTGAGTACCAATAGTGCCGCCGATCACAGTTCTCAAAAAATCATGAGCTTACTGCTCGACTATATCAAGGAAGGAAAAACTAAAGATGAAGCCTTACAATTAGCGAAGTTAAAATACCTAGCAGAAGCATCGCCCGCTTACCAACATCCTAAGTATTGGGCTTATTTCAGTATTATCGGCAACACGGATTCAATCGCTTTTGCAGCGCCTCGTTGGACCAATTATTTAGTGATTATTATTGCCTGCTTATTGATACTTGCAGGCTTGCTATATTACCAACGTACAAAAAAAAATAGTACGCCGGCTTAGGGTATTTTTAAGCTGATTACTTCGATCTTAACAAGCGCGAGGGCTTTGCCAAGCTCGTCCTCGCTTCATCTGGCAATGAAGACAATTGCGCAGTGCCAAGCAAATATTTTATTTTTTGATAATATCTGCTTGGTATTTCAACTCTACGATAATCGGATTCGTATTTGCGATCACATCAATTGTTTTTTCTACGGGGCCCATTTCTTCTGCTTTCGAGCTGTGAAAAGTAGCTTTAATTTCTCCGCTTTCGCCGGGTTTAAAAACTTTTGCTTCTGGCCATTCTAACGAAGTACAATCACAACCAGACACCAACTCAATCTCCAAGTTAGAATCTCCTACGTTGGTAAATTTATAGATAAACGTTCGATCCTCCCCCAGTACAATTTTCCCAAAATCATGCGAGAACTCTTCAAATTTCATAATCGGATGACCAACACCCGAATATACTGTGCCATCCGCCACCGTAAGCTTTTTCATCGTCCCACTACAAGCAACACAACATAATAGCATCGCAACTAAGCCTAAGCATTGAAATCTTTGTTTAGCAGCATTTTGAATCATAATGAATATTTTTAGTGCTTTTTTTAATCTAAACTGAGTGCAATCAAAATCGCCAGATTCTACAATTAGAATCTGGCGATCATGAAAATACAATATCCTAACGAAATAAGATAAATTTAATTTCGCTTTTTCAATCTTTTCTTTTCAATTTGAATCGACTTCGGTCCGGCAATAATCGTGAACTCCGTACGTCGATTAAAGCGATGCTCATCATCAGAACATTTTACACCGTTTAAGCATTGGTTTCTCAATCTCGTTTCTCCGTAGCCAACTGCATTTACTCGGGAATCAATAATTCCTCGCTTCACCAACCAATCCTTCGCTGAATTTGCTCTACGCTGCGATAATCGCAAGTTATAAGGGTCTCCACCTTGTGAATCCGTATGAGAAGACAATTCGATGATCATATCCGGATACTTATTCATCAACTCAAAGATCACCTCTAAATCCTGTTCCGCTTCGGTTAAAATTTTATCATCATTAAGATCATAATAAATATTATTCAACTCGATTGGATTGTTAATCGTATACGTTTCCCAAATGTCCTCCGGTGGTGGTGGCGGCGGTGGCGGTGGTACAGGTTTCAAGTCTAAACGCTTATCAAAAGTCTTAGACATTTCCATCCCAACGGTGTTAAACTGCAACGTATCAGAGAAGTAACCATCTCGACTCGCAATCACCATGTAAGCCATTTCTGGTTCCAAGATAAAGTTGAAATTATTTGCCGTCAAATTGCTTTTATCTTCGGTATTACCCATGGAATTATTAACCATTTCGATGAGCTGTACCGTTGCGCCTGGCAAAGCTTTTCCTTCCGAGAAAGTCAATGCATTAAGATCCAGCACCATTCTTTCTAACGCTACTGTATAAATATCATTACAACAAGTTTTACTTTTTACAGAGTTTGTACCGGGTCGATTAGAAACTAAAAAACCATTATAGCCTTCAGCGTCCAAAGAGAAGTACAAATCATCTACGCTCGTGTTGTATCCTTTCCCCATGTTCAGTGGCGTGCTCCAGTTAGAACCATTCCATTCCGAAGAGAAGATATCAAATCCACCGATTCCCGGATGTCCTGTAGAACTAAAATACAACATACCTTCGCGGTAGAAAGGTGTTTCTTCGTCGCCTACGGTATTCAGGGTCGTTCCCAAATTAACCGGATCGCCGAAAGTACCATCGTTTTTATTCGGTGCGTAGTAGATATCGAATCCACCATAGCCACCTTTCATATCAGAAACAAAGAATAAAACTTCTTGTCCATAAAATTCGCCAACGGTAGGCTGCTTACAAAGGTAGTCTCCGTTGATGCCGCTCAGTAATTTAGCAGCACCCCAAGCACCACCAGAACGCTCGCTCATGTAAATTTTACTTTCGCTCAGTTCATTACCTTTCAATAAGGCACGAGTAAAGTACATTCGATTTCCATTTGGAGAAACTGCAATATTACCAATGTGGTAGCCTTCGCGGTTAATCTCAGTTCCTAAAGCTACTGGCTCCGACCAATCTTTTTCTCCTTTCGATGCTTTGTAAACTTTAGAATGATAATCTGCCGTTTTGCCATCTAAAACCAAAATTTCATTTTGACGAATGGCCGTAAAGTATACTTCTTTTTCACTCACTAAAACTGGAGAATATTCGGAATACTTTGAGTTTAATTTTTTACCCGCATTGCCAACCGTTAAGCTAGGATTTTGCTCTTCCATATCCATCGCTAGATCCGCTCCCGTCAACTCATTTTTGGCCAACGTCAATAAATTTGGATCTTCTGCTTCGGAAATAAAAAGCTGTAATTGCTCTTTCGCTTCGATGTATTTGCCGTTCATTTTTAATAAACGCCCTAAAACGAAACGAGCATTAGGTAAATAAGGGTTTTTCTTTTTTCGATAATTTCGATCTACGATTCGGGAATACCAACGTTCCGCTTTCACGTAGTCTCGCAATTGAAGATGAAGATTGGCTATTTTATAAGCTACCTCCGTATCTCTTTCTTCTTTATAGGCTTTTTCAAACCAGTCTAGCGCATTGTAATAATCGTATTTAGCTAGATTATCTTCTGCTACTTCAATCATCTTTTCTACCGTAGCGGTGGTAATCGGCTGTGCGAAAACAACACTAGCACTACAAGCAAGAAAGAATAATAAGGTTGAAATTTTTCTCATCATCTAAGGAATTGATATGAAGTTGTTTACGTTTTCAATAAAAGAAAACAATTAATGAATTTCTTCAAACGGATTAATTTGCCGTCAGCGGCTTTAGAATCTTGGACAAATAATAACGGGTTTCACTTTTGGTGTTTTAAAGATTTTCGCGATGTAAGAAACCGCAATTTCAAAACCACCAACGCTATTCGATACTTCCGTCAATGAGGAAAGGTTAATATCATAACTCGCTCCTACTCTCAAATTTTTATAATCCATACCGACTAAGGCTAAGCCTGCATCTCCAAAACGATAGCCTAAACCAAAGTTAAGTTTAATATCTTTTTTCTCATTGAGGTAATACCCCAATTGAGTCTGTACCATGATTTCGTTAGCACCAGCTTTATTTTGCCAAAATACCCCCGGAGAAAGCACCCACTTAGCACTAAGATCCGTATTCAACAACCCGTGAAAAACGATATTTAATGGATCATCTATCGACACACTATCTGGAAAAGATTCTACCCGATTTTCATCGCTAGGAATCAAACTATTATTTGGCGTTGTAATGTGATTAAAGGCAAGTCCTAAAGTCAGATCAGTTTTTTTGCTGATCATACTCTTTAACATCGCTCCAACACTAAAGTCAACGTAGCTCGTATTGTCGTTAATATTGTTCCGATCCGTACTTTGGAAACTACCTCCAGCAATTAATTCATCCTCAAATTTAGCATCCGCTAAATCAATTCTTCGCTGAATAACGCCACCTTGAACGCCCAGTGTAAAAATATTCTTAGATTTTTTGTCTAAAGACATGTGGTAAGCCACCGAAGCCAACAACGCAGAATTAGACAGATTCGCTTTTCCGGCTTGATCGCTAAAAACCACTGCGCCTACACCAACCCAATCTCTTTTTCCGAAACCACGAATAATCGGAGCATCGACGTAGAAAGAAGGTGTTCTAAAAGGATTAGAGATTACACTTGCCCACTGGTCTCGGTAAATACCACCTACTCGAAAAGTACCTTCAAAAGCTCCCGTCAAAGCAGGATTTAGAGTCAAAGGAGACATTTCATAATAGGTAAAGTGCAAATCTTGCCCGCGAAGCGTCCCGAAAAAGTTCAAAAAAACAATTAGGAAAATGTACTTTACAAACTTCATATGTAGATAATTTATCGTTTACTTCCTACTCAATGCCTGCTGAATAGCTCCAAAAACAGAGCGCTGTAACATTGATTTTTTTTATTTAAAAAATTAAGATTGCCGAAATATAAGGTTTTTTTATCAAATATAGTCTTAAAATAATTTGTAAGCGACCTTCCTTTATACTCCGTATCTTATGTGAGTTTACGTTTTATAGAAAAAATTTCAGGGGAGAACTGGGCAAAAGACAAAGCATCCCGTAAATTATGTTTCTCTTTTATCAAAAAAATGACTGAGAAAAATTCGCAAAATGAAAACAACTTCTTTCTTCTTTTCAATGATGGAATGCCAAAATACATTGTAAATTAAGTAACTAATTCCCCCTCAATCGCCGTGGCAATCAAAGTCGTCATGGGAAGAAGTAGTTAAGCACTGCAAGTTAGTTTTTCTCCCCTATTCCACCAAGTCCAGTTATGATTAAAATACTTAATATCCGACAATACCGCATTTTCCTTACTCCTAAGCTTTTTCGCTCGCTCGCGTTTAAGCAAACCCAAAAATCGTTTTGTAAGCCGAAGTTTAACTTTGGATAGCTCCATCTTGTTTTTCAATCGCAGCCAATAAATTGGTGATTTTTATTTGCTTCATGCACGCAAAATGCCCCTTTGGACAAGCATCGTAACCTATTTTCGAACAGGGTCGACAAGATAAACCCTTGATTTCTAGACACTGGTTTAAGTATACGTTCTTTTTGTAATATGGATACATTCCGAAGTCAGGAATTGTATTTCCCCACAGCGAAATAATTTTTTTCTGGTAAGCTGCCGCAATGTGCATCAAGCCCGTATCCGAAGTAATTACCCGATCTGCTTGCCGAATAATCGAAGCAGAACCCATCAAACTGTACTTGCCAGCAGCATTAATCACTTGCGCTTGAGTAGCAGCCAGTCGATCGCCCAGCGCAGCTTCGTCTGGTCCTCCTACAATAATAATAGCTTCTGGCAACGAAGCACAGATCGCCAGCAAGTTTTCTTCGGGAATTCTCTTAGTATAATAGGTCGCACCAATTACCAAAACCACATAATTGCGAATGCCCGGAAATGCACTAGCAATTGATACTTCTTCCTTTTCAGGAATAAAAAAATCTAAGCCTTTTCCATCATTAGAAATTCCTAATGCCTTAAGCCCCGCAAAATACCGATCTACGAGATGTACGGCTGGCAAACGATTTACTTTAAAACGCACCATCAACCATTTGGCAAGATTAAGTTTGTCAAAACTATAATAAGGTATACCTAACTGCAACCGCAGCCGCAACGTTCGCAGATTCTTGTGTAAATCAACCAAACAATCGAAATGTTCTGCCTGCAAACGAGGTAGCAAATCCCCCAGCCTACCGTCTAATAACCACAGTTTATCTACCTGAGGATGATCCGTCAATAAATACGAAAATTGCTTTTTGGTCAAAAAATGTATCTCTGCCCCCAACTGTTCTTTGATCGTACGAATAATCGGACTGGTCAAAACAATATCACCAATCGAACTAAACCTAACTATTAATATTTTTTTTGCTATTTGCATAAATTTGGACTCCAATCCGTAAATCTAAAGTTTTGAGGGATTTGCCACGAGACAATCAAAAAGCGAAAAATAAAGCTTTTCACTCAGAATTAACGAATCGACCGATAGAAGTTACTGAAAATAGACTTTAATGTGATGAAATCTGTAGCTTTAATTTTGAATCAATGCTTCGAGTCCTATTTACAACTATCTTGCTTTTTATATTTCAAAGTTATTTAACTTTATAGTTTGATATTATAACTACGATTCCCTTATCTTGTAAAAGTTGTTTAAAAGCATGACTATTATAGTTTTTTCCGTCTCAATAGCATTATTTTTAAACAACTTGACTAAAAGCGATTCCATCTCAAAAATAAATGAATGAAAAAAATAAAAGCACTCCTCCTCATTTGTATGAGCTTTTTTCTTGGTAGTTGTGCCAAAAAGTATACGCCAGAAACCCTCCCCGATCGGTATTTTAGCTTCGGAAGCGGCGGCGGCTACGCGGGCACCATGAAGGCTTATACCTTACTTGATAATGGCCAAATTTTTCAAAAGACGACCGCCGCGCCCGCCTTGCAAGAATTGGATAAAGTCAAACGAAAAACAGCTCGACAGCTTTATAAACGCTTGGATTCTTTACAAATTGATAGCTTAACGCTCAATCAACCCGGCAATAAGTTTTATTTTATCACTCAACATCACTTAGGCAAAACACATACGATTACTTGGGGCCGTAGCGACACCGAAGTAAAAGCCCCCATCGAAAATATTTATCAACAACTCAATGAACTTACTCAATCTAAAAAATAAAAATATGCGTTTGATATCAATTCTATTATCTTGCTTTCTACTTGGCTTAAGCGTATCGCTAGAGGCACAAGTCCGTAAAGCACCGCTGACGGTTCCCAGCAATAAGAAAGCTGGCAAAACGGTAGAGCAATTACAAGCTATTCCAAACCAACGCTACAGTATTCCTCCCGCCGTACAGCGCTTTCAAAATATGCCGCAACTCCAATACAAAAGTATCAATGCGACCACTAGTCGGGTCAAAAATGAACCCCAACTCAAGGTAAGTGTAGACCCCGAAAATGAACTAGCGATCCAAATCAAAGGACGACTCACTAATCCAATCGCACGGCAATCCACCGAAGAACGGAGCTACGATTATCTCAATGCCATTCGTTCCACCATTCAAATCGATGCGCCCGAAAAAGAATTTGTACTTCGCAAAAAAAGCAAAGACAAAATCGGACAAACACATCTTCGAATGGAACAAGTTTATCAAAATATTCCGGTCTACGGCGCAGAAGTACTGCTACACGAAAAAGAAGGAGCCATCTTTTTATTTAACGGACGTTATTTCCCCACACCACGTTTATCTTCCCTTACACCTAGTATTGCTCAAGCTACCGCCGAAACAGTTGCCAAAGAAGCGGTAAGTGAGTATACTAGTTTTAAAACATTATCACCACAAGAACAACAACTCTTACCACAGGCTCAATTAAAGTCTGAATTAGTCATTTACCACAAGGGCTTACAACTCGATGCCGAAAAATTGGTCTGGCACATTTCTGTTATGCCCAACCTAGTAAGCCGTTGGGAGTACTTCGTTGATGCACATACTGGCAAAATCATTCACCATTACAGCAGTGTTTGTAAGTTTTTCTGGCACGACGAGCACCAAGGCTGCAAGCATCACGCAACTAACGATGTAACTGTTGCTCCGGAGCATTTGCCCACACTCGATAAAATAACGGGCAGCAACATTTTAATGCAAGCGACCGCCAATGCGCTAGATTTACACAACGAAAATCAACTCATCAATACCTTCCAAGTAGGAAGTACCTACCACCTTTACGATGGCTCCAGAACGATGTTTAACAATGGTTCTCAAGTCCCCGAAGATCCTAAAGGAATGATCCTAACCTTACGCGCCACACCAAGTTTGAGCTACAACTACATTACTTCTAATTCGAATAGTTGGAATGACAAAACAGCTGTCTCTGCCCATCATAATGGTGGTGTTGCTTACGAATATTTTGCCAATACGTTTAACCGAAACTCTATCGACGGAAGCGGTGGAAACATTATTTCTCTGATTAACGTCTTAGATGAAAACGGTCAAGAGATGGACAATGCATTTTGGAATGGTCAAGCCATGTTTTATGGCGACGGAGATCAAGCCTTCAATGCACCTTTAGCCAAAGCATCTGATGTAGCCGGACACGAAATGTCGCACGGTGTGATTCAAGCCGAAGCCAATTTAGAATACGAAGGACAATCTGGCGCACTCAACGAATCTTTTGCGGATGTCTTTGGTGCAATGATTGATCGAGAAGACTGGAAAATTGGGGAAGAAATTTCTAGCACTTCCGTTTTCCCTACGGGCACCATGCGAGATATGCAAAATCCAAATAACGGAGGAAATAGTAATAATTTCTACTGGCAACCCGATCACATGGATGATTTTCAGAATTTACCGAATACGCCACAAGGCGACAACGGCGGGGTTCATATCAACAGTGGTATTCCCAATCACGCTTTTTATCTACTCGCTACCGAGATTGGAAAATCAAAGGCAGAACGTATTTATTATACCGCCCTGACGGACCACCTCTCAAAATCTTCGCAGTTTATCGACCAAAGAAATGCCGTCATCCAAGCCGCAGAAGATCTTTATGGAACTACAGAAGTCAACGCCGCAAAAAATGCTTTTAACCAAGTTGGGATCGGTGAAGGTGCCGGTACAAATAACGAAGTAGACGTCAACATCAACCCTGGCGATGACTTTGTCCTTACTTCCAATGCCTCACTGACTCAAATCAATCTCTATAACGGACAGGGAAATTTTGTGCAGACCATTTCTAACACCCCGCACTTGAGTAAGCCCAGTTTATCCGACGACGGTACCATCGTCGTTTTTATCGACGCGAGTAACGAAATGCGAGAAATTGACCTCATTTACAATGGTGCTAATATTGATGCTACGGAATACGTATTAGACAATCAATTAGAATGGCGAAATGTAGCGGTTTCTCGGGATGGCAATCGCTTAGCAGCCATTACCAATGATTTAGACAACAAAATTTATGTATATGATTTCAATATTACGGAATGGAATACTTTTGATTTGTACAATCCAACTACCGCCGATCCTAATACTTCTGGACAGATTGTAACGGGTGATGTAGAATATGCGGATGCCTTGGAATTTGATTTTTCTGGGGAATATGTGATGTATGATGCTTTTAATCAAATCGAAAGCAATACTGGCTTTGGAGACATTGAATACTGGGATATTGGTTTCTTACACGTTTGGGATCAAAATACATGGCATCCAAATGCAGGTAGCATTTCCAAGTTATTTTCCGCCTTGCCCGATGATACTAGCGTTGGTAATCCTTCTTTTTCTAAAAACTCTCCTTACATCATTTGTTTTGATTGGATTGATAATGCCAATAGTGTCTACGCAGCTAATATTGAACAACAAGAAATTAAAAAAGTATTTGATAATAATACTTTAGGCTATCCAAACTATTCCCGCTTGGACGATCAGATGATTTTTACTTTCCTAGAAAATGGGGATGAAATTGTAATCTTGAAAGAAATGGCCAATGATAAAATTTCCCCCTTAAATAATGATGAGTTTTATTTCGTCAATGATATTCCAACCTCTTGGGGTGTTTGGTACGGCGCGGGAGAACGACCACTTAATACCGTCGACCCAAATGGGACACAGATCGGTTTACAACTTTCACCAAATCCGTTTTCTACGGAATTAGCCGTGGAGTGGGAAACCCAAGGGGCTAACACCGCCAATGTAGAACTAATCAATATTCTCGGAATGCAAGTTTACCAACAAAAACACACAACGACGCAAGAACGTCAAAAAATTTCCCTGTCTTTTGACAACCTTGCCCGCGGAACTTATGTTTTAAAAATAACACAAGGCAATAAAATATTTAGCCGAAAAGTTTTAAAGCTGTAAACAAGTTCTGATTGTTATTGACAATATGGACCATAACGATACGTAATGAAAAACCCTTACTACAGCCATTCTTGCTGTAATAAGGGTTTTCTCAAATAAAGTCTGTCAAGTTCAAAAAACACCTTTAGCGTAATGATCCCGACAGGTTTACTAATCTAGCGAGCAGCTAAACAATTTATTTCGTATCTTTAGATAAGTACTAAGACAAAATTGAATTGCTATTGCGTTGCCTTAGATTTTGAGCAGCATTAAGTTACAAAACTGTCCCAAGTTTTTGCTTAGGAAAGATTTGAGTAATATAGATACTGTTTAAAAGCTGATGTCAATTAATTTGTATGGGTACTTAGAAGATTAACTCAGTTAAGAAAAGCTAATGAAAAAAATAATTGGTCTACCCTTTTTCCTCCTCTGCTATCTGGTAGTAGCTGCTCAGCAGCATGTTCCTCATCGTTGTGCCATTGATCTCGCTCAGCAACATTTTGAAGAAAAAAATCCTGGTTACACGGCAGCCGTAGAAGCGCACCGAAGAAACTTGCCTGCCCTTGCCACTCAAGCTAATCCGCAACGTAATGGGAGTTATACGATTCCCGTCGTTGTACACGTCATTCATTCCGGAGAAACCGTTTGTGAAGGCTTTAATCTCTCCGTCGAACGGATTCTCTCTCAGATTGAAGTACTCAATCAAGATTATAGCCGCACCAATGCTGATGCTATTAATACCCCCAGTGATTTTACCGATATTGCCGCCAATCCAGATATTCAATTTTGTTTGGCTACCACGGATCCAGATGGTAACCCCACTTCTGGCATCACTAGACATCAATATAATTTAATTCAGGGCGTCAACTACATCGAACAAAATATTAAACCGGCTACCATTTGGGACAGCAATCGTTATCTCAATATTTGGACCGTCAATATGCCCGATCAAAGTATTTTGGGCTATGCTTATACGCCAACTAATCAAATGGTAGGCAGTAACCAAGATGGTTTGGTACTTAATTATAAATACTTTGGCGTCAACGGAAATAAAATCAAAGGTCGTACCGCTACCCACGAAATCGGTCACTACCTTGGCCTTTTTCACACCTGGGGCGCCAATCAAGGTAATGGCAACCCCATCGGTTGTGATTCTGATGACGGCATTAGCGATACACCCAATTCGGATGGTCCTTATTATCAGTGTCCTACCTTTGGAGAAATGTCTTGTGGAAGCGTTGATATTTTTATGAATTACATGGATTATGTAGATGATAATTGTATGAATTTATTCACCCAAGAACAGGTTAACGTCATGCAGAGTGTCTTGGAAGGGCTGCGCTCCGAACTGGTCAATGGTAATGTAACAGATTGTAACAATAACGTTTTTTCTGAATGTTGTAAAGATTTAGCCGATGGTAGCTTTACCATGGGCTTCGAAGAAGGGGAAAATATTGGCGGCTGGGTCGTACAAGATGAAAATAACGATGGCCAAAGTTGGGCGTTTCTCCAAGGGGCAAGTGACAACTGGGGACCTAATAATGGCGAAGGTTTTGCGGTATACCTTGCAAGCGACGTAGAGAATGCTAATGATTATATGTATAGTCCTTGCGTAGAGCTACAAGACAATCACCTTTACGAAATCAGCTTCTCTTACGCAGCTGCCAGCGAAGGAGGAACCAATTCAATTGAACAGTTGAGTGTGGGAATTTCTACCCTACAAAACGTTCAAAGTTTTACAATTCCTTCCGAAAAATGGATTTTTGATAATATTGATAATACCTACCCTAATTATAATTCGGCTATTATTGAGTATGTTTCAGACGAAGACGTCAGTGCAAGTATTGCTTTTCAGGCAAGAAGTACCGCCGGAGAGGTCGCCTTGCAAATAGATGATTTCAAAATCGTAGATTTAGGGTTTTTCGAAGGAGAAAACAATGCCCTGTCCCTCAATGGAAATCCGACGGCAACGGGGGTTTTTACCGTCAAGATAGATTATCAAACGGAGAAAGAAGCAGTAGAATTATTGATATACGATATCACTGGACGAGAAATTGATCGCATGGATTTTGAAGACCTACTTTCAATTCGCTTTGCAAAAGATCTTAGCTACTTACCAAACGGTATGTACTTCCTTACTTTACGCTCAGGAGCCTTAGTAGAATCCGAAAAATTGATCATCGCAAAGTAAAATGTCAGCACCAAGACTTTATCAACGCTTTTGCACTCAGCTTGGCATGATTCATGCCCACTTTATTAGTAATATGTTTATCTTGAAATAGTATTATTTAGCTGTCTAAAGCCATAATTTTGAAGTATTAAGGAAAAGTTAAAATTTTCATAAGGTCACTTCATAACATTGTTTCTTAAGGCTTAAAGGCTTAATTTTGAGTAGCATTAATTTAAACTTTAATAAAAAAAAAAGTATTAACATCATGAAGAAATTTTTTGTATTATTCGCATTTATCGGATTAGTAAGCTTTGCTGCTGATGCACAAGAAAAAGTATGCACAAAATCTGCAAAAGCTAAAGTTGAGCAGGAAAGCGCTACTGCTGCTGCTAAATTAGCTGCAATGGATGCTTCTATTGAGCAAAAAGTATGTGCAAAGTCTGGTACAGTTTCTTACGTTAAGAAGAACACTTGCCAAAAGTCTGGTAAGGTTTCTTTCACTAATGTAGTATACTCTCCAGAAACAGCTAAATTTGTAAACGTTTCTCCAGTAAAAATGGAAAAGAAAGCTGCTTGCTCTAAGAAAGCTGCTTGCACAAAATCAAAGGCTGCTTGCACTAAGTCAAAAGCAGTAAAAACAAGTGCAACGAAGAAAGCTGCTTGCTCTAAAACATGTACTAAGAAAGCTGCTTGTTCTAAGTCTGCTAAGACAACTGCAGTTACTAAGAAAACTTCTGCTAAATTAGTAAAAGGTCAAGAATAGTATTTCCTATTATTCTTATAAATAAAAAAGCCTCGTTTCATACTATCGAAACGAGGCTTTTTTATTTACACTTAAGCCCTTAAGCATCATCCTAACTCCTGAACACGATTCTTGTCCTTACTTCCAATTCTCATTTTTAATCTCAGAATAGGGGATGCCAGCTCGATATTGGAGTAATACTTGCTTTAGCGATGGGGAAATATTCTTTGGTAATTCATCTATCGGTTCCCAAGTCAGTTTTTTGAACTTCTTAGGCTCTCTCGATTCTAAAACACCTGTCCAACGACTCGCCTTGAAATATAAAACAATGCGATGCGCTCCATCTTTAATTTTGTGAAGAGTATGCACCAGCGTCAAATCTGTTTTGAAAACTCGAATGCCAGACTCTTCACTACATTCTCTAATAATTGCTTCCAACGCACGCTCTCCTCGCTCTACCGTTCCTCCAATTAAAGTATACTTACCACCGTTCTGAACGGTTTGTTTCAAAAGTAAAACTTTTCCTTGCTCCTCTAAAATTAGTCGTACTTTAAACGTAATCATTCCAATGCGCTTATCTCTTGATTAGTAAAATTATTTCTTTGGTCTTCTAGTGGTAGTTGCTAAACCTGTAGCTTACTAAGTACCAAAATTAAGCTTTCTCTTCCAAAAATCCGAAAAGAAGTTGAGAAAGGCTTCCTCTTCCTAGCCGAATCAAAGTTTTTATCCAAACCTGCCTCTGCCGACAGGCAGCTTGAAGTACTTTTTGACCTTGGCAACCCCCTTGGAGAAAAGCAGCTACAAATTTAGCAAAAAACTGACCGCTACCAACGTGCAAGAATTAAATTACTATTAAGCTGTTTTAGCGTTTCGCAGCCATAGCTGCGGTGACGATAAAAAGCTGAAATATCTGGCGATCAATGCTTTGTCTGCAAGATTTAAGATAGTTTTTAAACAACTTCTATTAATCATTTGTTAATTCGCCAGCTTATTTCCCCCTTTTTTCCTTTTTTCTTTACCTTACCCCAACCTTTTTCTCAAACTTTGCGATCTTATTAATGAACATGAGTTGCAAAACCATAAAAAACGGATTACTACAGTAACCAATTTATGAAATATACTCCTAAAAGTTCCGACCAGGAATTAATTCAAGGCTGCATTCTGAAAAATCGGCTAGCCCAAAAGTATCTGTACCAAAAGTACTTTGGTAAGCTGCTGGGAGTATCTATGCGTTACACGAAGGATAGAGAACAAGGAATTGAAGTACTCAATCTCGCTTTTTTTAAAATTTTAGAATCCATTGCTTCTTACAAAGAAACAGGTGCTTTTCAAGGTTGGATGGCGCGTATTGTTTTCAATACAGCCATTGACCAAATCCGCAAAAATGCCCGCTACAAAAAGCATATGGATTTTGAAAGCAAAAAAGAAACGGCCATTAATAGCGAAGCCATCAATAATTTGGAAGTAGAAGACTTATATAAAGTCATTCAAAAATTACCACCCGCTTCTCGTGCCGTATTTAGTATGTATGCCATTGACGGGTTTAAACACCACGAAATTGCCGCAGAACTTGATATCTCCGTCGGTACTTCCAAATGGCACTTGTCGTCAGCACGAAAAAAATTAAAAGAACTTTTAAAATCTTATATTCATACAGAAATAAGCTTATGAGTCAGTTCAACCATCTAAATAGCGAGCGCAATTTAAAGCATAAGATCCAGAATCATGAATTTGATTTTATGGAAAGCGCATGGGAAGATATGGAAAAGGTCCTCGACCAACACCAACCCGGTCCTGCCTCAGATTATGGTCACCGCACCGGTTTTGTTTCTTTTGGAAGCTTACTTAAAATAATCCTTCCCGCAATTTTTCTCTTTTCTTTCTTGGGATGGGTTGCCATCAAACAGCAAGATGCTCCCCCTGTGGTTGACCCTGTTCCTACTCCAGTCATAAAACCGGAACAAATTGTCCCAGACAATATCCCGTTTGCGAGCATTACCGTTCCAACGAAAAAGAAAATTATCCCTACTATAGAAAATACTAGTGAGTCCAATGGTCATTCAAATCGACTCCATCTCGATGCGAATACCAAAAAAGAAGGAACGCAGAAGCAATCGACCTCAGAAGCGGTTCGCTCAACTTATTCTGCTTCCTTCTCTTTGACGACACCACCACCAAGCGAACGATCCTCGCGTAAACAATTGCTTGCCACCTCTAGCATTCCTAGCGTACCAACAACCGCACTTGCCACAACAAAAATGACTACGGACTTTTCCAAAGTAGCAGCTTTAGATTTGACCAATGCCGTTGATTTTAATCAGCATAGGAGTATTTCAGAGTTTGTACAGCCCGATACTTCAATTTTTTATACGGGAGATTTGAAATTAGACAAACTTAATTTCAAACCTAAACGGATGAATTGGGGCTTAGCCATCGGTGCTAGTGTTAGTAATATTGATTGGTCCAAATTTAAGTTTTCCTTGTCTCCGCAAGCAGGTGTTTTTGTTAGCTATCAGCTCAACGAAAAGTATGCCTTACAAGCAGAATTATTAGTAAAAAACAAAGCTAATTACGATCTTAATAAACAAGGGACAAGCCTTAAGACAACTTCTGCGGGCGTTAGTAAAGTTACCGAGAACTTCAGCATCAAATCAATTTGGTTCGTAGAATTACCTTTAATGATTAAGAAGAAAATTAATGCTAAAAACTTAGATTTGGTTTTAGGCCTACGACCTTCTTATATCGTTCACCAAGCAGGAACTTGGTCAGAAAAAACGGAAGGATTAGAACAATTTGACCTCAACGATGTTTTACCCGTAGAAGTTAGAGATGGCATCGCAACCTTTGATTTAGGTTTGCTTTTTGGCCTTGAATACCGGTTGAATAAGCAGATTAGTTTCAGCATCCGATACAATCAAGGATTCAACGATATCACGAGAAACGAATGGTTCGACGATAATGATTTGCACCTCAATAGTGATCTATTAGTAGCGATGCAATATCAGTTTTAAAAGAACTAAGGCGAACTTTTATACAAGCTAAGTACTTTGTAATATAAATTATCGAACATTTTGAACTTGCCTTTTTGCCTCATGCTACGTCAAGTCCTTCCCTTATAGCTAATGACTATCGGGTGCTCTGTCTACTTGGTTAGGTCGTCAGGTGTTTCTCGATTAACACAAAAATCATGAGGCAAAATTTCAACTAACTTAGCTTAAGTGTATTCAATTATTAGGCATTTTAACATCCATTAATTTGGTGAATTATAATTAAACCAAGAGACAGTTTTACCCGAGACTGTCTCTTTTTTATCGCAGTGTTTTTACTATTTAAGTACCAATACAAAGTACCAATACAAATTATTAGTTAATTTATTAGGTAAACCTACTTAAGACTGTAAAAGATCAATAATTTCTTGCCGGTCTCCTAATCTTGTTGCCATTTCTAAAACTGTTTCTCCCTGATTATCTTTTAAATCGACCCTAGCATTAGCCGCCAAAAGAATTTTTACCAAATCCGGTGAATTAGCGATCGTTGCTTTCATAATTGGCGTTTGCGCATGTTCATCAACTACATCTACCGCAACACCTTCTTCCATTAAACCAATCAACCAATCTTTACGATTAAAATGAATGGCCCACTCGATTGGTGTTTTATCGTCTACTTCGTGATTGAGATCTACTCCTCTTCCCGCTAATACGGGTAATATTCCGATGGAAGCTTTCTCGATTGCTTTAACGACTGGAGCGGGAGCCAACTTGCCTCCAAAGTAAGCATTTGCCCCAGCTCCTAGCAAAAGATTAAGCATTTTAGCATCTTTATAGGCTAAAAACTGTGGGCTCAAATCTTGTTGAGGATCATTGAGGATCGCCGTTACCTCCTCCTCTGGTGCTGTCGCTAGCATTTGGGCAACCAAATCATACTCTTGTGCCAAGATGGCTTTCGTCAGCGGAGAATGATCCATTTTTGCGGGACGGGTAAACACATTCGCTCCTTTTTCAATTAAAAATTGAGCAAGTTTAGCATTCTTTTGACCAATAGCATACATCAGCGGAGTAGCTTTAAAATCCTCATCGTAAGCATTGATATCCGCTACTTTATCTACAAATACTTTTACCCCTTCCGAATCTTTTTGCTGCATGGCCAGTAATAAAGACTTTAAAGCGTTGCCCTCCGTCGCGGCATACTTTTCTTCCAATGCCTGTTTGGCGGCAGCAGCTTCCGCCTCAGCTTTGGCAGCGGCGGCGGCTTTGGCAGCGGCTTGTTGCCGCAAAATAGCTTGTTCTTTTTCCTCTTTGGCGGCGGCAGCTTTGGCTTTTAAATCTTCGTGAATCGTTTTATCTTTTTCAATTTGTTTGGCTCTTTTCCCTACACTTGCCTTTTCCATCATGGCGAGTAGCGTTGTATAGTTTTTCTCGCGTGCAATATCCATCGGATTTACACCATTCGAATTCGGCCAAGTTGGATTGGCTCCAGCGAGCAAAAGCATTTCTACGATGGCTTGATTTTCCCAGTATACCGCTTTGTATAAAGCAGATTCCCCGTCTTTTCCACGCACATTAGGATTCGCATTTGCTTTGAGTAACAGGCGAATAATCGCAGGATTATTTCCATCCACCGCAATTGGCAATGCAATACGTTCAATGCCATCTATAGCATTGGGATCAACTCCTGCATTCAATGCCCGTTCTACTTCTTCTTCCTTATTTTGATCAATCGCTCGTAATAAATCCGTTACGTCTAACGTCAATCGATCTTTGATGGATTTTGCTCCTTTTTGAATAAATTCACCGAATCTTTCGAATAAGTCGTCTTTTGCCATTATTGTAGTTTGTATAATTTCAATTTTATGAATAGGACTGACCCTAAGACTAATAAATACCTACTACTTAGGACCCAAACTAGATTACAGTAGCCTTCATGGCTCAATATTTTGCAAAGGAATTAAATAGGGACTTTTAGCTTAGCCGAGGAGCATTCGCCTTCCTGAACAGTAGACAGGGGGGACCTAATCACCATAGCGATTAAAGAGAAGCAAAGGATTAGCTAAAAAGATCATTCGGGTTCCATACAAATTTTCTAGTCCTAAAGGCTAATATACTTCATTTTTGAGTTCCATTTCCAATTTAATCGCTACAAAAATAGAAATTTTGCTTTTCCGTGAGCAAAAAGGAATTTAAACTTGTTCATAATAGGACGAGTAAAAAATACTTGATATTTTTGAGGAATTAGCGCTAAAATTATTTCCGCCTTACGGCAAATCAATCGCTAACACTTGTTCTTTCGTTTAAACGCAATTACTAATAATCATTTTAGCAGCATTGCCGTTGGTTAGAACTGAACTAAATGAGCTCTATTCACTATAAAATCTTCTTATTCATGAATAATCATACTGCATTTCAACAAGCCATTTTAGAAGGAATTCCTACAGAACTGCCTCCCGTACAAGTCTATGACCTGAGTGTAAGTCACGCACCACGTAGATTAATTGAAGGTGTTTTAAGTTATAAAGAAAAAGCCTTAGCCCTAAGAAATGCACTGCGCTACTTTGATCCCGAGCAGCACGCTACCCTCGCACCAGAGTTTGCCGAAGAGCTAGAAAAGTACGGCCGAATCTATATGTATCGCTTCCGCCCTACTTACGAGATGAAGGCGCGTCCGATCGACGATTACCCTTATCAATCTCGCCAAGCAGCGTCTATCATGCTCATGATTCAAAATAATTTGGATTATAAAGTAGCGAAGCATCCACACGAATTAATTACTTACGGTGGCAATGGAGCTGTTTTCCAAAATTGGATTCAGTACCGACTCACCATGAAATATCTCGCAGAGATGACCGACGAGCAAACTTTAGTTTTGTACTCCGGACATCCCATGGGCCTTTTCCCTTCACATCCCGATGCACCGCGCGTAGTCGTCACCAACGGAATGATGATTCCTAACTATTCTAAAAAAGCTGACTGGAATAAATATAATGCCCTCGGCGTTACTTCTTATGGTCAAATGACTGCCGGTTCCTTTATGTATATCGGTCCACAAGGAATTGTTCATGGCACTACCATTACCCTTTTGAACGCCGCTAGAAAGATGGGCTTGGGCGATCATTTAGCGGGGAAAGTGTACCTCACTTCTGGTTTGGGAGGTATGTCGGGTGCACAAGCTTTAGCGGCCGTCATTACGGGTGCTGTTGGTCTGCTGGCCGAGGTTGATCCAGATGCGGTACAACAAAGAATCACGGATGGTTACATCCAAAAAGAAGATGTTTATACAGACCTTAGTGCCTTGATGGAAAGGTTAAAGGCTTGCCGCAAAAATGAAGATGCCGTTGCGCTCGTTTATCAAGGAAACATCGTAGCACTCTGGGAAAAAATAGTCGAAGATCGTATTCCCGTCGAATTGGCCTCAGATCAAACTTCTTTGCACAATATCGACGACTGTGGATATGCGCCCATGGGCTATACTTTCGAGGAGGCTAAGACGCTCTTGATTGAAGACAAGGAAAAATTCATGGAAGAAATTCGTAAGACGCTTTGCCGACACGTGGAAGCGATTAATACGATGACGGCACGTGGAACTTATTTTTGGGATTATGGCAATGCTTTTTTGAAAGAAGCTGGAGACGCAGGAGCGGATATTTGGGAAGTAGAAGAAGAAAGAATTTTTAAATATAAGTCATACGTAGAAGATATCATGGGGCCCATGTGTTTTGATTATGGTTTTGGTCCTTTCCGCTGGGTTTGTACTTCGGGAGATAAGGAAGATCTTGACCGTACAGATGCCATTGCCGCCAAGGTCATCAAAGAAATGTTGGTCGACGCACCACAAGAAATCAAAGGTCAATTAATTGATAACCTCAATTGGATCGAAGCCGCGGATAAGAATATTCCCATCGTCGGTTCTAAGTCTCGTATCTTATATGCCGACGCTGAAGGCCGAATAAAAATCGCCGCTGCTTTCAATGCAGCCATCGCTGCGGGAGAACTTTCTGCGCCCATCGTCCTAGGGAGAGATCATCACGATGTGTCTGGAACGGATTCTCCTTTTCGGGAAACTTCCAATATTTATGACGGTTCTAGCTTTACGGCTGATATGTCCGTTCACAATGTCATTGGAGATGCCTTCCGTGGTGCTACTTGGGTTTCTTTACACAACGGTGGTGGCGTAGGTTGGGGAGAAGTTATGAACGGTGGATTTGGATTGGTCTTAGATGGTTCAAAAAATGCGGATCGTAGATTGCGTTCGATGCTTTCGTGGGATGTCAACAATGGCATTGCACGCCGAAGTTGGGCAAGAAATAAAGAGGCTATTTTTACCGCAAAAAGAGCGATGGAAATGACACCAGGTTTAGCACTTACGATTCCTAATTTTGCGGAAGATCAAGTCATTGAAGATGCCATGAGTGCTTCGCTCAAAGCGGAATAATAATCTTTTAAAGTTTACACCGACCACAAGTCAGCAGGCAAATTGATCTACTTGAAGTTTGCCTGCTGTAATTTCACCTTGAATTCCTTTTCTACCTCAAATAAAGCATTTCCTAAAACATTTTCCTATGCAAACCATCATACAAACACCAACGCCCAAACTCGCCGATAGTCTTGCTTTTTACCAGCAATTAGGTTTACAAGCTTGCTCGACCAGCCAGCCCAATTTATACTCCGATGGCAAAGCAATTATTGAAATCAATCCTGATCGCCACGCCAGAGCAGGACTTAAATTGTACCAAGACAGTTGGTCGGACGTAGTAGCAGCGCTAACCGCTTTTAGTGGCGTTCTTCAAACAGCAGAAGGCTATCTCTTAACGGACCCTAGTGGCACTTGGATTTATTTGATGGAACAGCCAGCACCAATCGTTGATTTGAGTGATATTCCAACATCGGCACTTGGAAACTTTGCGGGCATTAGCATGGAAGTATTAGACTTAGCAAAAGCAATTTCTTTTTGGGAAATTTTTGGTTTTCAAAAAACGATGGGTGGCGTTGAGCAAGGTTGGGTAAGTCTCACGGATGAAGCACAAACTACCATTAGTATCATGAAAGCTTTTGCTTGTCCGCATCTATTTTTTAATCCTTCGTTAAGTTATTTTAATGGAAAAGAAAACCTCGCTATCATCGCCGAATTGCGGGCACGGAAAATCCCCATTACCGAAGAGATTACTTTTTTCAATCCAGCAGGAATTGTAGACAATGTGATCGTGAGAGATCCGGGTGGTTTAGGTTTCTTTGTCTTTAGTGATTAGATCGCCCAATAGGATTCTGCTTTTATGATGTTAGTTGACTGGTAATGGTCGTGTCCGTAATTTCTTCGTCTGCCGCTAATAAAAACGCTTTACTTAGAATGATGGATAATAGACTATCTCCTTCGAAAGGGAGGTAAACTTTCTTATCAAGATCTTCTTGACCTCGATCCAAGACAATGCACAAATATTGATCGTTGGGCTCCATTAAAATATTCCCACTTCCTAAGTGAATTTTATAGGTTCTAATTTTTCCTTTAACGATGAGGTAACGATTATTAAAAGAACATTGTTTGGCAATTTTAAGCCGCGGCACTAAGTTTTCTAAAACTTGTTTTCGCATTTTTGCGGATTCCGACAATTCACTAAAAGAATATTCCTGCCAATAATCCGTGTAACGATTCCCTAATCCATCTTGCCAGTTTGGATCATTTCCAATACTAGAGACGCCAACAAATAGATCAACGTCGCGCATTACTTCCGAAAATACAATGGCGGGAACTTCTTCCATCATCAACTGATCCTCGTCTTGGTAAAAACGTACTTGATCTGTAAAGATATAATTGAACGTTCCGCCTGGGGTTACCGGACCTTCCCAGTCCACCTCTAACCAAAATTCTGCTCGAATATTCCAGCTTGGTACTTCCACACTTGTAACCCCAGAATTTTCCCATTGCCCCTGTGATTTATGGCGCCAACCGCGATGGCTACAAAGTGCAGCAAATTGATTCTGTTTTAAAATATGCGCGGCAAAACGATTGGAATACGAATTGGTGTTTTGCTCTGCCGCCGTCAATAAATAAATTTCTCGAAAGGCTTGTTTGAAAGCTTGCCGAAGTTGACGCTTTTCTAAAAATTGCCGCCACTCCATCACGATCGCTACAGGAATTTGAATGGGGTGCCACAGTTCCACTTCCGTCATCTTTTTTAGCGATAATACTTTCCCATTACTCCGATACCATTTTCCCTGATAATAACTCCCCGATACCGTTTCTATTTCATTCGAAAATTGCCAAATCAAACGCTTTGTGACAAACGAAACCAGCGGATGTTCCAAGTAACAGGCTGACCAATCTGCAATCGTCCACCTGCGTTTTTGCAAATAGAACTGTTCGATGCGACGGCGTTCGATCGACAACTGTTTTTTAAGCGCTTTTTGTTTTTGCTTCGCTATTTTCAAAGCCTCTGGAAATGCTCTAGCAACGCTTGCGGGTAAAGTTTTTCGAAAATTATTTTCTGGAGAGATCCATTGCAAGGAAACTTTATTAAAGTCTTCAATTTTAAGGTGCGCAAGATAAGTGCCCACCGCTACTTGACAATCATAGTTTTCCGACAAGTCAAACGTAGGGACATTCCATTCCGCTAATTCGGCTAAAGTTTTATTTTCTTGCGTCGCGATTTGATGGAGATACTTATCAATTTGCTTTAAGCTAGAAGCGTACTTAATCGTTAATCTAAATTTGTTGAGGATCGCCACACTTTGCTCGGCGGGTAGTAGAGAAAAAGCGTAGAGGGCAGCGTTCGCCAAGCGGGTTGCGAGTTGGCCCGAACCTCTTTTCTTTTTGAGTGCCCATCTGGCTAAGGCTTCCAATTCTACGTTGAGTCTGGGATGATTGAGTAATCCGGTGGCCCAAGCCAAGCCAATAAACAATTCTTCTTGTGCTAATTTGGGTCGACGCTCGTAATAAGAATGAGCAGGAGATTTGTAGATGGTTGTTAATCCATCAATGGCATTTTCGAAGGCGGGTAAAAAAAACCGGACAAGTCGTTCTCGATCTAGTGCCGCTAACTGTGTGCTTGCTGCGTTGAGCCATTTTTTGGTGGCTTTAGATCCAGTCTTTTTTTTTGCCAAAAAATCAAATAGCTGGTGATAAGGCTGAGGATCAAAATTTGCCATAGATTTATCCTCCGACGAGTGGACTAAGTTTAATAAAACTTACTTTAGTATCTTCCATAACCAAAAATTCTTCGTTTAAATGCTCTAGTTGATGGTCATCAACTAAGATGAAGAAGCCATTTTTTTGAAAAGCATCTAACGCAATATAGCATTGTTGTTCGGCGTCAATCAGACGTTCTTGTTTCAACTTATAGCCGTTTAAAGTTTGTTCTGTTTGGGAAGGTTGCACCAAACCTTGAAAATAAGCACTTCCGGCTTGGTTATATTTTTCCACTTCCTGATTGACCCGAGCCTTGATGAGCGCTTCGGTAGTCATCGTCTCTTCTTCAAGGGCTACCACGATTTCGTTCAATAACTTTCCCGCAATAGATTCGTCTCGAATGGTTAATTGTTTCATGAAAGATTGCTAATGATGTTTTTTAAAATTTGTTGGTGCTTGGTGCTTTGCTTTCCAACAAAAGTACATTAAAAAAAACAATTTGTAAATAAATTAGCTACAAAATGTTTAATCTCTTTCCTTCTTGCTAGTAAGAACTTAAGTACCAATACAATTTAATGGCAAATTAATTTCGTCTTAGTACTTAGACTCGATCAGTAAATCGTTATCTTGATATCTACTTATTTTTAGAAAGCAGTAAAATAAGGTCATATGATGAAAAACCAAGCCCCTTTTAGCAAAGGATTCGAATTATTCGAGCAACATTATTTTAATCGCTTGGCAGATGCCAAAGGAGTTCATCTCGGGACGGAGTCGGGCATTGATCAACAGTATCACATTACTTCCTATAAATTAAAGAAAGGGAATTCTCCGATGATTTTGCATCACGGTCGACGGACGCCGCACGTCATTATTCTTACCCACGGACTGTCCGATTCGCCGCATTACATGAAAGCGATTGGGAAACGTTTCCACCAAGAAGGCTTAAATGTTATCCTTCCTCTCTTGCCAGCTCACGGATTGAAAGACCCTGATAAAGCGACTGAAGACGAACTCCTCGATACCAAATGGCGACAAGAAATTGACAATGCCGTTACCGTTGCGCAACATTTTGGGGAAGTAATTTCCCTCGGTGGATTTTCTACGGGGGGTGCGCTCAGCTACAATAAAATATTGCGCGCGCCAAATTTAATTCAGGGAGGATTGTTTTTATTCTCGGCAGCAATCGACGTGAGGATTGTCAAGGAAGCTAGTTTTTTGGGCTTCGTACAAGGTCTTTCCAAAATTGTAGATGGCAACATCAAAGGCATGGGACCAAATCCTTTTCGGTATCCCCACATTCCTAGTTTCACCGCCATTGAACTGGGACAGATTATTCGAGAGAATAAACGGTTGTCTAGAGATAAAAAAATCTCACAAGCGGTATTTGCGGCTCATTCGATACACGATACGATGGTCCAGTTAGATGGTATTATTGATTTGTTGGAAAATTACGTAGAGCGAGGCATCGCTTTATTAATTTCACAAAATGTCCCACACGCCAGTCTTCCGCTTAGCGAAGATATTCAATTGGACGTAGATTCAAGAACCGAAATGACGAGTCCAAAGGCCAATCCACAATTTGAAATGATGATGGATAATGCTTTGCTCTTTTTCAAAACGCAAGTAGTTACTCCTATGTCAAGCTCCGAATAAGAAAAGCTCTCCTAAAACGAATAACACAAGAGGGCTGTCAACATCAAGTTAGCAGCCCTCTTGCAATTATATTTTTAAAAATACTACGCTAAGCGTATCCTTAATTGGCGTCCAATACTTCTCCCGTCCCCGTAATCGTTTGCGTAACGGTAGGAGTACCCTTATAAAGGACATCTCCACTTCCAGAAATATTAACCTTTAGGGTTTCTTCAACGTTTACTTCTGCATCACCTGAACCCGTAATTTTGAGATCTGCTTTTCTAGCCATTAACTCGAAAGCTTCAAGGTCACCAGAACCGGTGATAGAAACATCCAAATCATCTGCAGTACCTTCCAATCGTATTTTACCAGAACCGGTGATGGTGCCATCAATATCGTCCGCTGCACCAAGATCTAATTCTATATCTCCAGTCCCATTAATTGTTAAATCTATATCTTCAATGACTAAGGTATTTTCACTTTTGATTTCGCCTTCCCCTTGAATAGTAAGTTGTCGTATTTCAGGTGTTCTGATATAAATATTTAAGGTAGTATATTTGTCAATACAACCGTCAAAGTCAATTTTTGCAACCCCGTTGGTGATCGTAAATTCTAATTCATCGAGTACGTTACTTTGTCCTTCCAAAGTCACCTGCTGAGTGGAACCGTGAGAAAGGAAAATATTCGCTCTAATTTCTAAGTTTATTCCTGTAATGGTTGACAAAGTGACGGTTCTAGTGCTAACCGCACCTTCTCCATCTTTACAAATAAAAAAGCCATCATCGTCGTTGGGATCACATCCTGTAATGACAACCATTGCGATAAGCCCTAAAAATAATAATTTCAAATTTTTCATTGTTTTCAAATTTACGCTTGCGATTTGGTTATTTCATTCTACAAGCTTGTTTAGTAATTATTTTTAAAAAATGTTTGGTGTCAATTAAATATTGACCCGTTTTATCGCCGAATTCTATGAAGTTTTTTTTAATCTATTCCCGCTGTACGATTAATCATCTGACTACTATTTAACTACTACGCGCGAGCTACTAGCTCGCAGTGTTGATCAGGTAGAAGTTGTGGCACCACTCCTAGTGATTTTCATACGTGGTAATTATTATTAGACGTTTAGTGTAAGTAAGCTTTAAGTCACTCCGTTGATGATTGGAATGTTGGATAACTAGTCTCAAAAAATAATTTTGGTCACTAGCTATTTAGAAGTTCATACATTAATCACTTCTTACTTAAATCTTTGTAGGCGGAATAAAAAATATACCTTTCGGTAAATCAATAGCTCAAACGAAAGTTCTATTGACAAAATTGTACAGTAAAGACCCTTCGATTGAGAAAAAGTTGCAAGTTAGTATTTATCTTTTTTTCTATCAATAGTACAAAGCAATCATTTAACTCGACTTATGCACTACAAGTAATAAGTAACACTTCACTTCAAGGCAACTTTTTTGTTCTTGGAAGCAACTTCTTATACAAAACGAATCATTTTTAGAAATGTGTGTTAAGTAAAGGTTAAGATTGTTTTAAAGGGACTTTAGGATAAGGATTGAGACAGCGGGATGTAATGCTTAGCGCTCCCACCCTGCTACAATCTCATCAATTTCTGCTAAGTTTCGAATGTCGTAGGTGGGCTCGATACCATTCAAAGAAAGTAAGGCATCTGGATTATACCAACAAGTGTCGATCCCGTAATCGCTTCCTCCTTTGATATCTGAGTTGATACTATCACCTATGATAATGACTTTTTCTTTAGATGGGAAATTCATTTTTTCAAAAGCATAATCAAAATAAGCAGCATGAGGCTTTGCGACACCAATCTCGTCGGAGACAACGATTTCGTAGAAATAAGGATTGAGTTGAGCGTTAGCAATTCGAGGGCGTTGCACTTCTTTTAAGCCATTGGTCACGATTAGTAGCTTATGTTTTCCGTGGAGTCGATCTAAAAGTTCTTTGGCACCAGGCAACAAATCCTTACTCGCCGCTAATTGTTGCAAATAGAATTTGCTCATGGCTTCGATATCTCTTTCGAATTTGATGGCTGTCAAAAATAATTCAAAGCGAATCGTCCCTAGCCGCGACTGAGGAATTTTATGTGCTTCAAAATCTTTCCAGCATTGTTTATTGATCTCCTGATAAACTTTTTGGTATTTCGAAAAATAGGGAATATCGAAGGCTTCGATACTGTGTTGGAGCGCTCGCCGTGCGGAGCTATCAAAATCAAATAATGTACGATCCGCATCAAATAAAATCCAATCGTAAGGCATGGTTAATATTTTGAGTAAAAGCTAAAGTTCAAAATTATTCTCTGCAATAGTACTAAGTAGGTTTACCTAATAGATTGGTGAATTTATTGGGTAAACCTACTTAAGTACTAAGACAAAATTAATTTGCCATTAAATTGTGTTAGATTTTGATCAGCATCGAGGCACGAAAACCGCCCTAAGCCTTTGCTTAGGAAGGCTTTGAGTAACGAAGAGACTGGTCGAAAGATGATGCAAGTTAATA
>CALFBG010000243.1 GCA_937951685.1 uncultured Saprospiraceae bacterium | reverse complement strand
TTGACCAAGCAGTAAATATCCAATGCGATATTGATCCCTGTTAATATCGATAAGGTAGCAATTCGACCATTGTCTTTAGATTTAATAGCTTCTAGTTGATTGGTTTCAATAATAGCAATATCATCTACATTGAATACGAGTTTCCCGTCATGGATTTGATGTCGGTTAAAATCAAATAATTTGCCTTGCCCGTTAATGGAATCTTTGCCTTCATTTAAATACCAACGATCTAAAATGCTAACATTTCCATTTTTAAAATGAATTTTGAAAAAGGGAAAACTGGTTGTATCACTATGCAATACTTCATTTAAATCCGAATAATTTTGTCGGAAATCATGGTTAAGGTAATAATTGCAAGAATATATCCCAATACAAAAAAGGAAGATCATAGAGATTGATAGATAATATAATTTTGCACTCATGGTTTTTTTTTTAAGGTGTAGCTCGAATAATTAAACCTCAAATTGCACAAAGTTTAGAGGGAAGCTGTAGGGAATATTAATAAATACACATAAAATTATCGCTAATATTAAGAAAAATTAATTTTTTTTGCCGAGAATAAGCTCCTATAGCGCATTTTATACTGCTTATAGCGCTTATTACGACTTTCCTTTTAAAGTAAATGACTATAAATTTCGTAAAATTCATATATTATAAGTAATTTTGAGGTTTGGATCAAATTTTTGATTCAGACTTAGCTTTCTACTTTTGGAGCTAAGTATTTACTATGAAACATATGAAGTTGGCAAACAACTCCTAAAAAACTCCCAACGGTTGTATTCGAATGGCGACACAAAAAAAGAGTAAGCGCAGGGGACAACTCTCTTTTAAACTTGGTATTAGTGATGAGAGAATACCAAAATTGGCTGGAATTTTCTGCCTGTTCTTTGCATTTTATTTATTCATTGCATTTTCTTCCTATCTCTTTACTTGGCAAATAGATCAAGATAGAGTGCTTAGGTTTTCTTGGGGCTTATTGCTACAAGGGGATGTGGAAATGGCTAATTGGTTAGGCCGATTAGGAGCCATTACTTCCAATATGTTCTTTTATTGGGGATTCGGTTTACCTTCTTATATTCTTGTTTTTCTACTTTCCGTTTTAGGTGTTGCTTTAATTAAGCGAACTCCTCTAAGTCGGTTTATGGGATTATTGCGTTATGCCGTATTAATCTTAATTTTCCTATCCATCTTATTAGATTTCATTTTTACTAAATCTGCTTTCCCTTGGGGAGGAGCTTTTGGAAAAGGAGTAGGGGGATGGTTGAATAGTTTTGTAGGAGACGTTGGTGAGATTGTACTATTTATATTTATCTGCATCGGATTTTTAGTTTGGATTTTTAATCCCAACTTTAATGAATTAACACTGAGCAAGCTATGGTTTGAAATCAAAAGCTTTTTCAACGATTTATTGAGTGGGCAAATATTTAAGCAAAAACCTGCTAGAGCTCAAGCTACACCTAAGGCTTTGCCAACGCTCAGACCTAATAAGCCAGCGATAAGTTTAGAGGATACTAATAAGGGACGACCTAAATTGGAAGTTTCCAACGCAGAAACTGATGCAACAGTGCCTCCAACACCAACAGATGAACTATCTAAAGGAGACCAATTGGCATTTGATCTCTCTAAAAATAAAGAAAGAGTAAAACCCAAACCATTAAATATAGATGCAGAATTAGAGATTGCAAAGCCAGAAGAAAGCAAGGTGTCATTGGAAGATGCAAGTACTTTAATTCCACCAGATTCAACGATGCCCATTGAAATGGATAATAAAGGACATAATGAACCTTATGATCCAACCTTGGACTTGTCTTCTTATGAGCATCCTGTACTGCAATTGCTAGAAGAATATGATGAGCATAAGTTTGAGATTGATCGTGCAGAGTTAGAACAGAATAAGAATCAGATTATCGAAACCTTATTAAATTATAAGATTGAGATTACTAAGATCAAAGCTACGATCGGTCCTACCGTTACACTCTATGAAATTGTTCCCGCTCCTGGTGTTCGTATTTCTAGGATTAAAAACTTAGAGGATGATATTGCTTTGAGCCTTTCTGCATTAGGGATACGGATCATTGCTCCTATTCCTGGAAAAGGAACGATTGGTATAGAGGTACCTAATAAGAATAAGCAAATAGTGGCTTTGAAAGAAGTATTAGGGCATGAGAAATTTAAAAGAGCCAAAATGGATTTGCCCATTGCGCTTGGTAAAACGATCTCAGATGAAGTATTTGTCGCAGATTTAGCGAAGATGCCTCACTTGTTGATTGCAGGTGCTACAGGGCAAGGAAAGTCCGTAGGAGTGAATGTGATCTTGATGTCTTTGTTATATAAGAAACATCCTTCGCAAGTTAAATTTGTATTAATTGACCCTAAGAAAGTTGAATTGTTTCCTTATAGCAAGATAGAAAAACACTTTCTAGCTTGTTTGCCAGGCTTGGACGATGCTATTGTAACAGATACGACTAAAGTAGTGCATACGCTTAATTCCTTATTAATAGAAATGGATGAGCGGTATAACTTACTCAAAAAAGCACACGCTCGTAATATTCGAGAGTATAACGAAAAATTTGTTTCGCGAAAGCTCAATCCTAATAACGGGCATCGATTTATGCCATTTATCGTATTGGTCATTGATGAATTTGCAGATTTGATTATGACGGCAGGTAAAGAAATTGAATTGCCTATTGGTCGTTTGGCGCAGTTATCAAGAGCCGTAGGGATACATTTAATTATCGCAACACAACGACCATCCGTTAATATTATCACAGGAGTCATTAAAGCCAACTTCCCCGCAAGGATTGCTTTTAAAGTAACGGCAAAAGTAGATTCGCGTACCATCATCGATACGGGAGGTGCAGATCGCTTGGTCGGAAGGGGAGATATGTTATTGTCTTTTGGAAGCGATTTGATACGTTTGCAATGCGCTTTTGTTGACACACCAGAAGTAGAAAAAGTTATTGATTTTATAGGTTCACAAAGAGGTTACCCCACCCCTTTTTATCTTCCAGAGTTTCACGGAGATGATGAAGTACACGACAGATTAGGGATTAAAGTTTCAGAGTTGGATGAATTGTTCCAGCAAGCCGCACAATTGGTTGTCCAGAATCAACACGGTTCTACCTCTATGCTCCAACGACGTATGAAGTTGGGATACAATAGAGCAGGACGGATTATGGATCAATTAGAGGCCTTAGGGATCGTTGGTCCTAGCGAAGGAAGCAAGGCAAGAGAAGTTTTAGTCTATGATGAAGTGGAATTGGAACGGTATTTGGAAGATATCAAGAATAGGAAATAGGAGGCAACCTTGTGAACTATTTCACAAGGAATACAAACTAACGAATCTTTGATTCGTTAGTTTTTTTTATGCCCGCCACGTACTCAAATCTTTCCAAACCTAGTGTTTATCGCCCAAAATCGCTATCTTTCCCATTGTTGCTACTCGCTCAGCTTATTTGTTCTGTTTGCCCATCAGGCTTTTTTGTGTATGACAAACCTTTAACTATTATAGTAATAGTAGTTTGAAAAATGAATTAAATAAAATAAAATATTTATTTTTTAAATAGAAAACTGGTATTACTATAAACTGTGTGCAATTATCTTGAGCACTTATCGAAGTAAAAAACTCAATTTCTTTTGTAAAAAAGCGACCTCAAAGTCCACAAATAAAAATATATGAAAAATAAGCAGCTTTTCTTCGCACTTGCCATTTTATTAGTGGCTTGTGGTACCAATGATTCAGAAGAAAAAAAGGATACGCGCCAGCAATATACCATTGAGCAATTTATGGATAATGTTCGCATTGCGGGAGGTTCGATTGCGCATGATAATTCAACTATTCTCTTGAGTAGCAATGAATCGGGAATCTATAATTTGCAAAGCATTTCCGCAGATGGAGAAACAAAGCAAAAACTAACGGACGCTAAACAAGAATCTATTTTTGCCATTTCTTATTTTCCAAATGATAAACGCTTGTTGTACCGCTCTGATCAAGGAGGCAATGAAATCAATCACATCTTTTTGAGGGAAGAGGATGGCACCGTACGAGAATTAACCACGGATAGCACTGCCAGAGCTGCTTTCTATGGATGGAGTGGAGATGAGAAAAGTTTTTTCTTTGGCTATAATCAACGCGATCCTAAGTTGATGGACATTTTCGAAATGAACATTGATGATTTTGAGGCACGGCTTATTTATAAAAATGAAGCGGCGTACGATTTTGGTGGTATTTCTAACGACAAGCAATATATGGCTTTATCCAAGTCTATTAATACGAATGATGCAGATCTGTTTTTGTACAATTTTACCACGAAGCAGTTAGATAAAATATCCACAGAACAAGCAAGTCATTCAGCGGCGGATTTTAGTGTAGATAATCGGTTTTTATATTATTTGACGGATACTGGCAGTGATTTTTCCTATTTGATGAAATATGATTTGACCAACGGAAAACGAGAAAAAGTGCAAGCGGAAGCTTGGGATATGAGTTATGCTTATTTTTCTAAAACGGGCAAATACCGCGTAGTAGGTATCAATGAAGATGGTAAAACAAAGATTAAGATTTATGATACCAAGGCTGCAAAAGTAATTGATTTCCCGAGTTTTGGAGCGCAAACAATTACGAGCGTTAATATCTCAAACGACGAAAAGTTAATGAGCTTTTTCGTTGGCGGTTCCAATACAACGAGTAATTTGTATAGCTACGATTTTGTTACCAAAAAATACAAACAACTTACCAATACCCTCAACCCTGAAATTAATTCACAAGATTTAGTTGCAGCGGAAGTAGTGCGATTCGCCTCTTTCGATGGACTAGAAATTCCGGGCATTTACTACAAACCAAAGTTTGCTTCCGCTCAAGAAAAAGTGCCTGCGCTAATTTGGGTACACGGTGGACCGGGAGGACAGTCCCGACAAAATTATTCACCACTTATTCAGTATTTGGTTAATCATGGATATGCGGTTTACGCCGTCAACAATCGAGGAAGTAGTGGCTATGGTAAAAAATTCTACCAATTAGATGATAAAAATCACGGGGAAGGAGATTTGAAGGATTGTATTGCTGCGAAAAAATATCTTGCAACTCTTCCTTATATCGACGAAGACCGAATTGGAATTATCGGTGGTTCTTACGGTGGCTATATGGTCATGCGTGCACTTACGGCAGCACCAGAAGAATTTGACGTTGGTGTTAATATTTTTGGCGTTACCAATTGGCTGAGAACCTTAAAAAGTATTCCACCTTGGTGGGAATCTTTTAAAGATGCCCTCTACGAAGAAATGGGAGATCCTAATCAAGACTCTACTCGCTTATATAATATTTCACCCTTATTCCACGCGGCAAATATTACAAAACCCGTCATGGTCTTGCAAGGTGCTAAAGATCCGCGAGTGTTACAAATAGAGTCGGATGAAATGGTGGCGGCGATCAAAAAGAACAATGTGCCCGTCGATTACGTTCTATTTGAAGACGAAGGACACGGCTTTCGCAAAAATGAAAATCAGATTGAAGCGTGGGGAAAGATTTTAGTATTTTTGGATCGTCATTTGAAAGGAAAAAAAGTAGGTAAAGATTAATTTCTGAGTACCCAGACAAAATGATCTTACCATTAAATGCTGTTCTATTTTGTATAGGATCGAGGCGCGAAAACTTTGCTAAGTAAGGAGTTGAGTAACGCAGAGACTGTGCAAAAGAGGAGCTAAGTTAATCAGTGATTTCATTTGTCTTAGTACTTATTTTTGAAAAAATAATAATAATGAGTTTGAAGTTCTATAATTTAGCAACAACACCTTCGCAGGAAACAGCCTTGCTGAATTTGATCGAAAGTACTTGGAGTCGTATGATTCTGTCTTCTCCAGTCCTAAAGAACTACTGGAAAAAACTGTATGATTATTTTCCACAGTATCAATTGTTTTTAAAAGAAGACGATGCGATCATTGCGTATGCGAGTACAATTCCATTTTACTGGGATCAACCACTTGACGAACTACCAGAGGAAGGCTGGGATTGGTTACTAGCGGAAGGTATTAAGCACTATGAAGCAGGTGTGTCCCCTAACTATCTAGGCGGTTTGCTGATTGGTGTGGATCGAGCACATCGAGGAAAAAGCTTGAGTCGACTGATGATTCAACAAGCAAAAGAACAAGTAGTTACAGCTAATTTTAAAAATTTAATTATTCCCATTCGACCAACTTTAAAAGATCAGCATCCGGCGATCCCAATGAAAGAATATATCAATTGGAAAAAAGACGGACAAATTTTTGATCCTTGGATTAGACGACACGTCAATTCAGGTGCCGCTATCATCAAAGTTTGCGAAGCTTCGATGCGCATTGAAGCGCCCATTCAAGACTGGGAAAGTTGGACAGGAAAAGAGATTCGGGAAGCAGGAGAATATTCAGTAGAAGGTGCCCTTTCCTTAGTGAAATTTTCACCACAAGAAAACTTGGGACGATACGAAGAACCTAACGTCTGGATTTATTATCCAAGATAAGCAATGTCGTTCGTTGGTGATCGTTTTTAAATAAAACCAAAAGGAAAAAATCGTTGTAAAATGAAAAAGCGCTAAGCTCGGTATTTGACCGAGCTTAGCGCTTTTGTTTGTTTAAGGTATCTGATTAATCCTTAATGAAGTATCGTCACATCACCTCGATAAAGTAAGACTACGTTATCCGTAAAGACCACTTCAATCAAGTAAACGTATACCCCCGGATTCATTACTTTTCCTTTGAACGTTCCATCCCAACCATCAGAACCAGCATTATTGGGTAAGAAGTTATTCCGCTCATATAGCTTTTCTCCCCAACGGCTATATACTTGCATAAAGCGAATTTCTTCAACACCAGCTCCAGTGAAAACACTAAAGAAATCGTTAGAGCCATCTCCGTCCGGTGTAAAGACGTTAGGAATAAATACATTTCGATTTTTATCTACTTCCACGATAATCACATCTTCTCCGGGACAACCATTTTCATCAAATACCGTCAAAGTATAGCTTGTCGTTTTTAAAGGAGAAACAAATACGTTACGACAGAACGTATCTACTTCGCAAGCTAAATTCGTCGTAGGAGACCAGATGAAAGTATCAAGTGGAACTGCGGGATCAAAAATAATATTAGGTTTAATCGCTAGTACTTGTCCTAACTCAATGATTGTATCTTGACCAAGGTTAACCACAATCTCCTGTGGTTCATCAATGATCAGTGTTGTATCCAATTGACAATCTCTATTATCAATAATTGTAATCGTATGTGGTCCCGCTAAAACAGGAATCGCTCCCGTCGTTAATACCTGTGGTCCATTATCTACCGAAAAGAAGAACGGTTCATTCGGCGCAGCTCCACCATAAGCGGTATCAATAGTGATAACGGTTTGGAAGCCATTACAAAGTGGTGGCTCTGGTGTTGGAATTTCAACGATGATCGGCGGTGGCTCATTAACGATGTGTTGTGTGGATCCTGTACAGCCCTTTTCGTCCGTTACTGTAACGGAGTATAAACCCACATCAAGGTTGCTCGCTACGGAACTATTCGGTGGCGCTACATTGCCCGACCAAGTATAAGTCGCTGGACCTGGCGCATTACCACCCATCCAAGAAACGGTAATTTGACCATCACTCTCATCATTACAGCTTATATCAGAAGTTCCTGCCGGTTCAACCATGACTTGGATTGGATCGGGCTCAGGAATTAAAATACTCGTCGAAGTTTGGCAGCCATTATCATCAGTAAGACTTACCGTATACGTTCCTGGAGCAAGCCCCGTTACCGTAGCATTGGTAGAAAGATTACTCCAAGCGAATTCATAAGGAGGTGTTCCAGAACTCATTAAGGCTGCAACGGTGGCACTACCATCCGTAGAACCAAAGCAACTCACCCGGTTGATCTCTAACGCCGCTAGATCAAACTCTAAGGGATCAGGAGCACCAACTTGGAAGAAAACGGTATCGGCAGCACAAAGGCCATCGGTAACCACTACAAATTGTTCCCCTTGACAAAGCGTCATTGCTGTACTCGTTGCGACACCATTGAAAACTTCTCCTGAAGACCAAATAAAATTGTATAAACCAGATCCATTCTGTCCACCAGAAGCATTAGCTGTCGCTTGACCATCGCATAAAGTGCCAGTGTTATCAAAACAGGTCACGCCTTGAATATTAGTAGGCGCCGGAACGATAATTGACGGAGGATCGGGTAAAAATAATTCAAAAACAGCGTCGCAATTTCGATCATCCGTTACGGTTACGAAATAAGTCGCATCTCCCATTAATAAAGGAGCTGCCGCCGTAGTTGCGCCGTTAGACCAGTTGTAACTGTAAGGCATCGTTCCTCCTTGCATAATTACGGCAAGCAATCCGTTTGGATCGCCAGGACAGTTAGGCGAAGAAATCGTAGTATCTGCCGCAGTCAAGGCAGCAGGTTGAGAAAGCGTAGCACTAGCAACCGCTTCACAGCCATTAGCATCCGTTACTGTAACGGCATAAGG
>CALFBG010000242.1 GCA_937951685.1 uncultured Saprospiraceae bacterium | reverse complement strand
TTTTTGCATTTTGCTGCGAAAATGGCGGAAAAAGTGGAATGGAACAGCTCTTGATAAGTAAAGAGTGTGAATCAAATTTAAAATTAAAAAACTAAAAATATTTTCATTATGACTTTTATCAGCGTAAATCCACAGAGAAGAAGAAGACCATTATTTGCAAGTCCAAATTTTGATTATCTATTTCAAGACTTAATGCAGGGAGCTCCAAAGCGTGTTGCAAAAGCAAAAAAGCATCAACATCCGGCGGTCAATATTATAGAATCGAAAGACGATTTTCGGATTGAATTAGCGGTACCGGGATTAGGAAAGGAAGATATCAAAATTGATTTAGAAAAAAATATCTTAACGGTCGCAGCAAAGAAAACAGTTGAGGCAAAAGAAGGAGAGCAATTACTCAAGCGAGAGTTTAGCTATCATGAATTTTCTCGAAACTTTAAGCTCCCCGAGACAATTGACACGACGGCCATCACGGCTAGTTTTGAGCAAGGTATTCTAAGCCTAGTATTGGCAAAGAAAGAAGAAGCAAAAGAGCAAGCACCGAAGAAAATTGAGATTAAATAAATTTATAGATAAGAAAGTATCTAAGCGGTAATCGTACCGCTGAAGACTGGGCACTTTGATAAACGAAGATAGAATGGTGGCGCCTGTATCAAGACAAAGCCATTCTATTTTTCAAAATTAAAAATTTAAAAAACGGTTCTCAAATAGAAAAAGTTATTGAGGACGCAAAACATAACAAAAATGAATAAAGGAAATAATTGTTCTCCCCGCAAACGAAATAACAATTTAGATAATTGGATTGATAATTTTTTCAACCATAGCATTGGCGATTTTATGGGTGCAGATTTCGTAAAGAACCAAGCAGCTGCTAATATCGTCGAACTACCCGATGCTTTTCGGATTGAATTGGCCGCACCAGGATTAGAGAAGACAGACTTTGACATTAAAGTCGAAAAAAATCGCTTATCTATCGCTGTGAATAAAACGGTAGAACGATCAGAAGAGGATGGCAAATTTACCCGAAGAGAGTTTGATTTCAATACTTTCCAAAGAAGTTTTCACTTGAGAAAGGACATCGAAATAGATCAAATTGATGCAAGTTATGAGCAAGGTGTATTGTCCTTAGTGTTGCCGAAGAAAGTAAAAGAAGCAGCCGTTGAAAAACGGACCATTACCATCGCGTAGTTTTTAAATGGATGCTCGGCAAGATTCGCCTTGAGCACACATTTTTAATAGGGTTTTTAGGTATAATGACCAGTATTGTTCGCAGTACTGGTCTTTTTTTTTGAAGCTACTTCGCCTTTACTGCACTGCAGTGAAGAATAGAAAAAGCAAAGTGTTCTAGCATCGTTACGACTTCGTCAAAATCTTCTCCTTTGACGACAACATCCGTTAGGCTTGGTAAATGTTGCGCAAAGTAAATGTGATTATTAGCCATTTCGAAAAGATTGCTCGCCAGTGTATGTGGGTAAGGAAATTCGGGGCGCAATTCCTTAATGACCTCCGCTATTTTTTCTGATAATTTTTTGTAATTCGTAAAAAATCCTTCTCGATTTTCTTTGTCTACAGATTTAGTATGATAAGCTTTCGTACCTTCCGAAATAATCAAGCGGTGCAAAATACTTTCGTTGACATACTCGATTGCAGGATTTTCTTTAGAAGCGTAGGCTAAAGTTCGAACGATAATTTTTAAACGTCGCTCCGGATCTTCAATATTCATGGTGTTAAAGTCAATGAGATAACTCACCCATTCCCAGTACCAAGAAACCAAATAGAGCAAAAGCATATGCTTGTTCTCGAAATAGCGATATACAGAAGCCTCCGTAGAATTCATGTGTACGGCCAATTTCTTGAAGTTAAACGGCTCAAAACCGATCTCATCAATTAATAAGATACTGTGCTTTAGAATGCGCTGTCCCAATGCCGTTTCTTGAGGATCTCTCAAGTACAACCCCTCGTTTAAAGTGATCTTGATACCTATTGCCATATTATAGTTTATCTTCTATCTTTCAAAAATAGTAAATTATCCTTAAAAGTGTTACAACAATTTTAAGAAGTTTTTGTTTAGTTTGTGATAGTATTACTATTATTTCGCTAAAATTTTTATATTTGTGTAATCGTACGAGTTGAATTGGTATTCTCACAGTACGAAAATTCATCAAAATAAATCATTAATCTAATCGACTTACAGCGCCATCCTGTGTTTATTCATGATGTTGTCTGGTATCGTCAAAAAGGAAATTTAACATGAGTCCACAACAAGAGCCGGGCATTCTTAAGAATCTAAAGAATGATTTGCCCGCATCCGTTATCGTTTTTTTAGTGGCAGTGCCGCTCTGTTTAGGAATTGCCCTTGCTTCTGGTGCGCCTTTATTTTCTGGGATTATTGCAGGGATTGTTGGTGGTATCGTTGTAGGTATTTTAAGTGGTTCGCAACTAGGCGTTAGTGGACCAGCTGCGGGTCTTGCGGTTATTGTATTAACTGCAATTCAAGAATTAGGTGCCTTCGAAACTTTTTTAATGGCAGTTGTCATTGGAGGTGTTTTTCAATTGCTTTTAGGTTACGCGAAAGCGGGAATTATTGGCTATTATTTTCCTTCTTCTGTTATTAAAGGGATGCTATCAGGTATTGGGATTATTATTATTCTTAAGCAAATCCCTCACGCTTTCGGTTACGATAAAGATTACGAAGGTAGTTTGACTTTTACGCAGCCCGATGGTCATAATACGCTCTCTGAATTATACTATATGTTTGAGGCAATTAGTCCCGGAGCCGTGGTCATTACGGTACTTTCGATGATCATTTTAGTATTATGGGAGCAATCCTTTATGAAGAAGATCAGAGTATTTCAATTGATTCAAGGTCCATTGGTAGTAGTAGCTTTAGGAATTGCCCTCAACTTGATTTTTCAAGGTTCGGATACTTTTGGTTTGCGAGCAGATCAAATTGTAGCCCTTCCCGTCGCAAAGGATATTGCCGGCTTTTTTAGTCAATTTACTTTTCCTGACTTTACCCAAATCTCTAATCCTGCTGTTTGGGTTACTGGTGTAACAATTGCGGTTGTAGCGAGTCTTGAAACTTTATTATGCCTAGAAGCAGCAGATAAATTAGATCCCCTGAAGCGGGTATCTCCTGCCAATCGGGAATTAAAAGCACAAGGTGTTGGAAATATTGTTTCAGGATTAATTGGTGGTTTACCAATTACACAAGTAATTGTACGAAGTTCTACCAACGTTCAGTCTGGTGGTCGCACCAAGATGTCAGCGATCTTTCATGGTGTTATTTTATTTGCTTGTGCAATGGCGATTCCTCAAATATTAAATTTGATTCCATTGGCGAGTTTGGCAGCGATTCTATTCCTTGTAGGGTACAAATTAGCGAAGCCTACTTTATTTAAGCAAATGTACAACTTGGGGCAATCACACTTTGTGCCTTTCGCCGTAACGATCTTAGGAATCGTATTAACGGATCTATTAACTGGAATCGGAATTGGAATGGCCGTAGCGATTTTCTACGTTTTATATAACAATTACAAGAAGCCTTTCTTGTTTGAGTCGGATACGCATTTATCCGAAGGAAAGATTCGCTTGGAGTTAGCAGAAGATGTAACCTTCATTAACAAGGCAAGTATCCAACGGACGTTAACGCAAATTCCTGATGGTTCCAAAGTAATTATTGATGCTTCTAAATCAATTAATATAGACCACGATGTAATTGAGATTATCGAAGAGTTTGAAACGAATGCTGCGTATCGAGATATTGAATTGGAAATTATCGAACGAAAACAAAAAGGAGTTTCTAATCAAGTTAAAAAAGTAGAAACTGCTTTTGCAAAGAATTCATTTTTTGCGGATGATAAGAACAAAAAGAACTAGATTAAGTATATCAATGCTCCGCAGATTTTATTATTTTAGCCTTACGCGCGGACAAATTTAAAAATAAGTTTATTCAAGCGCTGGTTTATTTTCAATTAATAACTTAACTAATAACTAAATTAAAATTATGGACACGACTACTTTTTCTAGTGCAACGAAGACTAAAGGCATGATTAGCGATCCAGCGTTGGCACTCGAATTATTGAAAGCGGGTAATCAACGTTTCTTAGATGGAGCACCAGTTAATCGAGACTTGCACGCACAAGTTGGAGCAACAGCTACGGGGCAATTTCCTTTTGCCGCAATTGTTAGCTGTATTGATTCTCGTATTCCTACCGAAATTGTTTTTGATCAAGGTATCGGAGATATATTCAACGCACGAGTAGCAGGGAATTTTGTCAATGCAGATATTTTAGGAAGCCTAGAGTTTGCTTGCAAATTAGCCGGCTCAAAAGTAATTGTCATCATGGGTCATACTTCTTGCGGTGCAGTAAAAGGTGCTTGTGATCATGCTCAACTCGGGAACTTAACCCAAATGTTAGATAAAATTATGCCCGCCGTAAATGCAATTTCAACGTCTGAAGGGACGGATCGTAGTTCTCAAAATTTAGACTTTGTTAATCAGGTGGCGGTAAAGAATGTAGAGTTGACGATCACTAGACTTAAAAGAAATAGCCCAGTCCTAAACGATATGTTTGAGGACGGAGATATTAATATCGTCGGTGCCATGTACGACGTAAAAACAGGAAAAGTAACTTTCCTAGATGAGGTGGCAGCCTAGTACACGGTACTAGTAAAAGACTAAATAAGTAGTGTCCTTCCCCAAACAATTGGTAGTATTCTTGTAGCGGTTTCAGCCTACTCTTGAATGCTACCAATTCATTTTTTTAGGGTATCTTTGAAGGAATCCTTAAGGCATTATTTAAACTGTGAAATGGTAGCCTCAAACTGAAAAGGTATTTAGCCTACTGCTATCCAAGCACTTACTTATCTGCATCATACGAATTAAAATAACGCTGGATTATGATTAAAAAAATCTACATAGGATTAGTTTTATTGCTTTGTTCTTTTTCTTTATCAGCCCAAACGGGAGAAAATGAAACGGGCAATTGGTTAATGTATTTTGGTCTTAATCGAATTAGCCAAGATTGGAGTATTCATTCGGAAGTACAATATCGAAATCATGAAATTGCTCCGAATACCATCGAACAACTTTTACTCCGAACAGGCTTGAATTATCATCTTACGAAGACGAGTATGCTCACGGCGGGTTATGCTTACATCGCTTCGCATGATTTTGAAAGTGAACAAACGAAGCCAGAGTCTACAGAGCATCGAATTTGGCAACAATTGATCATGACCAACCAGGTAAAGCGAATAAAGTTTGAGCATCGCTATCGAATTGAACAGCGATGGGTCAATGACGATTACCGAAACCGACTACGCTACCGACTCATGGCTTTTATTCCACTCAATAAACCAGTCATCGAATCGGGAGCTTTCTTCCTAGGCATTTACAATGAGATTTTTGTTAATACCAAACAAACTTTTTTTGATCGTAATCGATTGTACGGGGCAGTGGGATATCAATTTACGCCAAGTACACAATTACAATTAGGACTCCTCCATCAGCGGGTCAATAGTTTTGGGAAATATTACTTGCAATTTGGACTAAGCTTTAATCCGGATTTTAGAAAAAATTAGCCTTTGTTAAGTAAGAATTTGAGCAACGAAGAGACTGTGCAAAAGATAATGTAAGTTAATAAGTGATTTCATTTGTCTTGGTACTTAGTACTTTGTAATATAAATTATCGAACATTTTGAACCTGCCTTTTCGGCCTACTCCGCGTCGGCTCCTCGCCTTAATCCTTTTCAAGGATTAGACTCCGGGGCTTCCTTGATTAGGACGAAAATTCAAAGCTCAAAATATTCACAAACTTAAATTACAAAGTATTAGGTACTTCTTATTTCTTTGTAAAAATATATATTATGTTTGAACTAGCAGGGATAATTATACTCGGAATCATTGCTCAATGGCTTTCTTGGCGTACGCGCGTTCCTGCTATTTTACCCCTGATTTTGATCGGTTTGATGATCGGGCCACTCTCTACCTTATTCACTGCCGATGGAAGTAAATTGATCGAACCCATTTATCAACAAACTACTTCTAAGGGCTTATTCCCGCCGGGGGCTTCTTTGTTTTACTTCGTTTCTTTAGCGATTGGTATTATCTTATTCGAAGGTGGATTAACCTTGAAGCTGAAAGAAGTACGAGATATCGGTCCGGCGATTGTACGCCTAATTACCGTTGGTTCTTTGATTACTTTTCTCGGGGCCGGAATGGCAACACATTATATTATGTCTCTGCCTTGGGATATTTCTTTTCTTTTTGGAGCATTGATTATTGTTACAGGACCGACAGTGATTGCTCCTATTCTTCGCAACTTACCACTCAATAAAAATGTCACTGCCGTCCTGAAATGGGAAGGGATTCTAATTGATCCAATCGGTGCCCTCGTAGCTGTTTTAGTTTTTGATTTTATCTTACTGGGTGGCTTTGAAGGAGAAAGCTTAGCGCACACGCTCATTCTTTTTGCGAGGATCATTATTACGGGAACGGCTTTAGGAATAGGATCCGCTTACCTGATTCGTTTTCTAATTGTCAAAAATCAAGTCCCACATTATTTACTCAATGTATTTTCTCTGGCGATGGTGTTGCTTGTTTTTATCTTATCTGACGTCTTAGCTACGGAGTCTGGTTTATTGGCTGTCGTAGTGATGGGAATGACGATGGCGAATATTCACGTACCCAGAATCAACGAAATTTTATCTTTCAAGGAATCGATTAGTATTTTACTAATTTCAATTCTATTTATCTTGCTGTCGGCTAATATGGATATGGAGCACTTACTTTTGCTGACGGATCCTCGTTGCTTGATGCTTTTTTTATTGATCGTTTTTGTCTTACGACCATTAGCTGTATTCATGAGTACCGGAAATTCTAGTTTGGAAACCCGGGAAAAATTATTCATCAGTTGGGTTGGTCCTCGCGGGATTGTTGCGGCGGGAGTCGCCTCCCTTTTTGGTCTTAAGTTATTAGAGAAAAATGTTCCGGGCGCAGAATATTTAACTCCACTCGTTTTTATGGTGGTACTTGGTACGGTTTTGCTCAATGCTACCACCGCTCGATTTGTTGCTAAAAAATTAAAAGTCAACCTAGAAGCTTCCGATGGTGTCTTGATCATCGGTGCGAATCTCGCAGCACGAATCATCGCCAAGTTTTTACACGATCGAGGTCGCCACGTTGAACTTATTGATAGCAACGAAGAGAGTGTAAATAAAGCACTTAAAATGGGCTTGAAAGCTTCGGTTGGGAGTATTTACCAAGATGATCTTTCTCAGAATATAGATTTATTAGATGTCGGTTATTTACTGAGTCTGACCAGTAGCCAAGGAATTAATGCCTACGCCGTAGATCGCTTTCGCGAAGATTTCGGTGAAAATGGAACCTTTAGATTATTGACTTCGGATGAATTAAATTTGATGAAAGATCAGTTACCCGCGGTAGCCGCATTTTCTAAAGGGGTTGATTTTATTAATTTAAATGAATTGGCGCGAGATAAGCCCAATATTTATAGTTTGGGGATCAAATCCAAAACACATTTTGATAAATTACTTTCCATTATCAATAAACCACATATTTCAGTTCCTTTGTTTCTTCAAAAACAAAACGGAACACTAGAGATTTTACCCGCACACCACGAAACAATTTCGGTAGAAACAGGAGATCAGATTATTTATATGGGCGAAGAATTGACGGAAATTAAATCGCCGGAAGAATGGAATGATGAGATTTTAGCTCAAAAGAATATTAGAGAAAAGGAGTAAGTACTAACATCGGTTAATAAGCAATTTACATAGCATTAAACACAGTACGAAAAATGCCTTTAAGATGATCCATCTTAAAGGCATTTTTATTTTGCAAGCTCAGTACAATGTACGAGGGTGTTGCTTAGATTTTTTTAATCTTCAATTTCCGTCCCGGAATCGGTAAATGCTTTTTGGTAATATTATTAAGTTGCATAATATCCTTTACGGTTACACCGTGAAACTTGTCCGCAATTTCAACCAGCGTTTCTCGCCGCTGAATTTGATAAAAAAGATATTGCTCTGGTGCAAAGGCTTTAAGATTTAGCGTCGTTTTTGTCTTTTGCTTTTTTCTTGAATTTCGTTGTTGATAACGCTTATAACTCGTTTTGTAATCCGTCGAAATTGGCTTTTTGCTAACCGAAGGCGCAATAGGTAAAGCGGGGACGCTTGGAAAACTTTCAATCCGCTTAACGGTAATTTTTTCTCTTGGTAAATAAACATATAGTAATTGTCCTTCGTGTAAAAATACCGTAGACAATCTATTCCAAGTTAAAATATTCTGTGTGGTACAGTGAAATAATTTTGCTAAGTCTTCGATGCGATCTCCTTTTCTTACGGTGTAGTTCGACTTGATATAATCTCCTGCGGGAGGAGGAGGTAATAAACCGCGTTCATTGGCAAGTCGCTGATTATGGTTTGGTGCCTGAATGGGCGTTTCCAGTAAATTATAAACCTTTGGCTTGTCCGGACGACCTAAGTATTGGTGCATGGCGAGCATACCATTCTGTGGGAGAATTAAAAAATTACCCCGTTGATTTGCCAATAAAACATTCTTTTTGTAAGAAGGATTAAGTAAGGCAATTCGATCTATTGATACGCCCGTAATCGCGGAAATTTGCTCGAAGGTAAATTTTTGGTAAACCTTTGTCGCCGCCGTCATTTGCAAATCTAAGGCAGGATAAAGCGGCACCAAATTATGCATTTGGTAATATTGCATGATATAAGTGGCCGCAATGTAAGCAGGCACATAGTTTCTGGTCTCTCTTGGTAAATATTTTCGGATGCGCCAAAAGTTTTTACTCTTCCCTCGCTTAATCGCTCGATTTACTCTTCCTGGACCACCGTTGTAAGCCGCTAAGGCTAATTCCCAATTTCCGTAACGATCGAATAATTGTTTGAGGTAACGCATCGCCGCGTCGGTAGATTTGTGTGGATCTCTTCTTTCATCGACAAAGCGATTAATTTTCAAGCCTTTTTCTCGACCCGTTGGCGGCATAAATTGCCACAAACCAGCGGCACCCGAACGAGAGGTCGCCTTTGGATCTAGCGCAGATTCTACCACGGAAAGATATTTTAAATCCATCGGCATATTCTTCTGCTGCATAATCTCTTCCATAATCGGAAAATACATCACGGCTCGACCCAACATCGCTTCGGTACGATCTCGTTTTCTAACCGTATAGGTATTAACGTAACTCCTAACAATCGCATCAAAGCGAGCAGGAACAATAGCGTTGATAATTTGATTCAAGCGAAGCTTCACTTCTTGATCGGTATAACTAGGTATGGTATAACTAGCGTAAGGAGAGCGAGAACTTTGAGCATTAACAGCGAGACTTGCTAAAATGCTAATTAGTAAGATAAAAAATCTAGGTTTCATAAAAGTGTTTGTTAGACTACAACGACTAAAAATACAGATTTTAGTTTAAAAAAAATAAACTTGTTTAAGATAGTTTTTAAACAACATCAATTTAAACATACGTTAACCGCAAACGCACCGCTTGAAAGAATAGTGCTAGAACAAAATAACGATGAGTAAGATCAAAAGAACTGATCGGTGAATTACTTAATATAGCAAAGTGTTCTTTAGCTTCGGGAGAGATTTAATTGGTTTAAATCTCTTTGAAAACTATCGCTGCGTGCTTAAAACGACCAAAGATAGGAATCATTATATCAATAACTGTTCCAGTAGCACTGTTTAACAGTATTTTATGAGTTAAAATATTTTCGGATATGTGTAATTGTTGCTACGCCTTTTATTTGTAGAGCGAAAAGGGCTGTCTTAATGAGCTTTGTGCGTCGCCAATACTTTTTGGGGTTTTGGGTCAAGCATCGGTAATTGAGACAAAATTGTGTTCTCTACCCCGAGAGTAGGTAAAATAACATTATAGCCTTCTTTGCTCGGTGGAATAATTTGTTTTTTGAAGGCAGGGTTAAGGGTCGCAATTAAGCTTTCGGAAATGCCGGTTTCTTCCGATAATAAAGCAAACGATCGGCGCTTAAAAATTTTAGTAACACCGGTAATTTGCAAATTGTAATCTGGATAAGCAGGACGAATATCGTGAAAGTAATAATTGTTCATTACGTAAAAGGCTGCAATGTATCTCGGCACATATTGTCGCGTTTCCTTGGGCAAATGCTTCCGGATTTTCCAAAAATCTCGACTACCCACTTTTTTCATGGCGTCTTCTACTTTCTTGGGACCACAATTGTAAGCGGCTAAAGCAAGCTCCCATTGACCATAGGCTTTGTGCAAATGAGCCAAATATTTCAATGCCGCTTCGGTCGCTTTGTGAGGGTCGTAACGCTCGTCAACGTAATTATTAATTTTTAAACCATATGCTTTTCCTGTAAAGGGCATAAATTGCCATAAACCTGCTGCGCCAGCGTGCGATTTAGCTTTCGGTTTCAAGGCCGATTCAATAATACTCAATGCCTTTAAACCCGGCGGCAAATTATGCTTCTTGATGTAGTAGTCGAAAATAGGAAAATAAATAGCCGATCGCCCCAAAATAGCTTCCGTATTGGCTCGTCCTCCACGAACATAATAACCGATGTAGCGTTTGACGTTTTTAGTCAAAATTGGCTTTACGGGACAATCACTTGCCTTTAATCTTGCTTTTAAATCTTTAGTGCTATATTTTGGTCCACGCTTGGTTAAGCGTACCGTACTAGTTGCCATTTCGGCAAAATCACCAATCGGAGGTGCTGCGGATAGTGTGAAAATGGACAATAAGAAAATTGCCAAAGGCAACAATGCTTTGAAGTTCATGGATTTTTTTTTGAAAATAGCATACAAAGCTATCAACATAAGTTGTAATAAGCAATCTCACACGGGAAATAAATTATTTTAAATCCTCCTGCGGGCTTACTTATGTATTTAAACACGTTCGTAGTGTAATTTTTATTTATACGTTAGGCTATCGCCAAATCAAACTTTACTTGGGGAAAACTTATTGTGAATGGATGCCTAAAATTGTATTTTTTGTTGCCAAGGGGCATGAAATAGGCGCTCCAGCTCAAGTTAGTAAAGGGTTTTATGCAATCGTTAGGGAGTACTTTTGTTAAGTTTCGCCGTCACAATTACCTTAGGTTCTGTGTTATTGTATTTGCAAAACTCAGTAGATTTTTTTCGGTGAATTTAGCAGACATCAACTGTATTCCAAATGGCATGCCGTTTTTATTTTTTCCGAGGGGGAAAGCAATTGCAGGCAATCCAGTTAGATTAGCAAGCACAGTGTAAATATCTGAAAGGTAGATTTCTACCGGATTACCTTGCTTTTCGCCAATCTTCCAAGCGACGGAAGGCGTCACGGGCATTATGATGAAATCGTAATCCGCTAAAACTTGTAAAATGCGGTCTTGAATCAAACGCCTTGCTTTTTGGGCTTTTTTGAAATAAGCATCGTAGTATCCAACACTCAAGACGAAGGTTCCCAACATAATTCTTCGCTTCACTTTTTCTCCAAAACCTTCCGTACGCGATTTACGATAATGTTCTTCCAAACTCGTCGCCGTTGCTGTACGGTGACCATAACGAACGCCATCATACCTAGAAAGATTAGAAGAAGCTTCTGCCATCGTAAGTACGTAATAACTGGGAACTAAATACGCTAAGTACTCAAAATCAACTGCTGCTACTTGATGTCCCGCGCCTCGTAATGCTTCGATGAAATCAAAGCTCTGTTTTTTGATTTCAGGATCTAAACCTTCGTGCTGCATGGCTTCTCCAAAGTAGGCGATTTTAGCCTTCCCAGGGAATGATAAGTGTTGAGAATAAGCAGGTACAGCTTCCGCCGAAACGGTACTGTCAAATTCATCCGCACCAGCCATGATTTCTAATAAAATAGCAGTATCCGCAACGCTATTGGCAATAATACCAATTTGGTCAAAAGAAGAAGCGTAGGCTAATAAACCGTAGCGCGAAATTCTACCATAACTGGGTTTCATCCCAACTAATCCACAAAAACTGGCAGGTTGTCTAACGGAGCCGCCCGTATCGGAGCCCAACGCGGCAAGACAAGTATCTGCTTGCACCGAAACGGCTGATCCGCCCGAAGAACCTCCTGGAACTCGTGTTGGGTCTATCGCATTGCGGGTCGGTCCGTAATAAGAACTTTCATTCGCAGAGCCCATCGCAAATTCATCGCAATTGGTACGACCAATAATGATGGCATCGGCGGCTAAAATTCGTTCGATGGCCGTTGCTGAAAAGGAAGCCGTGAAATTATGTAGCATTTTTGAAGCCGCACTAAGTTTATGATCCTTGTAACAAAGTACATCTTTAATGGAAACAACCATTCCAAACAAAGGACCAACGGAGCTTGGAGCCTCGCGGTATTTTTGATCTAAGGCTCTTGCGCGGGTACGGGCTTCTTCGGCGAACGTCTCGATGTAAATATTCAAAGCTTGCTGTTTCTCAATCCGTGCTAGGTAATAATCGACTAACTTTTCACAACTAGTCGAACCTGCTTTGAGAGCTGATTGAATCACTTGTAAATTTGAATACTTAGGCATTCGCTTCGGTTGAAGTTTTAATTTGCTTAATAATTGCTGCTAGGCTCAACTGTTTTTGCTCGCCAGAAGTCATATCTTTTAACGAGAGCAACTCTTGTTCCATCTCTTCTGAGCCAATGACAATCGTGTAAGCTACATTGCGATCGTTGGCGTATTTCATCTGTTTTTTTAACTTCGTCGGACTTGGGTATAATTCAGAATTAATACCTGCTGCGCGAAGCGCGGATAAACATTTAAAAGCGTAATGGTGGGTGGTATCGTCAAAAGCGACTAATAGAACCGTTAATTGCTCGCTTGCCGTCGCTGGAAATAAATCTAAGGCTTCCATCACATCAAAAATCCTTGCTGCACCAAAAGAAACGCCAACTCCAGATACACCTTTTAGCCCAAAGTTTCCGGTAAGGTCATCGTAGCGACCACCGCCACCAATGCTTCCAATTTCATAATCCTTCGCGGCAACTTCGATGATGCAACCCGTATAATAACTCAAACCTCGGGCTAAGGTAATATCAAATTTAACTTCGTTGGTACATTGTCCTAAATCAAAGTAGCTGTGGAAAGCTTCCAATTCTTCGATCCCTTTCTTTCCGATTTCCGTTTCGGCAAAAAGAACTTTTAAACTAGCTAAATCCGTAACGAGTAAAAGTTCTTCAATTTTTTGGATGGAAGTTTCGGCAATTTCCTTTTTTCTTAGAATGTCCTTTACGCCATCTAAACCAATTTTATCTAGTTTGTCAATGGCAATAGTCATGATCATAAACTGATCTTTAATGCCCGCGACTTCCGCCATTCCTTCCAAAATCTTGCGGTTGTTGATCTTGATGCAAGTGTTGAGCTTCAACGCCGCAAAAACTTCATCAAAAATTTGCACCAATTCAGCTTCGTACATCAACGCATTCGAACCAACTACGTCTACATCACATTGGTAGAACTCTTGGTAACGCCCTTTCTGTGGGCGATCTGCCCGCCAAACGGGTTGGATTTGGTAGCGTTTAAAAGGGAAACTAATATCGTTTTGGTGCATCACGACGTAGCGAGCAAACGGAACGGTAAGGTCGTAGCGAAGGCCTCTTTTAGAAATAGAAGACACTAACTTTGCGGAGTCCTTCGCTTCCAAAGCTTGCTTGTCTGCCTTACTGAGGAAATCCCCATTGTTCAGTACTTTAAATAAAAGTTGATCGCCTTCTTCGCCGTACTTTCCCGTGAGCGTAGAGAGGTTTTCCATAGTTGGTGTTTCGATGGGCTGATAGCCATACTTAACAAAAACCCGTTTTAGCGTATTGAAGATATAGTTGCGTTTGACGACTTGCTCCGGAGAGAAGTCGCGCGTTCCTTTTGGAATACTTGCTTTCATGTTATCATTAAAAATTTAGAGATTTCTAGCACTAAAGCTATTGATTTAAGGTGTCAATTGATTGGCGTTGACCTTACGATAGACTTTAGCTATTTATGGTTGCCCCTTATTACTACGAATAAAAAAGGCTTGCCAAAAGGGTGAAATCATTTGATTTGCAATGTGCGTTGCTACAAGTTTAAAAAGCAGCTTTGAACTGATTCAAAAAGCGGATGTCATTTTCAAAAAGTAGGCGAATGTCATTGATACGATACTTTAGCATGGCTTGGCGTTCAATTCCCATTCCGAAAGCAAAACCCGTATATTTTTCACTGTCGATGCCACAATTTTCTAAAACTTGCGGATCAACCATGCCACAGCCTAAAATTTCAACCCAATTGGTATACTTACAAATATTGCAACCTACGCCATTACAAACGAAGCAAGAAATATCGACTTCTGCGCTAGGTTCGGTAAAGGGGAAATAAGAAGGTCGCAAACGAATCTTCGTATCGGCGCCGTACATTTCTTGGGCGAAGTAGAGCAGGGTTTGCTTTAAATCGGCAAAAGAAACATTTTCGTCAATGTATAAACCTTCCACTTGATGAAATTGGCAATGCGCCCGTGCAGAAATCGTTTCATTACGATATACTCGTCCCGGTGCAATGATGCGAATCGGAGGTTTGGTTTGATTCATGACGCGGGCTTGTACCGACGAAGTATGGGTACGCAGCAACATTTCAGCGCTATTCTGCAAATAGAAAGTATCTTGCATATCTCGCGCGGGGTGATCTTCGGGGGTATTCATGGCACCGAAGTTGTGCCAGTCGTCCTCAATCTCTCGATCTTCCGCTACGGTAAATCCAATTTTAGTAAAAATGTCAATAATCTGATTCATCACGACCGAAATCGGATGTCTCGCGCCTAAAGCTAAGGTTTCGCCGGGCGCACTCGTGTCTATTCCTTGGCTGCTCGATTGCTCTGCGGCGGCTTCCAAACTCGCTTGTAGCTGTTGAAATTTATCTTCTGCCGCTTTTTTGACGGAGTTAACCAATTGACCAAATCGACCTTTGTCTTCATTTGCAATGTGACGAATCTCTCCAAATAAAGGTTTAATGGTATTCTTGGAGCCGAGATATTTTATTCGAAATTGCTCTATTTCTTCCTTGGTCTTAGGGCTCGCAAGTTCGACCTCTTTCAGTACTTTGTTTACTTTTTCAAAGATTTCAGCTGACATTATTTTTATTTTTGCAATTTAAGACAAACTTTGAGGCACAAATGTAAGGGTTTACTAGGAATTTTGCATCCTTACGGTGCAATAGTGTAAAAACAACTACGTTTAATTTTTAGTTCACCTTATTTTATTGCCCAATTTAAGTAATCCTCTTTAGACAGGCCTTTAATGAAAACAATACGAGCTATCACTAAGCAAGATTTTGCTCTATTTATCTGTGCAGTGTTATTGGTCGCTTTGATTTATTCGAAGTTTGCGCTTTCGGTTTGTATGATTAGCCTCGTCGTAATCAGTATTTTTAATTTTGATCCTGCTCGCAAACTGCCCGTCTTTTTAAATCCATTGCTAGGCGAAAACCTTAAACGTTGCTATCAAAATCGTTCGTTTTTGGTCGTTTTCCTTTTCTTTTGCTTAGTGCTGTTCAGCGGAATTTATTCTGACGATGTTAATTTTTGGACGGAACGGCTTAGGATTAAACTGCCTTTTTTACTTTTACCGTTTGCTTTTGTAAGTATTCCTGCTTTTAGCAAACGTCAATTTCAGGGCTTATTTTACTTTCTCTTGCTTTTGATGTTGTTTAGTACCAGCATGGTTGGCATACATTATTGGCAACATTACGAAGCAATCAACGCTTTATTGGAAAAAGGTCAACCGATGCCAACGCCGATGAGCCATATTCGTTACAGTTTGTTATTGGCTTACGCGACGGTTGCGGGCTTCATTTTATTTGGACAAAGATTCCACCTAAAATATGCTTGGGAACCTTACCTCGTTTTAGCGATTAGCTTATTCTTATTCTTTTTTCTACACGTTTTATCGGTTCGAAGTGGGCTGATGGTTTTATACGTTTGTCTGTTTAGCTTGGGCCTGCGATATTTGTATCGAAGTAGAAATTATCGTTTGGTACTCGCAGGTTTAGTATTGTTGGGGAGTTTGCCTTTTATTGCTTATCAGACGATGGATAGTTTTAAAACTCGGATTGACTACGCGCGCTATGATTTGAAAATGTATCTCGAAGGGAACGGGCAAGCCTATTCTGATGGAGACCGTTGGACCTCTTTAAAAATAGGAATGGAGATTGCTCAAGCAAATCCGCTACTAGGTGTTGGAGCGGGGGATTTACGGCAAGCAGTGAAAGAACGATATCAAGCGAACTACCCCGCAGTGAAAGATTATAAGATGCCACATAGTCAATTTGTATCGGTATTGGCCGGAACGGGCATCATTGGTTTGCTCGTTTTTTTACTCGCGTTTTTCTACCCACTATTCGCTCGAAAACACTATCAGAACGATCTGTTTTTCGCCTTACACCTTATCGTATTACTGTCTTTCCTAGTTGAAAATACGATCGAAAATGCAATTGGAGTTGCTTTTTATGTCTTTTTCTTATTGCTAGGACTCAATTTCTTAGAAGGGCAAGTTGAAAACAAAAAAATAGGCACGAGTAAATAACTCGTGCCTCATTAAATTTAATGTGCGACTAAAATAGTGCTCATTAATCCTTAACAAATTTCTTTACCGCTACAGTTTGATTTTTACTTTGAAGGTTTACAACGTAAAGGCCAGCAGCATAGTCGTTGAGCGCAATGCTGATTTTTGTATCTGTAGTGATGGCGATTGTATGTACTCGTTGCCCCAAAGCGTTATGAATTTCAATTTGATCAATTTCGGTATTGACTTCCTCAAGATCTACCCATAAAAAATCTGCTGCGGGATTAGGATAAACTTCCACGTTAGCATTTTCTTCCAAATCATTTGTACCAACAGTTACAACTGGTTGTAAAATCGGAGTGATCGCATCAATCATGCCTTGCAAATCGTAATTCCAAGCATCCGCAATGATTTCTTTGTCCGTAGGGCGAATGATATTTACCGTAGGAAATCCTTCTGGAGCATAAAGACTAAGGCTCAAAGTAATTGGACTTTCATTGATAATCGGATAGCTTACTCCTGTTACCCAGTCTCCTAAAGTATTACCACTAATCCCGTTCAATGCATCATTGTCTGTAGCAGCGTCTCCTTCGTAAAAAATTACGCGGATTTGATCTGTACCATTAGGACCATAAGTTTCGTTTAAATCTTCTAAGTAATGATTTTGATGTAAAGTCCAACAGGGACCACACCAAGTAGCAGAAACGTCTAGTACGACTACTTTTCCTTGATCGAGAATGCTATAAAGGTTGTGTTCGTTACCGTTGATATCTGTGATGGTAAAATCTTCTGCCGTGCCTAATTGTGCAAAAGAAAAACTACTAATAAATAGTGCAAGTACGATAAGTAAATTTTTTTTCATCTTTAACAAGTTTAGTGCAAGAAGTCTTAAAACGACTTCTGTGCGTAAATGGGTGATTTGAAATAGAGGACGTATGTTCTTTTCTTGATAATTAAACCAAAGAAAGTGAGTTTAAGCGGATTCAATACACGGGGTATTAAAATAACAGAGCGGTAGTTTATTAGAAATAGCGTAATATCTCTACAGCGTGCCTACAATGTTTTAGTAAAATAAACAAAACAATGTTCATATATAAATATGTAGTTGTAAAGCTAGAAGATTCTTAGAAGAAATGAAGTCTAGAATAATGGTTTGCTAAGAATTTGACATAAAGACCAACAAAATGTATAATACTTTACACAAAGTTGCCATCGTCGTAATGCTTAGTAGGTAGGTCGGTAGGATTTAAGTGGTCTCCACCGTAGCGTGCAAAGAAACCTGCAAACACACCAAAAGCAAAACCACCAATGTGCGCCCACCAAGCTACGCCTGACGTAGCTGCTTGTGGACCAATCGCGGCAAAACCACTCAAGAGTTGCTGCCCAATCCATAATCCTAAAAAGAAGATAGCTGGAATGCGGAAAGTTCTAAATAAGATTAAAACTAGGACCTTGATACGCGATTTGGGAAACATGACGAGGTATGCGCCCATGACGGAAGCGATCGAACCACTCGCACCGACGGTAGGGATAGAGCCCGGGCAGGGCGTTTGGTTGCTCGTTGTACAAGGAATACTTGAGCTACAAACTTCACAACAAGTGTTCGCGATCTCCGCGCCCATCGTAGTACTAAAATAAATGTGCGCCAGCGATGCTGCTAACCCGCCCAATAAATAAAAAACGAGGAAATTGATATTACCAACGGAGGCTTCAATGTTATCGGCGAAAACCCAAAGAAATAGCATATTACCAACTAGGTGCATCACGCCACCGTGCATAAAAATGCTAGTTAGTAAGGTATAATAATTTTTTCCTTGAACAATGTCATTTGGAATAGAACCAAATTCGCAGATGAAAGCACCTGGATTTGTGTATTGAAATAAAAAAATTAAAATATTCAAACCAATAAAACCATAACTAAAAATAGGTTTGTAGCCTCCTTGCACTTGATCGTCACCGACTGGAAAAATCATAATTGGTTTGCTTTTAGTTGAGAGAGTAAGTAAACAAGGTAATAAAAATATAATCAATTGGCTACACTAAGACCGACCTAAATCCTTTAGTCTAAGGGGCTACGAAGGAATCTTAATTCCCATTTCTCGCATCAAATGCGTAGCGTTGAAACTCTGACTGATGCCTTTTTTGACTTTATAATCGAAAACTAACTTCGCATTTTCTACGGTGACTTCAATACATAGATTTTCAATGGCGCCTCCGTAGGAAGCTTCTAATACACCCAATTCCAAGTCGTGCGTAGCGATGATTCCAGATCCTTTACTTTCGATCAATTGTCTGATCAGAGCCTTCGAGCCAGTGTGTCGATCGCGCGAATTGGTTCCTTTTAAAATTTCATCCATCAGGAAAAAAACTTGTCGCTGCGTATCTTTATGTTGCGCCCGCTCTTCAATGGCATCAATGATAATCTTAAGTCGTTTGAGTTCTGCGTAAAAAGAAGAAGTACTCTCGTGCAGCGCATCTTGCGTACGCATACTTGAGTATACACTCAATAAAGGCAACTCAAAGCGCTTGGCACAAACGGGTGAACCAATCATCGCTAATACAATATTGAGTCCTACGGTACGCAGAAAAGTACTCTTACCCGCCATATTAGAACCGGTAATTAGCTTAATGTGGGCTTCCGTGGGAATACTCACATCGTTGCTAATTCGTTTGTTGCGCGCGAGTAAAGGATGTCCTAAAGCTACCGCTTCTACAATATCTTTTTGGTGAAGCGTCGGGAAAATCCAGTCATCATTATTAAAAAACATCGTTCCTAAGCTCGATAAGGCTTCGAATTCTTTCAAAGCATCAAACCAACGGGGAAGAAAATCTTTTTGTTGCATTTTCCACTTTTCCAACTTTACGGTCCAATGTAAATCCCACAGCCCAAAAAGGTTTAAGAAGATGGCGAAGAAGTTATTTCTTTTATTTAATTGGGTAATGATATAAGCGAGTCGGTCAATTTGCTTTGAGGCCAATACGTCTTCGGTGTGCAGCCCTGCTTTTAGCTGTTGCAGTTGCTCCGCCGTGAAATCCTTTTGTTCGATGTGTTCGATTAGTTTAGCATAGAAAATTAAAATCTCTCCTGCTTGATTTGTTTGGTGGTGAATGGTATTGATGTGATCTAGGGTATACTTTAAAATCGCAAAAGGTAAGGCGAAGAGTACAAGGAAAAAAGCCCAAGATAGATTAAGGAAAATATAAACAGAACCTACCGTCACAATGATCGGTACAATGTACATCGCCCACCTTAACCAAGTTTGGTGTACAATGAAATTGGGTTTTGTCAACCATTCTTTGAGCGCATCTACGTGCTGAATTTTATCCGCAGTAGTTCTGCCATGTGCCTGAAAATTTTGTCGCCAATCCAAGTCTTCTTTCAATTCGGCAATGGAAGCTTGTCTGCGGTTAATCTCTGCGAGTGCTGGCGGTTGCGTCAGGTATGCTGCGAGCATATGTTTACCAATGGCACTCGAAGTCCGATTGGCATAATGGAAAAAGGAGTAAGGACCAAAAATGTCCAAATCAATCGCGTAAGGATGCGCAGGGTCCATAAACGCTTCGCCATCTTCGAAAGCGGATAAATCCCCATTCAGCACGGCGAGTTCTTGCAAATTAATTTGATGTAACTGCTCGGAGTGAATTTGAGTCTTTTGTAAGGCTAAATGCCAATGCATAAATTTGCCAAAAGCGAATAAAAAAATAAAAGTCCCAAAAGCGCCTAGCCAGATTTGGGTAGCCCATAAGTAGATCAAAATGCCTAGTCCAAGGACAAAGGAAAGTAGTCGTATCAAGGCAAATTTGTTATACTTGTCTTGGAGATTCGCTGCCAATTGCTCAAACCGCTTGGCTCTTTCTTGGTATATTTCAGTTAAATTCATATAGTTTTAAACCGCTTCTTACGGTTGAAGCGATAAAATTAGTATTTTTAGCGCTTCTTATGAGTGTAAAAACGCAAAATAGCAGGATTATTTTTGGATTGAAGGTGAAACAGCTTCGAGTGGAGCATAATTTACTCTCCAAAGAACTAGCAGAACAAACCGGTATGTCGGTTTCTTACCTTAACGAAATCGAAAAGGGCAAGAAATACCCCAAACCGGACAAGATTCAAGCGCTGGCAGATACCTTCAACGTTAGTTTTGAAGAGTTGAGCTCCCTTGAACTCAAACGTAGTTTAGCGCCCGTCGGTGATTTACTACATTCTAACTTTTTGAACGAGTTGCCTTTAGATTTGTTTGGAATCGAACTCAGTAAGGTCGTCGAAATTATTGCAAATTCTCCGCTGCGCGTCGGCGCTTTTATTTCAACCTTAGTGGAGTTGGCTCGAAATTACGCTTTACGCGAAGAAAATTTTTACTTCGGCGCCTTGCGGTCTTACATTGAGTTGCATAATAATTATTTTGAAGATATTGAAACCGCTGCCGCCGAGTTTGCGCTTGAGCATCAACTTTCCCAGCAATCTTTAGTGCCCATTGAATCCCTAGAGAACCTTCTCAAGCAAGAGTATGGCTACCGGATTGTTAAAGACGGTCTTAGTGCGTATCCTGAGTTGGCGGATTTGCGGACTTTACTTTTACCACAAAAGAAAAAATTACTCCTCAACGGAGGTTTAACCGATGTACAAATCGCTTTTCAGTACGGTAAAGAAATTGGTTTTAAAGTCTTAAAATTAAAAGATCGTGTACATACTTCCTCTTTGTTGCGCTTAGAATCTTTTGAACAAGTATTGAGTCATTACAAAGCTTCCTACTTTTCTTCCGCCTTGTTGATCAATAGAACTTCTTTCGTCAAAGATTTGCAAATATTTTTTCAAAAAAAGAAATGGGACGGCGAGGCTTTTGTCTCTTTGTTGCACAAATATCAGTCGTCTCCAGAAATGCTGTATCAACGGCTGACCAACGTCATCCCTCAGTTTTTTGGCTTGGAAAAAATATTCTTCTTTCGAATTGTACACTTAACCCAGCAAGATAAATTCGAGATTCAAAAGGAAATGCACTTGAATCGACAACATCAACCACACGGTAATGGTCTACATGAGCATTATTGTCGACGTTGGTTATCGGTTTCATTGCTCAAAGACTTATTTCATATCCAACGTTCCGGAAAATATGTAGGTACAATCGTTGGTGCTCAACGCTCTCGCTATTTTGGTAGCGATGATGAATACCTTTGCATTACCTTAGCTCGTCCGGATGCGCCCGCAGCGGGTCGGAATATCAGTGTAACCATTGGTTTATTGATTAACCAAGAGTCTAGTAGTCGTATTCAATTTCTAAATGATCCGGCCATCAGTAAAACGGAGGTCAATAATACCTGTGAACGGTGTGCAATTGAGAATTGTAGTGAACGCGCCGTACCCGCAGTCGTTATCGAAAAACGGAAGGCACGCAAACAGATACAAGAAGCTTTGAAAGAATTGGTTAAAAATCACTAACTTCCCTTGGTCAACTGTCCTCCTAGAATAATTTTGTGGAGAATGCCCTTGACCAAAAGATCAAATAATGTAATATTAAATACCTCCAAAAATTTAACGAAAAATCTGGACGATGAGAATGATTTTTTCGTTAGTAAAGAAAAACAGAATTATGATGCGTACACGATTTACTTTTTTCGTATTTTTCTTATTTAGTATGGTGAGCTTAACCGCTCAAAAAGCAATTACAGTAGAGGACATCTGGCGAGACTATAGTTTTTTCGGACAATCCGTTCCAGGGTTCAATTTCCAAAATGATGGAAAACACTATACGCGCCAAGTCGAAACGGAAGTCAAGCAATATGATTTGTTGACAGGTGCCGAGACTAAAGTAATCTTTGCGGCAAGTGCGATTACGAATCAAGATTTATTCAAAGGTGAATTTGATGGTTACCGATTTAGTAGCGACGAAAAAAGGATGTTGATTAAAAGTGAAACGGAGGCCATCTATCGGCGTTCTACCCGAGCTAAATTTTTTGTTTGGGATCGTGCTTCAGAAACTTTAACCGACGTAGATGGAGAAAATAAAGTGCGCTACGCAAGCTTCTCTGATCAGGCAGATAAAGTCGCTTTCGTGAAAGCTAATAATCTTTATTATAAAGATTTGAGCTCGGGAAAAACTAAGCAAATCACCAAAGATGGTAAAACTAACGCCATCATTAATGGTGCTACCGACTGGGTTTATGAAGAAGAGTTTGCAATGTCCAAAGCATTTGAATGGTCGCCTGATGGGCGTAAAATCGCTTTCATGCGTTTTGACGAATCGAAAGTGAAAGAGTTTTCCATGACGATGTATTACGACGAAGCGTATCCTGCTTATAGTAAATTTAAGTATCCTAAAGTAGGAGAAGATAACGCAGTCGTCACCGTGCATATTTATGATCTTAATACCAATAAGATTACTAAAGTAGAAACCGGCGCAGAAAAAGATAAATATTTTCCTCGAATCAAGTGGATTGACGCTAAAACGCTTTGTGTTTTTCGCATGAATCGACATCAAAATGATTTAGAACTACTACGCGTTGATGCGGATAATGGAAAGACAAGCTTATTGCTCCAAGAGAAAAATAAATATTATATTGATATCCACGACAATTTAACCTTCCTGAAAGATGGAAAACATTTTATCTGGACGAGTGAGCAAGACGGCTATAACCATATCTATCTCTACGATATGAAAGGGGAAATGAAACAACAAATTACTTCGGGAAAGTTTGATGTTACTAATTTCTACGGCTATGACACGGATCGAAAAATTATTTTCTACCAAGCGGCAGAAGATTCACCCTTAGAAAGAGCGATTTACAGTATTAATTTAAAAGGTAAAAAGAAGAAAAAGCTAACGCCACGAAAAGGTACGAATAATGTTCAGTTTAGCAGTACATATGACTATTACGTTACTACGCATTCTGATGTTAATACACCAAATAGTTATACGGTTTATAATTTAAAAGGAAAAGAAATTCGAGTGATTGAGGACAACGCCGCAGTCAAAGCGATGCAAACAGAATATGATGTCGCACCCGTTGAATTTTTTAATTTCAAAACGAGTGAAGCCGTTACACTAAATGGCTACATGATTAAGCCGACTAACTTTGATGCGAATAAAAAATACCCAGTCTTTATGTATGTGTATGGCGGTCCGGGAAGTCAAACGGTTAATGATCGTTTTATTGGAGCGAATTATTGGTGGTTTCAGATGTTAGCCCAACAGGGTTATATTGTGGTTAGTGTTGACAATCGAGGGACCGGCGCTAGAGGCGAAGAGTTTAAAAAAATGACTTACCTCGAATTAGGGAAGTACGAAACCATGGATCAAATCGAAGCCGCTAAATACTTGGCTAGTTTGCCCTACGTAGAAGGAAGTCGGATCGGAATTTTTGGCTGGAGTTATGGTGGCTATATGTCTTCCTTGTGTTTGTCAAAAGGTGCAGATGTTTTCAAAGCGGCCATCGCCGTCGCTCCCGTGACAAACTGGAAATGGTACGATTCTATTTATACCGAACGGTACATGCGTACGTACAAAGAAAACAAGGAAGGATACGAGTCTAATTCCCCCGTTTATTTCGCGGATAAAATTAAAGGAAGTTATTTATTAGTACATGGTATTGGTGATGATAATGTACATTTTCAAAATTCGACGGAAATGGTTAATGCCTTGGTCAAGGCGAATGTGCAGTTTGATTCGTATTTTTATCCGAATCGAAATCATGGAATTTATGGTGGAAATACTAGATTACACTTGTATACAAAAATGACAAATTTCATTAAAGCGAATTTATAATACTTAAGAAGGTATTGATTTAGTTTCGATTGTGAAAGAGATCAATACCTTCGATCTTAAATCTATCCAAATATGATTATTTCAACGACAAACTTTATTTCGGGCTATGAAATTGTTGAGGTGCTAGATATTGCGAGAGGGAGCACGGTCCGGGCTAGGAATATCGGTCGCGATATTTTCGCAGGCCTAAAGAACATTATCGGTGGTGAAATTACGGAGTATACTCGCCTATTGGCAGAAGCGCGAGAAGATGCACTGGAACGCATGATTAATGATGGTCGCTCTTTGGGAGCAGATGCGATTATTAATGTTCGATTTACGACCTCCGCTGTCATGGCTGGCTGTTCAGAAATTTTAGCCTATGGTACTGCGGTGAAACTAAAATAGCCTTTTAAGGGTTTAAATAGGTAAATAGGATAATTGACCACTAATCAAGTACATTGTAACAAAAGAAAGCTACAAGATGAAGTATTATTTAGGTTACAGTTTACGGGTGTTGTAAAGATAGCTAATGGCAAAAGAAAAGAAAATAAAGAGTGTTGAAATTGTAAACCGTAAAGCAAAATTTGAGTTTCAATTTTTGCAAGAATACGAAGCGGGGATTGTATTATTCGGGACGGAAATTAAATCCATTAGAGCCGGTAATGCTAACCTCAAAGATGCTTTCTGTTATATTCGTAAGGGGGAACTTTTTATTAAAAATATGTTTATCGGCGAGTATCGATTTGGTACGCATTACAACCACGAAACTCGAAGAGTTCGTAAACTATTGCTAAAAAAAGGAGAGCTTAAAAAATTGGAGCGGCGTGTAAAAGAAAAGGGAAATACAATTGTCCCGTATCGCTTATTTATTTCCGAAAGAGGTTTTGCTAAGTTAACCTTGCAGTTATCTCAAGGAAAGAAATCTTACGACAAGCGAGAGTCCATTAAAGCAAAAGACAACAAAAGAGAAATGGATCGCATCAAACGAGACAAGTTTTAGTCTAGCGTCATTTGATGCGATTTAAGAGGTAGATGATTAGGCCAGCAATAATGTCTGCTATTCATTCAAATTCCAATCATAATCCATGTAGCTAGTACTCGCACTAGGGCTGATTTTTACTTCGGTATATTTATTTATAAAATCAATCCGACTGCCATTCTTTTCAAAATCTCCTTTGAACCATTTGAATATTTTAGAAAGCTCCAATTGGTTAGCGGTGATTTTATTCTTCTCTGGATTACTAAGAAAAGCTTTGCTTTGTTGGGTCAGCTGCGCTTCTAGTTTCTTCGCAGTATAAGCTTCGTTAAGCAAAATAGGGCAAGAGACGGAGGCACAATTAATGGCAAAGTGAATGCGCGGTTCGTCGAATCGCTTCCGCAAAATGTCATGTTCGATATTTCCTAAACTATACGTTACCGCTTCGATGTCAATAAACTCAATATCCCAAACCGTACTGATTAAAGAAAGTCCTTTCTTAATATCTTTGATGCTCTTCACCGGATAATTATCAACAATTAATTTAACCGTAAATGCATTATAAGCGTTGATCCAATAGGCTAAACGTTGCTCCTTCGTCCAACTATCATTGGCGTGATTTTTTCCAATCAACATCAAATATTTATTTAGTTGTACGCTATCTTTGATAAAACCTTTGTAATCGACTTTACCAGCTTCACTCACGTGCTCTTGCACAAGGCTATCCCATAATTCGTGAGTAATTGGTTTTGCCGAAGATTGGTAATCTTTGACGCCACCACAACTAGTTATTAATAAAACGGTAAAAAGAAGGCCAACGAATGGAGAGAATTTAGTCATAAGGTTTAATTTTGTTGATTAATTTGAGTAACTATCAGCGCCAATTGAATCTGGCTTTGTCTTTACGCTTTGTCTTTACTTGAGGAACGAGTTTGGTTGTACTTTCATAAAAGTAGTAATTACCATAAGTTCTTTAGCAAAACGTAGGGCTTTATTGTTTGTTCGGAAAAAAAATGAAATTTGTCTCAGCGCGGATATATTAAAGGAAATTTAGATTACCAAGGATCAAAGCTACACTTCCTTAAGTTTGGGAAAGGAAAACAACTTTTGCTTGCCTTGCACGGGTACGCCGAAAATGCGATTGCTTTTTTGACTTTGTCGGAAGCCTTATCTGAACGCTATACTATTATTGCCTTAGATTTGCCTTTTCATGGCGAAACCATCTGGCGATCCGAAAGCTTTGCACCGAAAGATATCCAAGCAATTATTGAATTAATCTTAGCAAACGAAAAGCAAGATTCTTTTGCGTTAATGGGCTATAGTTTAGGGGGAAGACTAGCCTTAATGATGGTCGATCATTTTGATAGCCGTCTCCAGGCTTTGTGGTTGATCGCACCGGATGGTTTGGAAAATCGCTGGGTAGACCGCATGATGAAAGTACCTCGTTTTTTACGGAAAAAATTATATCATTGGGTAGAACAGCCAGACTGGCTCATCAATTTTGCGAAGCGATTGTATCGCTGGAAACTCGTCACAGGTTTTGTCCCGAAGTTTTTGCAATCAGAATTATCTACGCCTGCTCGTCGAGACCGTGCTTTTGGAATTTGGACTTCACTCGACTATTTTCACTTAGTGCCGTTACCACAGTTGAAACGTAAATTGATCGCGCGAGAACTCCCCGTAAAGTTGTTTTTCGGTAAGAAAGATAAAATTATCCCTGCTCATTTGGGAACGAGTTTATCTAAAGGCGCTAAACATATTGAATTTCAGCTATTAGAAGGCGGACATCATTTTCTCTACGCCAGTTTGAATAAGTATTTACTTTCACAGCAGCCGTAAAAAAAAGCCTTGAACGAATCAACATTCAAGGCTTTTTTGCACTAATTTTTAAAATCAGAAAAACTCAACTTATCAATTATTTCAAATTTACTTTTGCGCCGGCAGAAATAGAAAAAGTATTGATACGATCTTTGTTAGGCCCTAATCGTTCTTCCGAGATCTGAATAAAATGGTGGTAAGAAGGTTGGAAAAATAGGCTCCAGCGGGGCGAAAGAATCCGCTCAATCCCCAAACCAATATTCGTCGTAAAGTAACTATTCTCCATAAAGTTGCCACCTTCCAACAAACCGTCAGGATATTTTTTATTATCTAAAGCTAAAGGTTCGTCTAAGCTAGCTTTAAAGTTATTGAAGCCTCGTGCAGAAGCTTTCGTTAAGAAGGTTTGCTGGCGATCATAGTTGGCTTGAATGGCCATATTTAAAGAAACGCCAGAAAGTACATAAGTATGCCATTTGCCAAATTTTGCAAAAGTATAACGCAGATTCAAAGGAACTTTAAGTACGTTTAGTTCGATATCTTTTAACTCATCAATGAGTAAGTATTCTAAACCATTACCACTACCAACAATCTCACTAAGATTTTGGGTGTATTTATTAACGGCAAAAGAAGCTCCTGTTTCTAACTCAAACCTCGTAAAACGAAAACCTAAACTAAAACCAGCACTATAGCCAATCGCGGTACGAATCCCCGCTTCGTTTTCAAATAAAACATCGTAAGGAGTTAGTACGTAATTATAATCCATGGTACTAAACATCCCGAAACGCAAGCCAGTTTGTTTCAAGCTAGGCAAAGTATACGCTAAGTTTTTTTCTTGCATTTGCTCTTCATCAGCAGCGAGTGGTAGTAAGACCTGCTCATCAAGCGGAAGAATAGCTTGCGAAAATTTATCCCGAGCAGTTGAAAAACTAGTTGTCGGCACTCCTGAAGTAGAAGGTTTTTTCTCTAAATCTGAAGAGCGCGTTTCCAATGGAGCAGTAGTCGAAGAAAAATATTGTTGTTGGGGAGAACTGTTTTTTTGCACTTGAGGTGCAACCGCTATTGGTTTTAACACCTTATTTATTACCAAGGGTAATTCAGCCAATTGCTTAAAGTCTGTGAGCGGAACAATCGTTGTAAGCTTTGTATTGGCTACTACGGTTGGCGTAGAAGCAATAGCGGAAGCCTGAGGTATGATACTGAAATTTTCTGTTTTTTGAGTGGCTACTTTTTTTTGCTTTACGAGTTGTTGGCTTTCTTTTGCGGAACCGGTATCACTAGTTGTAGCGGCGATTGTTCCGGCTGTTTCGGTCGTAGCAGGTACAAGTTGAACCCTTGGTGTTTCAACGCTGGTTGGATTATTTTTATGCTCAGTGGGACGAACTTTTTGCTCGTGATTGGTCATAAATTGCACAAAAGTAAAGATGACCAAGCTCATCAAGGCTAACTCAATCACTTTATACTTGTAGATTTTTCTACGCCAAGAAAATGCATCGTCTAGCTTTTGACTCATTAATTGCCAGTGAGATTCTTGGTAAGGAACCTCCATGTCGTTGAGCTTATCGTGGACAACGCCGTCAAAATAGAGATCTTCAAGTTCTGGTTCGGTAGCGGGATTATTATCCAGGTCGAGGCGCTGCTCGAAGGCACTCCAATCACTAGGGAAAAAATCCCCCTCCAAGTCTTGCAACTTTTCTCTTATCTTTTTATCAAAATGCTTATTTTCCATACCCAATAAACTTACTCGAAAGTATTGCCTTTAATTTTAATCTTGCTTTAACTAAATTAGATCGAGAAGTACTTTCGGTAATGCCGAGTTGTTCCGCGATCTCTCTGTGTGAATATCCTTCAATTATGTATAGGTTGAAAACGGCACGGTAAGCTGGTGAAAGCGTTTGTACCGCACTTAAGATTTCTTTTTCTGTGCATTGGCTGACGGCATCGGCATCGTTGGTGCTGAGGTGATAAGCAGTATCTAAATCCTCAGTACGTTTACGAATACTTTTACGATAAAAATCAATGGAAGTATTCACCATGATCCGCCGAATCCAAGCAGAAAGAGAAGTTCCAGTTTGATATTTTTCCAAATTTCTAAAAACTTTAATAAAGCTTTCGTGAAGAATATCTAGTGCATCTTCCCGATTGTTAGAATAGCGAAGACATACCCCCATCATCTTGCTATAGTGATCTTCATATAGCTTTTTTTGTGCCCATCGTTCTTTATTAATACAGGCGGAGATAAAATCTTTTTCTTCGTGTTGCAATTGCAAAGCAATTTCCATCGGTGAACAATTTAATAAAGTTAGCCCTAAAAACCGGAAATTACAACTTAACAAAAGGGGAATTCTCTTTCGTTTTCGTCTCTATAACAAATAATCAAAGGTAAAACGCGCTAGGAGTAAGAATTGCTGCTTCGCACGGAAGTAGTTCTACCGCTACAGAAAGATTGTAGGGTAACTTCCTCGTTTGATTATTAATTTTCGTTTAAAGCAGCTTTGAATTTACCAGTGGCTCAACTTAATTTTGGAAATTCATTTTTGCTTTAGTTTTTAAGGATTATCCAAATTGGATGTAATGCTGACCGTAGACTATTTCTATGAAATACATGTAATAGAAGCCTCGGTAGCAAGTATATTAAAATTGGCATTTTCTATGAGGAGATTTATCGGATTGACTTCCGACTCACTACTGATTAAATGGACTGGTTATACTTGTCTCATTACTTCAATGTAAGAATAAAAATGGATTTTGGGGAAATAATCTTGTCGCTTAACCAGATTTTAACACAAGAAAAGCAAGGTAGTTGACGTAATTGCTTCCGCAGGGAATTATTTAAGCGAACGAGAATAACTTGAATAGTCCTGAATTAATGACATTTAATACGCAAATAATTTACATTTCGAATGAAAAAAATTATATTTGTGATTATTATGAACGATTTTGATAATTTGATTACTTAAGACTTGAACACGAAATTTAAGTTTCGTTTTTTTGTGGGGTCAACTCAAGAAAAGTTGTTTTTAAACTATTCAGTACGCTAACGATCTCAGAGCTGGGTTTATTTCATATTATTTAAACCTGCTTTTAAATCCTCGCGATAGAATTTCAAAATATGGCAAATAAAAAAATAGAGCAACAGGAGCCGCCCATTTCTTCTACACACACCGAAGAGGGGATGATTACCTTATCGGGAATGTATAAAGATTATTTCTTAGATTATGCTTCCTACGTTATTCTTGAACGTGCCGTCCCTTATATTGGTGATGGCTTGAAGCCCGTGCAACGCCGAATTTTGCACGCATTAAAGGAAATGGATGATGGTCGATTTCACAAAGTAGCCAACGTGATTGGACAAACCATGCAATATCACCCTCACGGAGATGCTGCCATTGGCGACGCACTTGTCAATCTAGGACAAAAAGATTTACTGATTGATTGTCAAGGAAACTGGGGGGATTATCGTACGGGGGATCGAGCAGCCGCAGCTAGATATATTGAGGCACGATTGACTAAGTTTGCCTTAGATGTTGCTTTTAATGGTCAAACCACCGAATGGCAGATTTCTTATGATGGTCGGAAAAATGAACCGGTTAATCTTCCGATGAAATTTCCGTTGTTGCTTTCGCAAGGGGTAGAAGGAATTGCAGTCGGCTTGTCTACCAAAATTTTACCACACAACTTCGTAGAGTTAATCAAAGCTTCCATTAAAATCCTACAAGGTAAAAATGTAAAGATTTATCCGGATTTCTTGACGGCGGGCTTTATTGATGTCAGTGAATACAACGGGGGAAAACGTGGCGGTCGCGTAAAGGTGAGAGCGAAGGTGGAACAGTTAAACAAGGGAACCCTTGTAATCAGAGAACTGCCTTACGGGGTTACGACTAATAATCTGATTGAGAGTATTGTCAAAGCGAACGATAAAGGTAAAATCAAAATTAAAAAAGTTATAGATAATACCGCGAAAGAGGTAGAAATTTTGGTTGATCTAGCACCTGGGGTTTCGCCAGACGTGACTATTGATGCGCTAATGGCTTTTACGAATTGTGAAGTTTCCATTTCTCCGAATGCTTGTGTCATTATTGATGATAAGCCTTGCTTTATGGACGTCAATGAAATCTTGCGCTTAAGTACGGAGAATACCAAAGATTTATTGAGGCAAGAGCTAGAAATTAAAAAGAGTGAACTAGAGGAAAAATGGCACTTTTCAAGTCTAGAGAAAATATTTATCCAAAATAGAATATACCGAGAGATTGAAGAGTGTGAAACTTGGGAAGCGGTAATTTCTACCATTGATGAAGCGCTGAAGAAATACGTCGTTACTCCCGGGGAGAAAGCTAAACGGGGAGATAAACGGATTAAATTACTGCGAGATATTACTCAAGATGATATTACTAGATTGACCGAAATTCGGATTAAGCGAATTTCAAAATATAATTCTTTCAAAGCAGACGAATTAATCGAAAAGATTGAAGCAGAACTAAAACAAGTGAAGCATGATTTAGCTCACTTGACGGAATTTTCCGTTGCTTATTTCGAGCGATTATTAGTGAAGTATGGAAAAGGGAGAGAACGCAAAACGAAAATTACAACTTTTGATACAATCAAAGCTACGGAGGTAGTCGCTAATAATTCGAAGCTTTACGTCAATCGTAAAGATGGTTTTATTGGATACGGAATGAAAAAAGACGAGTACGTTTGTGAGTGTTCTGATATCGATGATATTATTGTAATTCGCGCGGATGGGGTTTGTCAGGTCTCTAGAATTTCGGATAAGGTTTTTATGGGAAAAAATATCCTACACGTAGCCGTTTGGAAAAAAGGAGACGACCGTACAACTTACAATTTAATCTATGTTGATAGCAAAACAGGGCGCTCCTTCGCGAAGCGATTTAATGTTATGGCGGTCACGAGAGACAAAGAGTATCATTTGACAAAAGGAAATCCAAAGTCTAAAGTCCATTACCTTACGGCTAATCCTAACGGCGAATCTGAAATCGTAACGGTACAACTCTCGCAAGGGTGTAGCGCGAAGAAGAAGGTTTTTGATTTTGATTTTGACGAAATCGCGATTAAAGGTCGAGGTACGCAAGGAAACGTTTTGACGAAATATCCCGTTCGGAAAATTACTCAAAAAGAAGCGGGTAAGTCGACTTTAGGGGCGCAAAAAGTGTGGTTGGATGAGGTAAGTTGCCGATTAAATACCTCGGAGCGTGGACGTTACTTAGGTGAGTTTGATACGGGAGACGATCTTTTTGCCTTATATAAAGATGGAAGCTACGAAGTACTTGATTACGATTTAATGAAAAAATTCGATCCGAAAGAACTACTTTATCTCGGTAAGTTTGACCCGAAGCTCGTGGTGAGTGCAATGTATTATGATGGTAATAAAGGGTGGACGATGGTAAAACGCTTCAATATCGAAACGCAGAAAAATAATCAACGGTATAGTTATATCACGGAACATAGAAGTTCTAAGTTGATGTTTGCGACGATCAAAGACGACGCTAAAGTTGCTTATACCATGAAAGTGAAGTCCCAAAAAATGGACGGAGAAATTAACTTGTCAGAATTTATTGATGTAAAAGGTTGGAAAGCATTGGGGAATAAGTTGAGTGATCAACGCCTGACGGGCATTAAAGAGATTGAAGACGAAAATGCGAAGACGAAGCTGAAAGCAGGAGATAGTATCGATCTTGATGTGAAACCAGGTGGACAGACCAAAATCTTTTAATCGGCTAAATCTTTTTGTTAAAGCAACTAAAAAGCCTCTTACTTACAACAGCGTAAGTGAGAGGCGAAGGTCTAAAAAACTAAACATTCTTAATGCCCTTATTTGATTAAGGGCTTTTTTTTTGGAAGCATTGATAATTGATTTTCAATCGCTTCCCCTATCTATTGTTTCTTTATTTTTTTAAATAATTGCTGATGCTAAGTTGAGGCATTTTACGCTAGTGGTCAATTACGTTTATTCCTTAAACTTCCATAAAAAAAGTCCTAATCTACGCGAGTAGAATAGGACTATATTGAGCAGAGATACAAAGTTTTTCGATTTGCTTACAAAGCTATCATTGTAATAAATACTAATCGTTTTATCTCAAAAGCGACTTAAGTACTAAGACAAATTAAATCACTTATTAACTTGCATCATCTTTTGACCAGTCTTTTCGTTACTCAAAGCCTTCCTAAGCAAAGGCTTAGGGCGGTTTTCGTGCCTCAATACTGATCAAAATCTAACACAATTTAATGGCAAAGTAATTTTGTCTTAGTACTTATATCGATTAGTCTTTGATTTTTACAATGCGCGTCGTTGTGACTTTTCCGTTGACTTCTATCACGCAGTTGTATACGCCTGCGGTGAGTTGGTCAGTAGGAAAGGAAAAGTTGTACGCACCAGCAGT
>CALFBG010000241.1 GCA_937951685.1 uncultured Saprospiraceae bacterium | reverse complement strand
CCGGCGGAAGAGTTACTACCGATACTTCCTGCTTTCTCACATACTCAAGAAACGCAGTAGGTTCCGCAATGACTGCTGCCGCCACGAGGACTAAACTAGCGCCTTGTGTAAGTGTCATCATAATCTCTGAGATCGAGGCATCAAAGGATAAAGATGCAAATTGTAAGACTCGATCGGTAGACTTAATTTCAAAAATTTGTGCTTGCGCAATCGCCATATTCGCGTTGCTACGATGCTCAATCATCACTCCTTTTGGATTTCCGGTAGATCCAGAAGTATAAATCACGTACATCAATTGCTCCGGCTGAATCTTAAGTACTGGAGCGGTATTAGGTTCTTTGGCAATCTTTTCAGCAAGGATAGATAAGGAGATCCGTTTCACCGAATTATTTTTTCCGAATAGGGCTTGCTCGGTGGAATTCGTGATTACAAATTTCGCTTTACTATCTTCCATCATGTAAGCGATCCGCGCTTGCGGATAAGTAGGATCAATGGGTAAGTAAGCCGCGCCCGCTTTCAAAATTCCTAGTATTGATATGATTGCCTCCACGGAACGTTCTAAACAAATCACCACCAAGTCTTCCCTTTCTACCCCTTGTGCCAATAAGTAATGCGCCAACTGATTTGCTCGACGATCTAAGGCTTGATAAGTTAATTTTTCTGTTCCGAAAAGGACTGCGATTTGATCTGGATATTTTTCCACGCAAGTGGCAAATAAATCTAAACTAGTTTGTGCAACCGTCTGACTTTCTGGAGCTGGATTAAAGTCAAGTAATAACTGTTTTTGCTCCGCAGCACTCAACATCTCGACCTCACTAAGGGGAAGTTCAGCAGCAGCCAGTAATTCTCTTAAGAGGTTTTTAAAATGTTGTCCCATTTTAGCAATGGTATCCGGCAAATACAAATCGCTACAATATTCGATGGAACAACTCATGCCATCCGCCCGATGGTTGATATTAAAACTCAATTCATAAATGGCCGTTTCCGTCGTAAAATATTTTTCTACCGGTATGTTTTCCGGATGATCTTGAGCCGAAGTTGGTGCTACAGTCGCCTCAAAATTCAGTCCTTCTACGTTGGAAACCTTAGGATCACTCTCGTAGGCAAATAGCACTTGAAACAAGGGACTTCGGCTCTGATCTCGCTGATCAACGAGGCGATCAACAATTTTTTCGAAAGGTACTTCTTGGTGATCGTAAGCGGCTAGTGTTGTTGCTTTTACTTGTGCTAAAAAAGACCGGAAGCTAGGATTCCCACTTAGATTACTACGCAACACCAAAGTATTTACAAAGAAACCAATCAAATGCTCAATATTGGCGTCCGTTCGATTTGCAATTGGCGTGCCGATACAGATATCTTTTTGTTCCGTATACTTATATAATAAAACCTTGAACGCCGACAATAATAACATAAACATCGTGACGCCCGAATCTTGTGCGAAGGCTTCCAGTTTCGCGACCATCTCCTGTTCGAGATAAAAATCAAATTCATTCCCTCGTGTGCTTTGGATTGCGGGTCTAGGAAAATCAACCGGTAAATCTAGGATCTCTAGCTGCGCTAATTGAGTTTCCCAATAAGCCATTTTGGTTTGCAAAACTTCCCCGTCAATATAACGCCGTTGCCAGATTGCGTAATCCGCATATTGTAAGCTAAAGTCTTTCAGTTTTGCCGCTCTTCCTTCGTGCTTCGCTTGATATAATTCGATCAATTCACCATAGAGAATTTCATCTGACCAAGCATCACCGGCGATGTGATGTAAGACCATTACCAAGAGATAATCCTTGGGGGCTACTTGAATCAATTTTACCCGTAGCGGATGATCTTTCGCTAAATTAAACGGTTCTGCCAAAATCGACTCTACCTGTTCCTGAAGTTCCGCTTTTTTAGCGCCCAATTGTTTTTCGTAAGAAAACGACCATTGGTTTTCGGGTAAAATAGTTTGAAAAACGCCAGCTTCTTCTTCAATCAATACCGTGCGTAGAATTTCGTGGCGATTGACTAAAGCTTGAAATGCTGCGGCTAATATCGTCGGGTCGATTTCGGCTTCAATCCGGTGAACGTAAGGCATATGATATTGCACACTTCCTTGTAGTTGATCAATAAACCAAAGTCGTTCTTGTGCAAAAGATAAAGGAATTTTATCCGGTCGAGCTTCCAGCGTGAGCGCAGGAATTGTATTTTCCACCAAAGCTTGATCAATACATTTTGCTAAGCTAGAAATTGTTGTTTTTTGAAAAAGCGTTCTAATTGATACGGTTTTTGTAAATTGCTTTTTGATGGCAGATGCGACCCGCGTTGCCAAGAGAGAATGTCCTCCTAATTCAAAAAAGTCGTCGTCTCTACTTACTTGCTCAATCCGTAAAGTATCCATCCAAATTTGAGCAATTTGTTGTTCGGTTGCGGTATTTGGAGCCAAGTATTTTTTCTTATTACTTGTTCTTTGCGGAATCGCTTGATACTCGTTAATGAATAATTCCACCAAGGCTTTATCATCAACTTTATCACTTAAATTCTGTGGCATTTGATCAATAAAGCAGAATTGGTCGGGTTGCATATACGTTGGAAAATGCGCTTGACACAATTGTAATAATTGCGCGCGTAGCATTTCTTCGAGTGCAGTGTTTTTATCTTCTTCCGCTACGATAAAGGCGAGTAATTGCTTTTGGGAAGTTGCGGTTGTTTCTGCTTCGAAATCGTGTACCAGCAGATGCGCTTCTTTTATTCCATTGGCACTTCGTAAAATACTTTCAATTTCTCCCAGTTCAATTCGATGACCACGCACTTTCACTTGTCGATCTATTCTGCCTAAGAAATCAAGTTCTCCATTAGGTAACCAACGTGCTAAATCACCCGTTTTATACATTGTATCTCCTAATAGTTCCGGAAAAGGATTTTTGATAAAACTCGCAGCGGTACGCGCTGGCATTCCCCAATATCCTGCTCCTACGCCAATCCCCGATACACACAATTCTCCCGCGACTCCGATCGGACACAGTGCTCCTTGCGCATCTAGTATCACAATGTTCATATTCGCAATCGGTCGACCAATCGGCACGCGTGCTATTGCTGAGGATAAAGGCGCTGTTATTTCGTATTGAGCAATATCATCCGAAGCTTCACAAGGACCATAACCATTCAAAATATTAATAGCCGGATAGTATGCTTTCCATTGATTGACTAAAGCTACAGGCGCTTCTTCTCCACTGAGCATGAGGTATTGTAAAGGAGATAAATTGGGTCGTGTAGTCAACGTTTTGAGGTGATCAATCATTCCCCAAACGTAAGAAGGAACAAATTCAACCAAAGTGATGCTCCTGTCTTCGATTAATTTAAGGACAGCCGCAAAATTAAGTAAATCGAACTTATCGATGATTACCGTTGTTCCCGCTCTCAATAATGGTCCTAGTATTTGCCACATCGAGATATCTGAGCCAATGCCTGCGCTTTGCAAAAATCGAAATCCAGTTTCCAAATGCATTGCTTCGTACTCCGCTAGCATATGATTGATGGCGCCATCGTGGCGGGTAATCGCTCCTTTTGGCGTTCCTGTTGATCCAGAAGTATATAGTAGGTAAGCCCAACTTTCAAGCTCGTTTTGATTGATTGGGTTTTCGGACGTGGCGTTGTCGATGCTTTGTCGGTCGATAATTTGACTGTCATACCGACTTTCTAAGTTAGCTCGTTTGTCTGTTGAACAAGTTTCTAATAAAAAAAGTCGAGGCACCGGTAATTCGGTCAAGCGATCAACTAATTCCGGTGTACTAAAAACTGCTTGTAAGCCACTTTGTCGCATCATGCCTTCAATCCGTTCCGCTGGGTTTTGTGTATCTAGTGGTAAGTAAACCGCCCCCGCTTTGAGGATTCCCATCAAACTACTTACCAGTTGAGTCCCTCTTTCCAGATAGACTCCAACAAAATCCCCCGCTTGAATACCGGATTGTTGTAATGCCGCTGCAATTTGATTGGCGCGGATATTCAATGCCTGATAGCTGTAGCTTTCGTCGCCGTGTATCACCGCTATTGCATCAGGAAAATCGGCAACGATCGCTTCAAAGCGTAGGTTAATCGGCGTATCATTGCCTAAATCCTTTGCTCCTTCGTTGAACCAGTCTCCATCACGAGTAGATTTTTGTCCTAAGATAATTGCGCGTTCCACTGTGGATAGTAGCGATAAATCTTTCAGTTGACAAACTTCAATCTCGGCAGCTGTTTTAGCAATGATTTGCTGCAAAACCGCCTCGAAGTGGTTTTTCATCATCTCGACAAAATCACCTTGCAGTAAGGCACTATTATAGCTAAAATTAAGATTGAGTGTTCTGGTTATTTCAATATTAATCGTAAGTAAATAGTTCGTCTGTTCCTCGATACGAATATTGCCGGTTTCTAAAGTCCAATCCGTTTCCATCAAATCTCCTATAGGATAACTTTCTATCACTAGAATACTATCAAACAAGTCTCCCGAAGTTGCTGACCAGCGTTGAATATCGCTTAATCCACTATGTTGGTATTCCATCACGGAGAGTTGTCCTTGCTGAATTTCCTTTAAGAAATCAACTAATTTTTGCTCCTTAGCGTAAGTAACACGCAGTGGAATTGTATTGATGTAAAGCCCTACTTTTTCTGCGGCGTCTTTGAGGTCTGTTGGTCTCCCCGAAACAGTAATTCCAAAAACAGTATCTGTTTGTGCCGTATAATTAGACAACAAGAATGCCCAAACGCCTTCGAGCAGCGTATTGATGGTCAAGCGTTGTGCTTTTACAAGTTCCTTTAACTGCAGGAGTTGATTTTCATCAAAATTGAGCGAAACATTTTTAACGAGTCCAACGCCTTTATTTCGATCTAAGTTATTACTGACGAAAGGCAATAAACTTGGACTTTCAAAATTAGCTAAATAGTTTTTCCAGAAATGTTCTTCCGCGTATGCATCTTTAGCATGGATATGTTTAATAAAATCTTCGTAATGATCTACCGCTCCGAGGGTAACTGGTTCGCCTTTAATCAAGCGCTCGTAAGCATATAACAACTCTCTAAAAATGACAGGCATGGACCAACCATCTAAAATAATATGATGACAAGTCCATACTAAAGTATAAGCAACTTTATCTGTTTTAAATAAATTAATTTTTAAAATAGGAGCCTTGGTAAAATCTAGTCCATTTTGTAAATCGGCTTGTAAAAATTCCTCGATTCGGGTACTTTGTTCTTCTTTTGAAAAACTAGCATAGTCGTGCACTGCAAAAGGAATTTCTACTTCCCGTAAGGTGCATTGAATTGGAATCGTCAAGGCATCATGATAGATTGCCGTTCGCAAGATGCTGTGTTTTTGCACTAACAATTCCCAACAAGATTTAAAAATAACGGGATCTAATCCTTTCGGAAAATCAAAAATATATTGCTCGTGGTAAGCATTTCCACTTTGATCAAAAAGATGGTGAAATAACATTCCTTCTTGAGCTGCGCTCAATCGGCAGATCGACTCAATTTGATCCTGCCGGGGAATACCGTTTTCTTTCGTCGCTAAGAATTTGTCAAGTGCAGCTTGTGTCACCATCGGCGCTAAACCGTAATCCGATGCCGTGCGCTCTGTCTGTTTTCGCTGCTGGCAGTGGAGAATCAATTGCTCCAAATTAGCTTGAAAGCTCGTAGATAACTGCACAATGGTAGCTTCCTCAAATTCCGGTTCAACGTAGCTCCAATTCATTAATAGTTCTCCTCCCGTAATCGAAGCATTCAATTCCAAAGGAGTTAATACGGGACAGGTATCTGCGAGCATCGCACCGGATGAAATTTCGAGTCGTTCTGTCTCTTTCTTCGCACTAGCGGATGCTTCTTCACCTCCTCCGTCAAACTGACCGAGATAATTAAAAATGATATTCCAATCATCTGAAGATAGACTTTCCCTAAGCTCAAGATCTGGATGTAAATACCGTAGCGCGCCATAAGCAATTCCTTTTTGAGGAACGGTCCGCAGTTGTTCCTTAATGGACTTGATCAGTGTGCGCGCTGTTTGGTTTTCCTCCAAGGATAAAGCGACTGGATAAAGGTTCGTAAACCAACCTACCGTGCTGCTAGTGTCAATCGTCGGAGATAAATCTTCCCTTCCATGTCCTTCTATTCCCACGACCAACTTACTATTTCCAGACCATTCTCCAATGGTTTTTGCTAAAGCACTTAATAAAATATCATCAATCTCTGTTTGGTAAGCTTGATTCACTTCGCGCAATAAGGCACTCGTTGTCTCCCGATTTAGTCTAAGCGAATACTCTTTTATCGCTTTCGTTGATCGGGTTGTTATTTGATGATCAACAGGTAGCGCTTGAAAACCTTCCGTTACTTTTTTCCAGTACGGTAATTGGGCAAGCACCGATTTTCTTTTGACGAAAGTTTGTAGAAATTTTGCCCAATCTCGATAAGAGCTGGTTTTTGGTCCGAGTTCAATTTTTTTCCCTTCAGCCAATGCGGTTAATGCATTCGTAAAATGATCAATAATAATTCGCCAAGAAACGCCATCTACTGCGAGGTGGTGAATCACAAAAAAGAGATAATTCTCCGTTTCCGTCGCTGGCGTTTCAATCATGACCAATTTGATCAACTCCCCCTTTTCGATGGATAAGCTTTTTTGGTATTGGTTGCAGATATCCGTAATGGCAGCGTGGTACGCAAGTTTTGTTTCAAAACTTTGTTCGGCAATTGATGCGAGCGTTACCGTAGGAATTACCGCACCGTAACGTTGTGACCACTGCCCTTCTTCTTTTTGGTAGCTAAACCTTAACGCGTCGTGTTGTTGGACTAATGCTCGTAGGACGACATCTAAATTAGCAACTGCAACTGTTCGGTCTACAGGAATTAAAATTGCTTGATTGTAATGCGAGGTACCATCATATTCCTTTTCAAAATAATATTGCTGAATCGGTAAAAGTGGGACTGCTCCAGTGAGTTGACCTTGCTCTGCAACGGTGAGATTTTCTTGAGAAACAGCAAGCTCGGAAAGCGCCGCGATCGTTTGCAACTCAAATATGTTCCTTGGCGATAATTGATAACCAAGTTGTTTGGCTTTGCTTACCACCTGAATCGTAATAATAGAATCGCCACCTAGTTGGAAGAAGTTATCGTGAATGCCTACTTGTTCGAGCTTCAATAACGCTGCCCAAATCTGAGCTAGATCTTTTTCTACGGTGTTGCGGGGAGCCGTGTAACGCTCGTTTAGGTTTTCCTGGAAATCAATCACCGGAAGTGCTTTTCGGTCTATTTTACCATTGGCACTCAGCGGCAAAGCTTCCATCTCTTGCCAAGCGGCAGGAATCATATAAGCGGGTAGATTTGATTTTAGGTAAGCATCAATCGCTGATTGTTGTAGGTCTTTTTCCGTTGAGCTGAGATAAGCAAAAATAGCTTTTTGATTGGTTTTAGTTGTCCGAGCGATCACGACTGCTTGTTCGACAAAAGGGCAAGCTTGTAGTACCCGTTCCACTTCTTCTAACTCTATCCGATAGCCGCGAATTTTGACTTGATCATCATTCCTACCTAAAAAAGCCAGATTTCCATCGGGTAAATATCTACCTAAATCACCCGTACGATATAATCGCTCGCCGCTGCGAAAAGGATTGGCAATAAACTTTTTCGCTTGTAGCTCAGATTGATTCAAATACGCTCTTGCTAGACCCGCACCGCCAATCATGATTTCTCCAACTACTCCGATCGGCACTAATTCTAAGTATTGACTAAGTAAGTAAAACTGTGTATTGGCTAAGGGTTTTCCAATCGGTACCGTCGCTAAGGACTGCAGTTGATCTTCTTTTTCCAATTCAAAATAAGCACTATCAATCGTCGTTTCCGTTGTCCCGTAGCTATTCAAAATTCGCATTTGTTGACCAAAGCGACGGTGTAATCTAAGAAAATCCGTCACGGGACAAACGTCTGAACCTAGAATGAGTAACCGTAGGGAATCAATCGGCAAGCTTTGTTCATAAATGTAATCCATTAAGGGAAAAGCAAGCGCGGGCGTTAGTTCTACAATCGTAATTTGCTGTGTTTTGATTAAATCGTATAAGGCTAAAACATCCAAGCGATCTTCTGCTGCACTAATCACCATTCGCCCACCGAAAAACAAGGCTCGGCAAACATCTCCGATGAATACGTCAAAAGCAAAATTAGCGAGTTGTAACAAATGGGTCGTTTCATCCAACACATAGTCTTTCTCCCAAGCATAAGCGGCATTGATCATGCTTCTATGTTCCACCAATACGCCTTTCGGTCTTCCGGTACTTCCTGAGGTGTAAATGACGTAGGCGAGATCCGTCGGTTTTACCTTTACAGCCAGAGGGATACATGGCTCGCCCTCAATTTGGCGCGCATCTTTTTCTAATAAAACTATTTTTAAATTCCTCGTTGTTGAGTTAGTGAAATGAGCTTGATGTTTTTGAAAAGTGATAATTGTTTGCGCACCACTATCGTCGAGGAGATAATCCATTCGCTCTTGGGGATAATTGGGATCAATTGGCAAATAAACCGCGCCTGCTTTTAAAATGGCCAATAGCGCAACAATTACTTTTGCGGACCGATCGAGGCAAACGCCTACCATTTCACCTTGCTGTACGCCTTGAGTTTGCAGATAGTGTGCTAGTTGATTGGATTGTTCTTCTAAATCCTCGTAGCTTAAAACTTCTTCTTGAAAAATAACGGCGGGCTGCGCAGCTCTTTGCTCTACTTGCGTTTGAAATAAATCTATCGCCGTTTGATCTTTCCGAAAATCATAATCAGTAGCGTTGAAACTGTTGACTAATAAATGCTTTTCTTTTTCACTTAAAATATCTAAGTAGGCGATTTCTTTTTGTGGGTTTGCTAAAACGGCATCGATGAGTTGCTCAAAGTTTAAAGCCATGCGTTCGATCGTACTCGTCAAAAATAGATCCGTGCAATACTCAATGATGACAGTGAGCTGATCCGCGTGAGCAATCACGTCAAAACTCAATTCAAACTTTGCCGTATCGTAGGTAAAATCTTCTTTGCTTAAGTTTGCTGCGGCTTTCTCCGTCGGTGCGTCCGCGTTGGTCGTTGATGCTAAATCAACCGTTGTAATCCCTAAATCTCGCTCTACCGAAAACATCACCTGAAACAAAGAACTCCGACTCATATCGCGCTCCGACTCTACCCGATCTACAATTTTTTCAAAAGGTACTTCTTGGTGATCGTATGCTTCTAGGGTTGTTAGTTTGACTTGTGCTAGTAAATCTGTAAACCTAGGATTTGCACTAAGATCACTATTCAACACTAAGGTATTTACAAAAAAGCCAATCAGATGTTCGATACTTGCTTGCGTACGATTAGCCGTAGGACTACCAACACAAATATGCGCTTGTCCCGTATATTTGTACAACAATACTTTAAAGATCGTTAGGAGCAACATAAACAACGTTACGCCTTCCCGTTGGGCGAGTGCATTTAAGGCCTGCACCGTATCTGATGAAAGTTCAAAGTAATGATGCTTCCCATTCGTGCTTTGTACTGGTGGTCGAATGAAATCAATCGGTAGGTTCAATACTTCTAAATCCGCGAGTTTCTTTTCCCAATAATCTAACTGCCGTTCTAGTATCTCTCCTTCCAAATATTGCCGTTGCCACAAAGCATAATCCGCATACTGCAAGGGCAAATCTTTAAGTTGTGCTTTTCGATTTTCCTTTTGTGCGCGATACAATTCCATCAATTCTCCAAAAAAGATCGAATTTGACCAGCCATCCGAAGCAATGTGGTGAATGACAATGACTAGGACGTATTCCGCTTCGGCACATTGTAATAAATGCGCACGCAACATATGGTCTTTTGACAAATCAAAGGGAGTCGTGACAAGTTTGTCTATCGCCTGCGTAAGCAATGCTTTTTCTTTTCCAATAAAGGAAGTATTAAAATCAAGTTGCCACTGATCTTTTGCTAAAATTAATTGATAAGCGTTCCCTTCTTCTTCCTTAAAAACAGTGCGTAATACTTCGTGCCGATTTACCACGCCTCTAAAAGCTGCCGTCAATACCTCAAGGTCAATATTTCCTTGTAATCGCTGAACGCTCGGCATATGATAATGAACGGTACTTCCTAATTTGTCTAAAAACCACAAGCGTTCTTGTGAAAACGACAAGGGTATTTTTTCAGGTCGATCGGCCACAGAAACCATCGGTAAGATTGCCTTTACCGCGGTTCCTGAAATAAAATTAGCCAGCTGTTCAACCGTAGGATTAGCAAAAAAATCTTTAATTGGAATTTCTAACTGTAATTCTTTTCGAATACCTGACACTACGCGTGTTGCTAAAAGAGAATGTCCACCTAATTGGAAAAAATCATCTTGAATGCCGATTTTTTTGACGGGTAAATAGGCTTGCCAAATCTCTACTAATTGCTCCTCAAGTTCACTCGTAGGAGCAAGATAAGTGTTTGTTCCTAAGCTGCTGAGTTCCGGTTTGGGAAGTGCTTTTCGATCCACTTTCCCTCCCGTAGTCAGTGGAAATTCAGACATTGGAATTAGCATTGCCGGAATCATATACACAGTTAATTGTGCTTGTAAATAGCGATACAATACTGCGCGTTCGTAGGCAGCTGTCACTTTTAGATACGCGACTAAATGCGAGGTTTCTTCGGCATCTTGATGCACGACCACCACGGCTTGATTAACGAAAGGCGATGCTTCCAATACGACCTCAATTTCGCCTAACTCAATCCGGTGTCCTCTAATTTTAACTTGATTATCTAGTCTTCCTAAAAATGCAATATTCCCATCTGACAAATATTTTCCTTTGTCTCCCGTTCGATACATTTTAGTACCTTCAACAAAAGGATTTGAAATGTATTTTTCTGCGGTTAACTCGGGGCGATTCAAATAGGCTCTCGCCAAACCAAGGCCTGCAATGCAAATTTCTCCTTCCACGTTGGGAGGAACTAACTGTTGGTGTTCGTCTAATATATAAACTTGGGTATTCGCAATTGATTTACCAATGGGCAACTGTGTTCTCGTTTCATCCTGAGGGCGCACTTGATAAACGGTGGCACAAACGGTACATTCCGTTGGTCCGTAAAAATTAAAAAAATCACAAAAGGCAGCACAAGCCACTGCTTTCTCTACGTTGGCGACATCTCCTCCCGTCATAATTACACGCAAAAAAGTCAATTCCTCTGGATCAAAAGTACTGAGATAAGCGGGCATCAAAGAACAGACGGTTAGTTCTTTTGCTTTGATGTAGGCTAAAAATGAACTAGGATCCGCAATTCTTTCTTTACTCAACAAGACAAGACTTGCTCCCGTCAAGACACTCATAAATAATTCTGGAATAGAAGCATCAAAAGACATAGAAACAAATTGAGAAATCCGATCTTGCTCCGTAATACTTAGGCGATCAATATGATCTAAGATTAGGTTGAGCATCCCACGATGTTCAATCATCACCCCTTTTGGAGTGCCCGTTGATCCCGACGTATAAATAATGTACGCCAAATCATGCGCTTGAATTTCAATAGATAATGGCGCCGATTCTTGTTGTGCAATAGTGGACCAATCAGCGTCAATCAAAATGCAATGTTCGGCTGGAATCCTTGAAAATTTTTCGGCATAAGCGCCATTGGTTACTACGAATTTAGCTTGACTATCTTCTAATAAATACTCAATTCTTTCTTGCGGATGCGCTACGTCTATGGGCAAGTACGCTGCTCCAGATTTTAAAATCCCCCATAAGCCAATGATCATCTCCGGCGAACGATCAATACAAATGACGACCAAACTTTCGGCTTGTGCTCCTCGTTCGCGAAGGTGGCGCGCCAATTGATTGGAGCGCGCATCTAATTCGGCGTAAGTTAAGCTTTCGGCTTCAAAAATTACGGCAAGATTATTTGGTGTTTTGGAAACTTGTGCAGCAAATAAATCAACGCAGGTTTTGTTTTTAGGTAAAAGGACTTTCGTATCATTGAAATCATGAAGTAACTGCTTTCGATCTGCTGCACGGAGTAATGTTAATTGACTAATCTTTGTTTGAGGATTCGTAACAATCGATTCTAATAAGGTCTGGTAGTGTCGCAATAAATTCCTTACCGTCGTCTCCGTAAATAAATCACTGCAATATTCTGCCGTAAGGTAAATTTGTCCTGCATTTTCTAGCAAGCTCAGACTTAGGTCAAATTGCGCAGTTGTTCGTTCGAGTGGATAAACCGATAAAACGACTTCCCCGAAACTTAGGTTGGGAATCGCCGGCGTATTTTGTAAAATAAACATTACCTGAAACAAAGGACTGCGACTCGTATCTCGGCTGGGACTCAGCAAATTGACGATATGATCGAAAGGAACTTCTTGGTGACTGTACGCCTCTAAAGCTGTTTGTTTTACTTGTGCCAATAAATCTACAAACAAAGGATCGCCACTTAAGTCGCTGCGCAACACCAAACTATTAATAAAAAAACCGATCAAATTCTCGAGTTCTTTTTTTCCTCGATTTGCCGTTGGTGTACCTACCGTCAGGTCAACTTGTTGGGTGTAGCGATGTAACAAAACTTTGAAGCCCGCGAGTAAAACCATAAACAAGGTAGCACCTTCTTGGGTTGCCAACTTGGTTAATCCTGCGTATTGATCTTGCTGGATGACACTTTGTACGGTGGCACCTCGGCTGCTCTGTACCAATGGTCGAGGGAAGTCCGTTGGTAAATTTAGCGTTTCTAATCCTTTTAATTTATTTTGCCAATAGCTGATCTTTTGTTCAAACTGTTGTGCTTTGAAAAATGACTTTTGCCAATAAGCATAATCGGCATATTGTATGGCTAAACTTGGTAAATCAGGAATCCGATTCGCTGCTTTAGCCGCGTAGCACGCTGCCAACTCTCTTACAAAAACTGCACTCGACCAACCATCCGTTGCAATGTGATGAAAAACCAAAACCAAAATATAGTCCTCTGCGGCACGCTGAAACAACTGCAAGCGAATCCCTGCGTCCTTCCGTAGATCAAAGGGTTTTGCGACCAGTTGCGAAATGACATTTTCTACTTCGGAAGCTGCCATGTTTGCCGGAAATACTTGGAGCGGTAATTCCCAATCTTTAAAAAATTGTGTTGTGGATAAAACTTGCTGAAAGACTTCTCCGTTTTCTTTTTCTTGGTAAACCGTTCGTAGAATTTCGTGCCGTGTGATAATCATGCGAAAAGCGTACGCTAGCGTTTCAAGCTCTAAATTACCTTTGAGGTTCAACACTGCCGGTAAGTGATGCTGCGTACTTCCTTCCAGACGATCAATAAACCACAAGCGCTCTTGTGAAAAAGACAAGGGTGGTGCTGTGACCTCCTGCCGATCGAAGCTTGGAATTTTGGCTTCGACGGCCTTGACCTCTGCTAAGGCATTTTCTTCTTCTTGCAAAAAACTACGAATCGCTTCTTTGTTCGCTTTTAATAAGCCAATCAAAGCTTGGTCTACTTTTTTATCTTTCGGTAGTTTGACGATTAGCTTTTCTCCGTTGAGGGCAACGGTCACTTCTTGTGTCAACGCATTTGCTAAAAGTTCAAAAATCTTCTTTTTATCTGTCGGCACTATTTTTCTCATGATGTTCAATTTTTTATGCTCCGCTTACAACTCTAAAGTGTCAAACTCTGTTGCACTATCTTCTTCCTCAATGAGCTTAGTAATTCTTAAGTAGTCATAGATTTTTGCCACACTGCTGTACTCAAAAATCACTTTAATGGGAATGCTAATCGCTAAGCTCTTTTGAAGTTCAGCGACCAAGCGTCCGACGAGTAGCGAATGTCCACCCAACTCAAAAAAGTTGTCGTGAATACCGATCTGTTCAATGCCTAATAACTCTTTCCAAATTGCGATTAACTTTCTTTCTAACTCGTTCCGAGCAGCTACGTAAGTCGTACTTAGTAAAGTTTTCGACGGTAATTGAGGCAAACGTTTTTTATCAACTTTCCCGTTGGGTGTCAGCGGAAAGGATTCGACGGCTTTGATTAAACTCGGCATCATATAGGCCGGAAGTTTCATTTTCAGATGGGCACGAATAGCTTCTTGAAATTCGTCGTCGGAAGCTCCTTTTGTACTCAAATAGGCGACCAATATTTTTGTTGCGGTCGTATCTTCCGTAGCGAGAACGACACATTGTTCTACTCCGGGGACTTGTTGCAAAACACTTTCAATTTCTCCTAGCTCAATTCGGTGTCCTCTAATTTTGACTTGATCATCTACTCTCCCCAAACATTCTAATTCTCCGTTCGGTAACCAACGACCTAAGTCTCCCGTACGATACAAGCGAGCATTAGCCGTTCCACTAAATGGATTAGCAACGAATTTTTCTTGCGTCAAATCGGGTTGATTCAAATAGGCGCGCGCTAATCCGTCTCCACCAATACAAATTTCTCCGACCACGCCGATGGGACACAGATCATTCGTGCTTAGTGATTTCGTTCCATTTGTTGCGGTAAGAATATAAACCTCAACGTTCGGAATTGGCTTACCGACCGTAATCGGATCGTCAAGCGTCAATTTTTTGATGGTTGACCAGATTGTCGTTTCCGTTGGACCGTACAAATTAAAAACGCGGTGGTTCCCCAAACTTGTCAAGTTGTTTTTTAGTTTTTCTTTGATTGCTTCTCCCCCACAGAGAATATCTACGCCTTCTTCATTTTTCCAGCCGCTATCTAGGAGCAATTGCCAATTCGCAGGCGTAGCTTGTAAATAGTTGGGCTCCGTCTTAGCGATCAAGGCTTGGAGTTGCTGACCATCCATTTTCACCTCTGCGGGCGCTAGTATAACTTTTGCGCCAAGCACTAAGGGTAAATACATTTCGAGGTAAGCAATGTCGAAGCTGTAAGTAGAAATAGCAAGGAAACTTTCTTCAGGTTTCATTTGTAATTCTGCCTGGATTGCCCATAAAAAGCTCACTAAACCTTGTTGTTCGATCATCACACCTTTGGGTGCTCCCGTAGACCCCGAAGTATAAATGAGATAGCTCAAATCTTGCGGAGTACGTTCCACTATCGGCTGAACGTTGGACTCCTCTGCTAGTTTTTTCCAAAAGGTTTCGGTGACTAACGGGGTTACTTTTTCTGCGTCAATGAACGGTAACTGAGCTTGGCTACAAATCACCATAGTAGCATCAGTGTCTTTCAAGATGTAACTAATTCTTTCTTTTGGATACGCTGGATCGAGTGGTACGTGTGCTGCCGCTAATTTTTGAATGGCGAGTAAACTAATCAGCATTTCCATTGAACGTTCTAAGCATACGCAAACCAAATCTGCTTTTTGCAAACCTTGTTTTTGTAAATAATGTGCCAATTGATTTGCTTTTTCATTTAATGCTTGATAAGTCAAGCTATTCGTTTCAAAAACAACGGCTTCTTTTTGTGGCGTGCGCAATACCTGTGCCTCAAATAATTCCACAAAGCTTTGGTGCTCTGGATAAGATAAGGATGCACCGACAAATTCCTTAAGCAATAAATCCTTTTCAGGAGCAGAGACTAGCTGAAGTTCAGAGAAGTTAGTTTGCTGCGATTGTACAATTTGTTGTAGCACACCATCAAAGTGTGCTTGAATGCGGTGCGCGTAAGCGGCTGGTAAAACGCTTTCGTTATAACCAAACTTAACGCGCATTTCCTCTCGTACCGTTACCTCCAAAGAGAACAAATAATTATTTTGATCGTGCATCGAAATATTACTGATTTCAAGCGACCAATCTTGCTGAGCAAGGTCACCCATCGGATAGTTCTCGAAGATGAGTAACGAGTCAAATAAATCACTTGGAAATTCGAGCCAGCGTTGAATATCTGTTTGAGCCGTATACTGAAATTCTCTCGCCTCCGTTTGTTCTTTTTGTACTAAGCTCAAGGTATCAACGATCGTAGCATTTTCATCAAACTTTATCCGTAGTGGAATAGCATTGATAAATAGCCCCACTCGTTCCTCCAAATTACCCAAGTCTGCCGGACGGCCCGAAACCGTTACTCCGAATACAATATCTTGGCGATTGGTGTACTTGGATAATAAAAAGCCCCACACGCCTTGTATCAGGGTATTCATGGTCAACTGATTTGCTTGGGCGTAGGCTTTAGCTTTGCTGGTAAAATCACTGGGATAGTTCAAGAAAACCTCTTTCATCTCTCCCCCTTTATTTCGATCTAGCTGTTGGTCCACAAAAGGCAAGTAGCTTGGACTCTCAAAGCCTTGCAAGTATTTCTTCCAAAAGGTCATTCCCACAAACCGATCGCTTGCAGCAATGTATTTGATGTAGTCTTCGTATTCGTCTACTAGTGGTTTTGCCACGATACTATTGCCCTGTAATAATGTTTCGTATAAGTTTAAAAAAGATTTCATTACAATCGGTAAAGACCATCCATCCAATAAAATATGATGAAAAGTCCAAACCATTTTATGGTGTCCGGTCAAGGTTTTCACCAAGCTCATGCGCATCAAAGGTGGCTGTTCGAAATCAAAACCTGCCTGTAAATCTTTTGCTAAAAAGGCTTCCCATGCCAGCTCCCAATCGGAAGCATTCGTAGCCGGAAATTCGACCACTGTGATTGGCAGGGCTGCTTGTTGAAAGACTAGTTGTACTGGAATCGCTAATGCTTCTTGAAAAAAGGCAGTTCTCAAAATTGAATGTTGTTCCAATACTTTAGTCCAAGCCTTTTCAAAGCAGTCCAAATTCAAATTCTTCAAATCTACTTTTAATTGATCTACGTAGACATCTCTCGTAGGATCAAAAGTGTGCAAAAAGAACATTCCTTCTTGTAGTGGACTCAAGCGATACAGCGATGTAATTTGATCGCGTCTTGGAGTTCCATTCATTTCCGTATTTAAAAAAGCATCTAAGCTAACCGTGTCAACTTCTGGCGCTAAGCCAAAATCAGAAGCGGTGCGCACCGATTTCGTTTGTGCGGTGCAATGGTGAATAATTTTAGTCAAATTTTCGACGAATTGATTTGCTAGCGTTTGAATAACTTCTTTTTTGAAATCCGTATTCCGGTAACGCCAAGTCATCGTTAATTTTCCCGCAGCGATAAAGCCGTTGATTTCTAATTTATTAAAATTGAAGCCTGTTCCCACGGCAGTTCCTCGGTCTTCTTCGGCAGGTTTCAACCAATTACTTTCATTAATAATATGATCTAATTGACCTAAATAATTAAAAACAATATCCCAATTTATCGCAGCGATACTTTCTTGCCAAGCGACGTCGGGATTAAGGTATCGTAGTAAACCATAACCAATTCCTTTGTTGGGGATTGCCCGCCGCTGTTCCTTAATAGATTTAATTAACTTCGCAATTGAGTCCTCTGGAGGAACAGATAACGCAACGGGATAAAGATTCGTAAACCAACCAATCGTATTCGTTACATCCAGCGACGTACCTAGAAAATCTCTGCCGTGTCCTTCCATCCCAATAACTACTTTTTCGTGCGCCGTCCAACGACTAACGGTAAGTGCGAGTGCACTCAGCAACAAATCGTCGATCTCTGTATGGTAGGCAAAATTCACTTTTTGCAGCAGCGCCTGCGTAAGCGGATCATTTAAACTTGCCGAACAGATTTCCATTTCTGCAGTGAGTGTATCTCCTACTCCTGTTGCTAAGGGAAGTTCCTGATAAGCTGCTCCCACTGATTCCCAATATGACAACTCCGAAAGTATCCGCTCTTCAGTACTTTGGGTGGCTAAATGGTTTGCCCATTGTCGATAAGAACTAGATTTAGGGCCTAAATTTATTTTATTTCCCGACTGCGATGCGGTAATGGCTACTTCTAACTGATCCAAAAGAATCCGCCACGAAACGCCGTCTATTGCTAGGTGGTGAACCGTAATTAATAAACGGTTATTTTCCGCTTCCACTGGCAGCTTTAGCAACACGCAACGAATCAATTCTCCCCGCTCTAGCGATAAACTTTCCTGTGCTTGCTGGCAATGTTGTGTAATGGTTTCATTTAAGTTACTTGGCGAACAGGTACTACAATCTAGTATTTCTAAATTAGGCTCGTAGGTTCCATAACTTTGTTCCCAACCCGTTGCCGTTTGATGGTATTGAAGACGCAGTGCATCGTGTTGTTTCACAATTGCCTTAAGGGCTGTATCAAGTTGCTCCGGTAAAATGGCTTTACTAATTTCAAATAAGTAGTCTTGGTTAAAATGGTCGCGAGAAGCATATGCTTTTGCTAAAAACCAATGTTGAATCGGTAGTAATTTAACACTTCCGGTTAAGACTCCTTGTTCCGCTTCATTTTGTTCTTGCGCTGTTTTTGAGGCGATGTATTGTGCTAAGCCCGCGATCGTTGGATACTCAAATAAGTCTCTTGTTTGAGCGACATAATTCATTCTTTTGATGCGACTGACCACTTGAATAGAAACGATGGAATCGCCTCCCAACTCAAAGAAATTATCGTGTATACCTATTTGGGGTATGCCTAAAGCTTTTTGCCAAACGGAGGCCAGGTCTGCTTCGGTCGTATTTCTGGGAGCGACGTAAGTCTCGCTTTGCAGCTCGCTAAAATTTGGGATAGGTAAAGCTTTTTTATCGAGCTTGCCATTTTCGGTTAAGGGTAACTTTGTAAGTTCGACGAAGAGCGTAGGTATCATGTAACTAGGTAATTTAGCTTTTAACGCAGCTGTTACTTCCTCCTGTTCAAAATTGTTCTGAGTGACGAGGTAAGCTACTAAGCGTTTATTTCCTAAGGTATCTTGATTGACAATTACAGCCGCATGATTCACCATTGGTAAAGCCTGAAGTTGTGTTTCGATTTCGGATAATTCAATTCGATATCCTCGAACTTTCACCTGTGCATCTCGGCGACCTACGAATACAATATTTCCATCAGGAAGCCAATAAGCTAGGTCTCCCGTTTTATACATTTTATTTTCCTTTCCTGCTGCAAATGGATTTTCAACAAATTTTTCAGCCGTTAAGGCTTCCTGTCCGAGGTAAGCTTGAGCAACACCATCTCCCGCAATACAAATTTCCCCAACCAGGCCAATTCCTACGGGGGCTAACTGATCATTCAAAATATAAATTTGGGTATTCATCAAAGGGCGACCGATGGGAATGCAATCATACTTACAATTTTGAATAGGATAATAGGTCGCAAAAGTGGTTGTTTCCGTTGGTCCATAAACATTGATCAAGCGATCTGTCCCTAGCATATTTAAAGCTTTTTGGACGGGGGCAATTGCCGTTCGTTCTCCACCGAAAAGCAAGATTCGCAGGGAGCTTAAACTTTGCAAATCATAATCGACGAAAGTATTAAAAAGTGCCGTCGTCAAAAAGCAAACACTCACGGCTTCTCGCTTAATCAATTTCGCCAAATCCGCAGGATCTTGTGCGGTCGCTTCTGTAATAAGACAAAGACTAGCACCGCGTAGTAAAGCTGCAAAAATTTCGTAACTAGATCCATCAAAAGATAAATTAGACCATTGTAGGACTTTATCTTCGGGGTAAACTTGAATGGGACCTTCGTCAAAGCTGAGTTTGATAATATTACGATGACTCACCACAATTCCTTTGGGCTGCCCCGTCGTTCCAGAAGTATACATTACGTAGGCACTTAAGGCTTTGGGACTTGCTGCTGTGGTGAATTTAATCGGCGTTACGGGATACGTTGCACTTTCCTGCGGGAGGATACGTTGATAATTTGCTTGTGATAACCCACAGTTTTCCCAAACCGTATTTTCTCCACAGATAATACGATCAACCGCCGCATCTTTCAACATATAAGCTAATCTTGCTTCGGGGTAATCCATGTTCAGGGGGACATAAATCGCTCGGCATTTCAAAATAGCCAGTACGCTGATGATCATCTCAAATCCTCGCCGTGCTAATACGCCTACTTTTTCTTGAGGGATAACTCCTTGCGCTATTAAATACGCTGCCAATTGATTAGACTGTTCGTCCAATGCGCGATAAGACATTTTTTCAGATTCGAAAATCAAGGCTGTTTTATCGGAATGCAAATGAACCTGCTCTTGGAATAAATGAGCAATGGTTTTATCTTCCGGATAGGTATTTTGAGTTTGATTAAAGGTTTCTAGGATTAAAGATGCTTTATCTGGAGAGAGTAGATTTATGTTTGCTAAATTTAACTCGTCTGCTGCAATGATTTGCCCTAAGACTAATTCAAAGTGATGCTTGATTTCTGCAACCAAATCCGTTTGGAGTAAATCTACGTTATATCCAAATTTTACGTTTAGATTTTCTGCTAAAGAAACGGTTAGTGACAATAAATAGTTTGTCTTTTCTTTAAGTTCAAAATGCGTAAACTTTAATGCCCATTCCTTACCGACGACTTCGCCAAGTGGATAATTTTCAAAGGCAATTAAGCTATCGAATAGATCTCCCGTAATGGCATTCCAACGTTGAATATCCGTCAGTGCCGTATATTGATACATTCTCGCCGTAGCGTGTTCTTGTTGCAGCTCCGTTAAGATCGTTGCTACGTTTTGGTTTGCGGGACACTTTACTCGTAAGGGAATGGTATTAATAAACAAGCCTATTTTCTCTTCTACTCCCGACAAACTTTCTGGTCGACCAGATACCGTTACGCCGTAAACGACCTCTTCTTTTCCCGTATATTTTGATAATAAAAATGCCCAGACACCTTGTACTAAAGTATTTACCGTAAGGTGATTTTTTTGTGCATACTTTTGAATCTTTGTCGTTAGCGCTGTAGAAAAAACGAGCTTCATTTCCTGCTGTTCCCCTCCTTTATTTCTATCCATTCCAGCATCCAAGAATGGCAATAAGCTGGGTTGTAAAAATCCAGCAAGGTAAGATTTCCAAAATGTTTCTTCCGCAAATTTATCTTGTCGACTCAAATAATGGATATAGGCTAAATAATTATCCGGTTTCCGATTGAATTGTTGCTTTACTTGCGCTAGGCTGGCTCCTTGGTAGAACGCTTCGTAGGTAGTTAAGAAGGTTTCCGTCAAAATAGCTAAAGACCAACCATCCAGTAAAATATGATGAAACAACCAAAGCATTCGGTACTGTTCCGCTCCCGTTTTCACAAGGCGAATGCTCATGAGTGGTGCTTGTTCAAAATCAATTCCTTTTGCTCGTTCTTCGGATACGAACGTTTCCCATTTCGTTTCTATTTCTTCCGGAGGAAAAGTACTAAAATCTAAGACTTCAATTGGCAAGGCTAATTTTTCGTAGACACATTGAACGGGAATATCGAGCGCTTCTCCAAAAATAGCCGTTCTGAGTACACTGTACTGCGCCATGAGGTATTCCCAAGTAGCTTTGAAAGCAGGAAGAGAAAATCCATTGCCAATATGAAATATAAATTGCTCAAGATAAGCGGTATCTTTTGCATCGTATAAATGATGAAATAACATTCCTTGTTGTAGTGGACTCAAGCGAGCCATATCTACAATCGGAGCTAAGCCATCATTTTTATGCTTTGCTAGAAACTGATCTAAGGCTTGATAACTAACTTCTGGTGCTAAGCCAAAGTCAGTTGGTGTTGGTTGTGTAAGCTTCTGACTTTCGCAATGTTCGATAATTAGTTTTAAGTTAGCTAAATATTTAGCGGCGAGATCGGCGACCGTTTCCGCTGCGTATACTTCGCTAGAATAGGTCCAATTTACCGATAACTTTCCTGCCGCAACGGAAGCGTTGATTTCAAATTTTGCGTCAAAGGGAAGATTGTCATCTGCCTGCTTACCCGCAGACTCTGTTGCCACTCCTAAGTAGTTGGCACCATCCAATAAGTTATCAAATTGACCTAAGTAATTGAAAATTACTTCCCAATCGCAAGTTGCAAGTCGCTCTCGAATAGCCGAATCTGGATGAAGATAGCGCAACATTCCATAAGCCATTCCTTTGTCAGGAATAGCACGTAATGCTTCTTTGACCGACTTGATGAAATCTGCCAGCGTATCCTTTTCTGGAGCGGTAAATACCACTGGAAATAAAGTTGTAAACCATCCAATCGTATTACTCGTATTCATCCCCGCAAACAAATGCTCCCGTCCGTGTCCTTCTAAGCCAATCGTTACCCTTGCCTTACTAGACCAATCTAGTAAGGTTTTGAGAAGTCCAGCCAATAGTAAATCATTGATTTCTAGCTGGTAAGCTTTTTGGGCTTTTGACAATAATGCAGTTGTATCTCTAACCGCTAATTGACTGATGTGATGCTTCAAACTAGCTCTAGTAATCTTCCGCTTCGAGTCATAATCTACCGGTAAAGTCGATTGCGCTTTAGCCGCTTTTTCCCAAAAGGGCATTTGTGCTTCCATCCGTGGATTCGTACTGTACGCTGCTAAAGCGGTTCCCCATTGCCGATAAGAACTCGTCTTCTCTCCAAGCGATAAGGTTTTAGTATCAACTAAAGTTTGTAAGGAACGGTCTATATCTTCTAACAAAATTCGCCAAGATACTCCGTCTATCACCAAGTGATGAGCCGTGAGCAATAAGCGATTTTTCGACGTTGCACTAGGCGTTTTTATTAATACCATCCGAATGACTTCGCCCTTTGATAGACTAAGGCTTGCCTGATGTTGATTTCCGGTTGCTTCAATTGCGGCGGATAATGCGCCTGCTTCTTGGTCATTAATTGTGGAGAGGTCTGCTACGATTAGTGAATTTTCTTCCGGCTCCCCGTAGGTTTGTGTCCAACCATCTTCCGTTTTGCTAAAGCGAGCACGCAACATATCATGATGTGCTAATACTGCCGTAAAAACTTCTCCCAATTGAAAACTAGAAATTGTTTTATCAATGCTTAGTAAAACCGTTTGATTGAAATGATGATAACTTGTTGCCTCTTGTTCTAAAAACCATTGTTGAATCGGTAGTAGCGTAAGCGACCCCGTCAATACACCTTGCTCCGCGATAATTTGATTGGACTGATTGCTAATCATAAAGGCTGCTAAATCTGCGACCGTTTGATTTTCAAATAAATCAATTGGCACGAGTTGAAAACCTTTTCTATTAATCCGACTGACGAGCTGAATGGAGATAATAGAATCCCCGCCCAATTCAAAGAAATTGTCGTGGATACCAATTTTTTCTAATCGCAATAATTGCTGCCAAGTCTCGACGAGTTCACTTTCCAGTGCGGTACGTGGTGCAACGTATGCTTGGGTAGACAATTCACTCCCTGTGGGATCTGGTAGCGCAGCTTTGTCTACTTTTCCATTCGGTGTCAAAGGAAGCTTTTCTATATTGACAAATAAGCTGGGTAACATATAAGCGGGCAGCTTCGCTTTTAGAAAACTTTGCAATTTTGATTTGTCGTACTCCGAGGTCGGAACAAGATAAGCAATTAAGCGTTTGTTGGCTTGGGCGTCTTCTTTTGCGAGTACAACGGCTTCCTTAATCATCGGCGATGCTTGGAGCACGGTTTCAATTTCACCTAACTCAATTCGATACCCTCGGATCTTGACTTGCGCATCTATTCTACCCAAAAAATCTAATTGTCCGTCGGGCAACCAACGGGCTAAATCTCCAGTACGGTACAATTTATATTTGCTTTTGGGATCAAAAGGATGATCAATAAATCGTTGAGCGGTTAAGGTCGGTCGGTGTAAATAACCTTTGGCAACGCCTGCTCCACTCAAACATAGTTCTCCTTTAGCTCCACGCGGTAATAGGTTTAGTTGTTCGTCCACAATGTAGACGGCGGTATTGGCAATCGGTTTGCCAATGAGAATCGGTTCTTTTGCTTTTAAATGATAAACGGTACTGTAGGTCGTATCTTCGGAAGGACCGTATAAATTTCGAACCGTAATTCTTTTTACGTCTAGCTGATCACGCACGAAACTCGGAATCGGTTCTCCCGCTAAATTAATGGCTTTGACTTGCGTTAAATCTACGGCTTGCTCCAGCAAAGCTTTCATGACGCTTGGTACCGTATTCAGTAAGATTGATTTTTCTGTTTCCAAATAATCCGCTGCGGCCAAACCATTTTCTAATAACCGAATTCGCTTTCCAATACTTGCCGTAAAGAATATTTCAAAAATAGATAAATCGAAACAGACAGAAGTTCCCGCGAATACAACTTCAAAATCGTAGGGCTTGAATTCGGCTAACGCCCAATGCAAAAAAGCGCGTAAATTGCCGTGTGTAATCATCACGCCTTTGGGTTTGCCCGTCGATCCCGAAGTATAAATAATATAAGCTAGTTGATCCGCATCTATGGTAATCGCAGGTGCCGTTTTATTGACAGACGACATGGCTCCCCAAATTTTTTCTACCGCACGAATGGTTTGTGTTTCAGATATCGAACTTACCATCTCAGTAGTTGCAGCATCGCAGAGCACAAATTCCACTTTTGCATCTTCCAAAATATAAAGGATTCTTTCCGTTGGATAATTCGGATCAATCGGAACGTAAGTATTACCCGATTTCAAAATCCCCCACAAAGTAACCAACAGATCAATCGAGCGATGCATACAAACTGCAATTAAAGCATTTCTGGGTATTGCTTGCTCCAATAAATAATGTGCGAGTTGATTAGATTTTTCTTCTAAGTCAGCATAGCTTAAATTTTCATCTTCGAAACTAATGGCCAGCGCATCAGGCTGTGCGGCTACTTGTCGACGCAATAAATCTAGCACAAATTGATTTTCAGGAATGGTAGTAGCGGTATCATTAAATTCTTCTAACATCTTTTTTCGCTCCGACGAACTAAGATAATTTAATTCGTTAATCGAACGATCTGGCGCTTCGGTTACGGCACGCATGAGTTGCTCAAAATGCTTACCCAATTGAATTGCCGTTGCTTTGGAAAAGATATCTGTATTATAACCTAAGTTTACCCGAATCGCTCCATCTACCTCTAAGAAGTCAAAAAGCACATCAAACCAACTCACCACGGTTGTTTCTTCTCCGTAAAGACTCACTTCGATTCCCGTAAGGTTGTCGGTCTCTCCTGGCTTTTGAATATCTTGGTTGTTGTGCATAATTACGAACGCATCAAAAAGTGGATTCCGCCCGAGATTGCGTTCCAGTTTCAAATCATTGACAAGTTCATCGAATGGATAGACTTGATGCTCGAATGTTTCTAGGGTAACGGTTCTTACCTTGGCAAGTAATTCTAGGTAACTATCTTCCTCACTAAACTGTGTTCGGAAAGCTAAAGTGTTAACGTAAAATCCAATTTGATTTTCTAAATCAGCATGTACGCGACCCGCCGTTACACTTCCTACGACAATATCTTTTTGTCGACTGTAGAGATACAAAAGTGCCTTCACTAAACTCAGTAAGCCCATAAAGAAAGTACCTCCAGCGCCTTCTACCAATTTTTTGAAATCTTGTGCTAGGGCTTTGGGAATCCAAGTTTCCAATTCTCCACCTTCGTAAGTTCTTACGGAAGGTCGTGGTTTGTCCGTCGGCAAGTCAAGTACCGGAATGGTACCTGCAAACTTCTCCAACCAATATGCTTGGTGTTGACCACGATGCTTTTTATCTAGCGCAGCACGTTGCCAAGCGGCGTAATCCTTATAGTTAAATTTTAGTGGTGGGAGTGGATTGGGTTGTGCGGCTACGAAAGCATTATAGAGTAACATCAATTCTTTCACAAAAACGCTCGTTGACCAATCATCTCCAATAATGTGATGCATCACTAGGGTAATCACGTGTTTTTCGGCGGCAAGCTGAATCAAATTGACCCCAAACAAAGGACCTTGTTCTAAGTCGAAAGAAGCCGTAGTTGCCTTTTGCACCAAAATATCCGTTTTCTCTTTTTTCTCCGGATCCATCCGAAAATCCCAATACGCCATTCGGAAGCGATGCTTTTCCATGGGCAAAATGTATTGCATCACCTCTTCTTCTCCCTCTTTAAAAACGGTTCGTAAAATTTCGTGGCGTTCAATCAAAGCCTCGAAAGCAGCTTCTAAAGTCTTGCGTTGCAACTTCCCGTCAAAGACTAAGGTCACCGTCATATTATAAGCGGCATTCCCTCCGAGTTGACTCAGTATCCAAGAACGCTTTTGGGAGCTAGACAAAAGATAAGCATCTTGCTCGGGTAAGGGCTCAATGTTGATATAATCATTTGTCAACTGATTATCTTTGATATATTGAATTAGGGCTTGTTTGTTGTCTCGCAAATCTTGTATCAACTCCGAGGACAATTCCTCTCCATCAAAATGAACTTCTAGGTGCTCTCCGTTGATGCTTAAAAAGACGTTTTCCGTTCTGAGTTTTTTAATTAAAGTATCCATTCTTTTTATTTAAACTAAAGAAGAAATTATCGAAGTTGTTTTAAACTAAAGCTTACCACTTGCAACTATTTAAAAAAAAAACAACTTCTTGATCGCATTGGTAATTAGGCAAAACTGAAAAATATTCCACCTTGCTTTGATTGATCAATTTCAATCAAATGGTTATTTTATTCTTCGCCGTTTGTGCTGCATTTACCCAATGGGTATTTTCGATCTTTTCGATAATATCCATGATCGTCGGTTTTTCCATAAAATACATGACGGGAATTTCTACGTTAAACTTTTTGTGCAGCGTATTAATCATTGACATTGCCTTGAGGGAATCTCCACCCAACTCAAAAAAGTCAGCATCTAAATCAATTTCGTCATTCCCAAAAAAGTTTTTCCAAACACCTAACATTTCCGTTGCTAAGGTACTTGGCGTAGTTTCTTCCGCACTAACCGTAGTCGACGATTGTGGCGTAGCAAAAGTTCCACTTTTCACAGTAGCCATCGCTGCACCGAGTTCAGTTCCCGCCGCAAAATTCAAATCTTCTGCAAGGTTGACCGTTGCTTTGACGAATTGCTGGCGAAAGCAATACGTTGGCAAGGAGATTTTTCTGGGCTTTGCCTCCGAGTAGTAAGCTTCCCAATTAGGCTGTAAACCGTATTGCCAAAGGGTTGCTAATTTTTCTAAAAAATATTGTTGATCGTCTATTTCCATTTTAGGGCTACGGAGGAGACTAAGCGTTTTAAATTTTGCAGTACTGGTTTTGTTTTGTTTGGCTAACTTTGTCAAAACACTCCCCGGACCAACTTCTATAAAAACGGTATCCGTATCGGTAAATAAGTTTTGGATTCCTTGTGAGAAAAGAATCGTTTCCCGCAGGTGCCTAGTCCAATACTTCGCGTCCGTAGCTTCTTCCTTTTTGATTAAAGTTCCCGTAAGGTTCGAGCTGTAAGGAATCGTCGGTGGATGAAAATCCATTCTATGTAAAAAGTTTTCAAAGGCTTTCAAAATATCATCCATCATGGCGGAATGGAAAGCGTGTGAAGTTTGCAAGCGTTTGCACAAAATATCCGCTGCTTTTAAAGTAGTCGCTAAAGCTTCGATATCCGCTGTTTTTCCAGAAACGACGCACTGAGTTGGTGCATTAATAGCCGCCATCGAAAGGTTCTCATTTAAGTACGTTTCTACTTTTTTAGGTTCCGCAGCAATACCCAACATCGCTCCTTTGGGTAAACTTGAAATTAAGGAGGCGCGTTTTAAAATGATCTGTATGCCATCTTCAAAAGAAAAAACGCCAGCCAAACACGCCGCTACATATTCTCCTAAGCTGTGTCCAATCATCGCATCTGGCTGGAGGCCTAATTGTAGCAAATATTGCGCAAGAGCATATTCTAAAACAAACAGTAAAGGTTGCGTATATTCCGTCTGATTGATTTTAGTTTCGTCGGTCGTATGATGGAATAAAATCGCTGCGTAATCTTCTCCCGTTGCTTTTTGCAAAGCGGTTAAGCCTTTGTCCAATTCCAATTTAAAAGCAGCTTCTTGTTCGTATAAATCAAAAGCCATACGGAAGTATTGACTACCTTGTCCGGTAAACATAAAGACTACCCTTGCACTTTCTTGTTTGACAAAATCCTTGTTTGTTGTTTTTTCATTTTTAGCTTGTAGACGAGCCAACAAATCCGATCGATCTTTTGCAACAATAAAATCTTTATAGGCTAAACGCTTGCGACCCGTTTGTAAGGTAAATGCCGCTTCGGATAAATTAAGCTGCTCTTCCTCCATTACAAATGCTTCCAACACCTTCCAGTACGCTTGTCCTGCTTCCGGATGCATCGCTGAGATGGGAAAAATTTGGTAATGGGACTTCGTAATCCTTGACACAACCGACGGTGCTTCCTCTAAAATAATATGTGCATTCGTACCACCAACGCCGAAAGAGCTCAACCCGGCGCGACGGGGATCATCTCCTTTTGTTTCCCAATCTCGCAAGCGATCTACGACTTGAAAAGGTCCTTGATCGAAAGGGATTTGTGGATTTTCTTTGATAAAATTAATACTAGGTGGTAATTGTTTTTGTTCCAATGACAAGGCTACTTTGATGAGCCCTGCGATTCCTGCGGCAGCATCTAAGTGACCTAAATTAGATTTTACAGAACCTAACCAGCAAGACTTATTAAGTTCATTATTAAAAGCTCGATTTAGTGCTTCTACTTCGATTGGATCGCCTAATTTTGTTGCCGTTCCGTGCGCTTCAACGTAAGAAATTGTATCGGGAGTAACTTTGCTAATTTTCTGTGCCATTTTGATACAATCAATTTGACCTTGGACGCTAGGAGCGGTAAAGCCAACTTTGCGCGCACCGTCATTATTGAGGGCAGAACCTTTGATGACTGCGTAAATATGATCGCCATCTTGCATTGCATCTTTTAATCGTTTCAGAACGACTGCACCTGCTCCTTCTCCAGTAATTGTACCTTCTCCTTTAATATCAAAACTCCGGCAATGTCCGTCGGGCGCATAAATCATTCCTTCCGAATAAAAATAGCCCAAAGCCGTACTACTCGACAAAGAAACGCCTCCCGCAACCGCTAAATTACACTCTCCCATTAATAAGGCACGTGTTGCCATGTGTACCGCAACTAAAGAAGTAGAACAAGCCGTATTGACGGAGATAGCAGGCCCTTTTAGCCCTAACTTGTGGGCAATCAACGTTGGCATAAAATCCTTTTCACTAAGCAAGCCTAAGGTGTAACCATCTACAAATTCAGCTTGACTGAGACTCGTATAATTTTTCCAAAGCAAATTAGTACTCGCACCAGCATACAATCCAATCTTATTCGCGGCTTTGTCCCACGAGATTGCACCGTCTTCCAAGGCTTGCCAAACGACCTGATGAAATAGCCTCGTTTGTGGATCCATAAATTTAGCTTCCTCTGGCAAGTACTTAAAGAAAGCTGCATCGAAATAATCTTTAGCCTTTAATTCTCCTTTGGCAGGAACATAATTTTTTTGTTGGTAAACTTCCTTCGCGATCCCTCGTTCAGCTAATTCTTCTTTCGAATAAAAGCTGATGAGTTCTTTTCCTTCCGTTAAGTTTTTCCAAAAGCTACGGGTATCTTTTGATTGGGGAAAACTACTGCCAATACCGATGATGGCAATTTCAAAACCAGTTAACTTTCTTTCTGAATTTTTCATATTATGCTTCGTTAAATAGATTTAAGTTATTTTCGAATAAGTCTACGCTGTCTTCTTTTTCAGGAATGCTTACTTCGCTTGCTGCCATTTCTTTGAGGTAAAGCGTAGATAAACCTCTAATGGTATCTTTTTGATAAATGATATTTTTTTCAATGCGCCAGTCTTTGTTTTTTGCTAGGCTACGCTGAAGCGAAGAGACATTGCTCGTACTAGCACCTAAGGCGAAAAAGGAATCATCAATACCTATTTTCTCGCTGGACATTTGTAATATTTCACTCCATAGGGTAGTAAATTCAATTTCCGTATCATTTCTAGGGGCGAGGTAAGCCGTTCCTAAGGGTAAAGCTTTATCGCTATCTTTTTCAGTTGATATCGGCGTGCGTGGTAACTGATCTACTTTTATGAATAGCGTGGGTAAGTAGTAAGTCGGCAAATGGTAATTCAAGAAAAAACGAAGTTGCTGCGTCGTCACGTTTTCGGAACTCGTAAAGTAAGCTACGATACGCTCCGCTCCGGATTCAAGTGCGGGAGCAGTTACCAAAGCGGCGTTTACTTGCACATGCTGATTTAAAGTTTTCTGGATAAGGGCTAAATCAATTTTTCTTCCTTGTCGATAGACTGAATTTATATTGGAAGCAATAAGTTGTAGCGTTCCGTCGGGCAAAAATTTAGCTTGAGTAGCGGTTTTATACAGTTGTTCTTTTGTACCATTTCCAAGATCAAAAGAAATGTTTTCTCGTTCTCCTTTCTCCGAAAAAGTTACGCCATCACCTCCAATCCATAAATCCCCGATGTCTCCAATAGTTGCCAATTCTTGTTGATCATTCAAAATATAGCCGCGTTGATTGGGTAATAGTTGACAAGGACAGTTTTCTTTTGCAGCCGCTAAGCCCTCAATCATATTCACCGTGGAGCGCTCGGATATTCCGTAAAGGAAATAGCTTTGTCTTGCGCCGTGTTGGCTTATCCATTCTCTGGTAGGTTCTGATAAACTTTCACCACTTACAATTAGCGTGGTGAGCTTGCGGAGCCAACTATGATCTTCGATTGCATTTTGCCAAGGCGCTAAACTAGCGACTGTTGTATAAAAATGGGTAACTTGATGCTGTTGCACTAATGCTTGTGTCGTCCAATTTTTGATGGAGCGTTCGGCTAATAGACTTTGTTGCGCAGCTGTTCTTTTTACTAAATCTTCCAATTTCTTAAGCTGTGGTAAATTGGCAAGTGTAATATCATTTGAAATGCCAAAATCAATTAAACAAGCTATTTCATTGACGCCGAGTAAAGTCAATTCTTGTAAATAAGCCAAACAAGTTTCGGGTGTTCCAAACAAGCCATTGGTATGATAATGATGCGTAAAACTCGCGTCCACCAATTTTTCAACTTCTTCATCTAATCCGTCGTTCGACTTGCCTTGCATGAGTGCAATGGAGTGGCGAATATAGTTTTTTAAAGGTTCTTTAACGGTAGGTTTTACTTCCTCAAAATTCTCCCCAATAAAGCTATGGAGCATCACGGCTACTTGCCCGCGCTCCGGATCGAAACCATGTTTTGCTAATGCGGTGCGATAAATTTCGATCTTCGCTTTGAGATCTTCCTTCGGTTGTCCCCATAATAAAGTTAAAATATTAGCGCCAATAGAACCCGCATATCGAAACGTCTCGGGACTTCCCCCGGAGGTAATCCAAGTTGGCAATTCTGTCTGAACCGGTTTTGGATGAATCGTAAGGCTTATCTTTTCGCCTTTACCATTCGTGCGTGTACAACTTTCTCCCCGCCACAATTGATGCACCATTTTTAATTTATCACACATAACTTGATGCCGTTGCTGGTACGCTTCGGGGGCAAAAATAAAATCATTAGGATTCCAACCAGAGGCAAAAGAAATTTCTACGCGCCCCTCTGAAAGATGATCGACCATTGCCCACTCTTCCGCTACGCGAATGGGGTCGTGAAGCGGAAGTACGACACTTCCCGACCGCAGTTTTATTTTTTTTGTAACTACAGCCACTGCCGCGGCCGCGATCGAAGGATTGGGAAATTGATCCCCGAAACTATGAAAATGTCGCTCTGGCACCCAAATCGCCGCTAAGTCATTTTCATCCGCAAACTTGGCGCCTTCTAATAGCAAACGGTACTTATTTTCGGTCGTTATTTCCTCCTGCGCCGCAAAATAAAATAAGCTGCAGTTAATTGGCTTCGTTCCATTAAGGGGTACGTTTGCAGCGGGTTGAAGAATGATTTTACTTCCTCGACATAAATTCCAAAGTAAGTCAATAATACTTTCTTGCGTATCTATTGCGTGTTGTGCAAGCCAAGTTTCTTGTTTTTCACTCGGAGGGAACTTTTGATTCAAGCCCAAGAAAAGGTTTTGTACATTCGCATTGGTTAGCGCATTTCGTTGTTGTGTTAAACTATAATATAACAGTAATTCCTCCTCTCCTTCCGTTTTTGCGCTAAGCCAATTTGTATCATCAGGAACTACCGTATCTGTTGGTGATAAATCTTCAAGTTCTAGTACACTCAACGCATCACTTTTGCCAAACAGCGTACGCGTAACTTTTTCTACCAATAAAAAATCCATCTCCGCCGATTCGCACAAAAAGTCTAGTTGACGAATCGGAGTCTCCGTGGTAATCGGTAAGCAAGTGGCTCCCGTTTTTAAAATAGCCAAAACGGTGATTGGCAGTTGTAGGTTTCGTCGCAAGCAAAGTCCGATCGTGGTTGCTCGTCCTACTCCTTTTATACGTAAAGCTGTTGCCAAGTCATTCACCTGCTGTTGAAGGCTTTGATAGTTTAAATCTTGACCATCAAATACCAAAGCTGTAGCTTGAGGCTGTTGCCGAACTTGATTTTCAAAAAGAGCTATGACCTGCTCGTCTTTAGCGTAAGCTTGCTCCGTAGCGTTGAATTGTTTAGAAAAGGCTGCTATTGATTTTTCAATTAAAGCATCCGTTTTATTTATTTTTTCTTGCTCGCTCATATTAATCTTCGTTAAATAAGTTCAAATTTTGTTCAAATAAATCGACCGCAGCTTCGTGGTCTGTTTCGTTGGGTGCTGCTCCTTGTAAAAAGTCGCTAATCAATCGAATCGAACTATGTTCGAATAAAGCGACAACCGTCATTTCTATCTCCAGTTCGTCTTTCAATCGTTGATTCATCTGAATCATTTTTATACTATTCCCACCTAAGTCAAAAAAGTTTTCTTCGATACTAATCTGATTTGGATCTAGATTTAAAATTCCAGCCCAAAGTTGACAGAGTTGTTTTTCTAAATCATTGCGCGGCGCGATGTAATCCATCCCCGTTTCCATTTTTTCCACTTTCCGGTTGGCTAAAGCCTTGAGGTCGACTTTTCCGTTAGGCGTAATGGGAAAGCTAGTTAAGGAAACGTACCGAGCGGGCACCATGTAATTGGGAAGTTGCTGAGCGAGCTGTTTGCGGAGCATAAAATAATCCAAAGACTCCGGCGCTAACAAGTAAGCGACTAATTCTTTTTGTCCTTGAATGGTCTTTGCGATTACCACCGCCTGCTCTACTTCCAATTGCCTTTGCAATACTTTTTCAATTTCGCCTAGCTCTATTCGATAACCGTTAATCTTTACCTGATTGTCTTTCCTACCGAGATAAAGAATACTTCCATCGGGAAGCCATTTTCCAAGATCACCGGTACGATACATTTTCTCTTGCGGTGCAAAAGGATTTGGGATAAATTGCTCTTGCGTTAGTTTTTCATTTTTCCAATATCCCATCGCTAACGAAATCCCCGTTATGCAAATCTCCCCAACTTTATTAATGGGTACCAATTGTAAATGATCGTCTAACAGATAAATACTCGTATTCGTCATTGCGCGTCCAATCGGTATGTCTCGCTGTGCATCCGTCTGGGGATCAACTTGGTACATTGCTGCGCAAACACTAGTTTCCGTAGGACCATAGCCATTTACAAAGCGTTCCAAAAATTGGGCGCAATACAAAGCTTGCTTTTTATCAATTGCTTCTCCGGCAGAAACGATTGTTTTCATAAAATCCAACTGACTCCAATCAAGTACATTCAAATAAGCTGGTGGCAACGTAGCAATGTTAACTTGTTCCGTTTTTAGGTAAGCAATAAATTTATCGGATTGTAAAATGGTCGTTTTGTCAATGAGTACCAAACAAGCTCCACTATACAAACTGGTGAAGATTTCACTGACCGAAGCGTCGAATGACAAAGAAGCAAATTGTAAAACTCGATCTGCCTCGGTAATACCAAAAGTTTCAATTTGGGAAATCACTAAGTTGACAATTCCAAGATGCCGCACCATTACGCCTTTGGGTTTACCCGTAGAACCAGAGGTATAAATAACGTACATCAGACTTTCCGGATCAATGGGCGAGGCTAGATTCTCCGTCGATTCTCCATCAATTATTGCTTCTAATTCTGGTAGATAAAAGCATTTTCTTTGCTCAACATTTTCAACTTTACTTTGATAAGCGCGCTGACTAATTACAAAATTTGTTTCCGCATTTTCTAAAATATATGCAATACGATCAGCGGGATATTCGGGGTCAATCGGTACGTAAGCCGCACCTGTTTTCAAAATTGCCAATACGGAGATGATCATTTCAAAAGAACGATCCAATACGATTCCTACCAAGCTTTGTGTCCCGACGCCCTGCTTGCGCAGATAGTTTGCCAATTGGTTGACTTTAGCGTTTAATTGTTGGTAACTCAAGGTATTTTGTGCAAAAGCCAATGCGATTTGTGCCGGTCTTTTGATTACTTGATTTTCAAATTCATCAATGACCGTTTTTCCCGCAGGAAGTGCTTGTGATTTTCCTTTAAACGCCGTAAAAATCTGTCTCGTCTCGGCGGTCGTAAGCATTGGTAAGGTAGCAATGGGCTGGTCGATTTGATTGACAACGCTCTCTAACAGGCGCTCGTAATGTCCCATCATCCGATGAATACTCGATGGTAAAAATAAGTCTGTGGCATATTCAATATTTACCCGAATACCTTCTGGCGTAGGTGCAACGTTGAAGGTTAGTTCGTACTTTGCAACGTTGTAGTTTGTCGGTTCAACGGTAATTTCCGTATTCTCCAACTGTAATTCCGGTACCGTAGGATTATTTTGAAAAACGAACATCACTTGGAATAATGGACTTTGATGCAAACCCCTCGGCTGCGGGATTCGTTCTACCAATTCTTCAAAAGGAACTTCCTGATGATCAAATGCTGCTAAGCTAGTCGCTTTTACGGCTTGGAGAAAACTGGAAAAATGCGCTTGTCCAGTTACTTCCGTTCTCAAAACTAAGGTATTCAAAAAGAAGCCGATCAGCGGTTCAAGTTGACTTTGTTTCCGATTCGCGATCGGTGTGCCGACACTAATATCCTGTTGATCGGTATAGCGATACAATAGTACTTTGTACGTGGCTAAGAGCAACATAAACAAACTCACATTTTCCTGTAAGGCTAGGCTTTCTAATTGCGCTGATAAGGTTTTATTGATGGTAAAAGTTAAGGTTTGTCCAGCGGCACTAAATTGCTTCGGTCGGGGAAAATCGAGCGGCAACTGAAGTGGTTCGACGCCGGTTAATTGATTTTGCCAGTATTGAAGACTTGCGTCAAATGCATCGCCCACCAAGTAAGTTTTTTGCCAAATTGCATAATCTGCATATTGAATAGAAAGCGGTGTCAAATTGACGGATCGCCCTGCTTCTAACGCAGCTACAATTGCTAAAAACTCTTTTACCAAAATGGACAAAGACCATCCGTCCGCCGCAATATGATGTAATACCAATACTAAAAATTGCGTTTCCGCAGACCGTTGAATCATCGTCGCTCGTAAAGAAAATGCTCTCGACAAATCAAAGGCTTGATGAATAACTTGATCAATCGCATCTTTTTCTTTCTCCCCTTTCTCTAACGCTTGAATCGTTAATTTCCAATCTGTTGCTGGTCTAATTTCTTGGTACCCTTTTGCTTTATTATTTTTATAAACGGTTCGTAATATCTCGTGGCGCTCAATTATCATTTGGAGTGCCGTAGTGATAATGTTTAAATCTACCGGCCCTTTTATTTTCAACACATAAGGAATATGGTACTGCTCGCTTCCCCCTAATTGGTCGATGATCCAAAGGCGTTCTTGTGCGTAAGACAGCGGAATTTGAGCTGGTCGTGGCACCAATGAAATCATTAGATTATCAGCTATTGCTAATACTTTTAGTCTTTCACTCAACAGCGCAATCGTCGGATGAGTAAATATATCTTTGATGGAAATTGCGCGCTGTAATTGTGTTCGAACCGCAGTCACGACTCTTGCCGCGAGTAGAGAATGTCCACCAATTTCAAAAAAGTTATCGTTGATTCCTATCTCTTTTATTCCTAGCAAGTTTTGCCAAAGCTGCACTAATACTTGCTCCGTTTCATTCCGCGCCGCTACGACTTGCTGCGTTGCTTGCTCATGATCGAATGGAGGCAAGGCTTGTTTATCCAGTTTCCCATTGATCGTTAGTGGTATTTCTGCAATGGCAACGAATCTTCTCGGAACCATATAATCCGGAAGCTTTGCTCCTAAATATTGCAGTAAGCCATCCTGCTCAAAATCATCCGTAGGAACGTAGTACACGACGAGTTGTTGGCTTTCCGAAATATCCTTGGATAGCATTTGTGCTAAAACAACTGCTCGGAGAATCATCGGCGAAGCTTCCACGACTGCAGTAATTTCGCCTAACTCAATTCGATAACCACGGATTTTTACTTGTTCGTCTACTCTCCCTAAATATTCCATTTCTCCATTGGGTAACCACCGCGCTAAATCACCCGTTTTATACAAGCGAGCATCCGATTCGTTCCTAAAAGGATTTGGGATAAATTTTTCTTGCGTTAATGCGGAACGATGCAAGTAACCACGGGCAAGACCTGCTCCCGCTACGTGTAATTCTCCTGCTAATTTCACAGGACACAAATTGAGTCCAGCATCAAGAATGTAGCCATCCAAGGTAGGAATAGCTTTTCCAATACTTTTACTATTCATCTCAATTTCAAGCGATGTAATTTCTTTATACGTTACGTGTACCGTCGTCTCCGTAATTCCATACATATTGATTAAACGGCAAAGTGGATATTCCTTTTTCCAAGCAGCTAGCTTAGTGGGTCGTAATGCTTCTCCTCCAAAAATAACGTATCGCAAATGATGCTTGGCTTCACACGCACGCAAAGCTTCTTCCAATACATAAAAAGCTCCCGGTGTTTGATTCAGTACCGTGACGGATTCTTTTACCAACAGATTAGAAAACGCTACGGGATCTTTGGTAATATCTTTTGGTAAAATTACGAGTCGTCCGCCAAACAAAAGTGCGCCATACATTTCCCAAACTGAAAAATCAAAACAGAAGGAATGAAATAAAGTCCAAACGTCACTCTCCCTAAAATCAAATAAATTTTGATCATGATGAAAAAGTCGCACCAAATTTTGATGTTCTAATAATACACCTTTCGGTTTCCCGGTGGAACCTGACGTATAAATCACGTAAAGTAAATGTGTCGGCGCAATACGGATATTCGGTGCGGAAGCAGTATAGTTTTCGAAATTTTTCCAATCGCTTTCCACCCTTATGAAATCAAGATCTTTTGCATCTTGCAAACTCCTAGGACTGGTTTCATTCCCCAATACCATTGTCACTCCCGCATCTGTAATGGTATACTGAATTCTTTCCGCTGGGTAAGTTGGATCAATCGGCACATACGCTGCTCCTGCTTTAATAACCGCTAAAATACTGACGATCATTTCGAAAGAAGGTGCTAAACAGATTGCAATTAAGCGTTCAGGTTCGACGGATTTTTCGAGTAAGCAATGGGCTAATTGATTCGATAACTCATCCAAGCGACGATAGGTCATTGTTTCCTTCCCAAAACTAAGTGCCAGATGATTCGGTGTACGGGCAACTTGCGCTGCAAATAGATCTACGATCGTTTTATCTTTGGGATAATTGACTTTTGCTGTTTGCGTAATTTGTAGTACTTCTTGCTCTTTTGCAGCGTTGAGTAGTTTCAAATTGTCAATTGTAACCATTGTATCTTCCGTGAGTTGGCTGAGCAGCGTTTTATAATGATCAAGTAAAGCTTGCATCGTACTCGCTTCGAAAAGTGCCGTACAATAGATCAAGCCAACTTCTAAACTTTCTGCTCGTTCGACGATAGCAATATTTAAGTCTGTTTTTGCATATTTTGTTTCTCCAAAAAAATCTTGCACTTCTATTTCTGGTAAGGCGAAAGATGGCGTTTCTTTTAAGAAATTAAAGTAGACTTGTACTAAAGGCGTTCTACTCATATCGCGAGGAACTTGCAAGGCCTCAACGACTTGTTCAAAAGGAACCATTTGATTGGCGTAAGCAGACAAGCTAGTTTGTTTAACCGCTTGGAGTAAGTCAACGAAAGACATTCCTGCCGTTATTTGAGTACGCAAGGCTAGCATATTCACAAAGAAACCGATCAATCCTTCTACGGCTTGAGTGGTACGCCCCGCCACTGGTACACCAACAAGAATATCATCTTGACGAGTATATTTGTATAGTAAAGTTTTAAAGCCTGTCAGTAGTAAGGTAAACATAGTTACCGACTGCCTTTCGGCGAATCTTTGCAATTTGGTTTGTAAGGCTTGGCCAATTGTGATTTGTACCGTCGCGCCCATTAGGCTTTGCGCTGCGGGTCTTGTAAAATCTGTAGGGAAGGCTAAGTTTTTACTCGCCCGTAATTGTTCCTTCCAATAAGCTAGTTGCCTTGTAAAAAATCCTTGTGCCGCTATTTTCCGTTGCCAAATCGCATAATCTGCGTATTGCGCCGTTAAGGCTGATAATTTAGGCGTTTGATTGCGACAGTAATTATCATACAAAACCTTACATTCTTCCATGAAAATGGGAATCGACCAAGCATCAGAAGCGATGTGATGAACAACGATTGCTAAGACAAATTGATTTTCTTGTTGCCTTTCAATCAAGTTTACCCGTAAGGGAAAATCTTCTGATAAATTAAAGGCTGTACCAATAAATTTTTCTATATATGGTTCTATTTCTAGTTCTAAATCCGCTTCTTTTAACAACTCCATCTGCCAGTCTTTTGCAGCGTGTACTTCCTGAACGGTATCTTCTGCTCTGACTACAATGCGGGTTCTAAGAATTTCGTGGCGGGCTAACAAAGTACTAAATGCATTGGTTAACGCAACTGGATTTAAGTTTCCTGTTAGACTTAGGATTAGCGGAATATGATACGCGACGCTTCCTTGCAGTTGATCTACAAACCAAAGTCGCTCCTGCGCAAAGGATAAGGGGATTGCAGATGGTCGTTCCTCTACCGAAAATATAGGCAAGAGATTTTTAGACGGCTCTGTTTCCAATAGATTGGCCAGACTTTCAACCGTTGGGTGATTAAATAAATCTTCGATTCCTACTTCCAACTGAAAAGTATTTCGAATCTGAGATACTAATTTTATAGCGAGTAAAGAATGACCGCCGATTTCAAAAAAGTTGTCCGCTACGCTTAAATGATCAAGACTTAGAGCTACTTTCCACAATTCAACTAATTGTAGTTCGAATTCAGTCCGTGGTGCAATAAATACTTTTTCTTCCTTTTGGAAGGAACTCAATTTTTGTAGGGCTTGATAATCAATTTTTCCGTTTTTGCTTAGTGGAAATTCTTCCACTAATATCATTTGACTAGGAAGCATATAGCGGGGTAATCGCTCTTTTAAGTATAGCTGTACTTCCGCCACAAAACTAGCAAGTTCAGTTGCATTTTCAGGTAGTACGTAAGCCACTAGCTGTTGAACGGCGCCTTCATTTTCTTTAAACTTTGGTAAGACGACTGCTTGCCGAACCGAGGGGAAAGTTTCTACTGTTGCTTCAATTTCGGCTAATTCGATCCGATACCCACGCAGTTTAATTTGTCGATCGTTCCGACCGATAAAATCAATATTTCCATTGGGTAACCAACGTGCTAAATCTCCCGTTCTATAAATCCGCTTACCAGCGACAAATGGATGCGCTACGAACTTCTCTTCCGTCAATGCTGCTTGATTAAGGTAAGCTCTCGCCAAGCCATCTCCTGACAAACAAAGTTCACCGACAACTCCTTTCGGTAATAAAGCCAAAGTAGCCCTATCCAAAATATAAGCTTGAGTATTTGAAATCGGCTTCCCAATATCGTTAGCAGCATGATTGATTTCCGCTACGGTATCCATCCGCTTAATCGTTGCAAAAGTAGTAGATTCCGTAGGACCATAACCATTAATAAAAACCAAGTTGGGATGTGCTTTTAATAACTGCTTGATACTTTGAGCTTGGATGCTATCTCCTCCTGAAAGTAAGAAGTCTAAATTTTCAAAAAGACTAAGATTTGTCGCTACCGCCTGATGAAAAAGGCCTGCGGTCAACCACAATACTTTTACCTTTCCAGCATTAATTTCAGTAGTGATCTCATTCAAAGTTTTTAAGCCCGGACTACTAATACACAACGTATTTCCTTTCAATAACGCGCCCCAGATTTCGAAAGTAGCCGCGTCAAAAGCCAAGGGAGCATATTGATAAAGTACCGTTGACGGATTTAAAAAATCAAACTGTTCATTATAAATTAATCGCAAAATAGCGCGATGCTCGGTTAAGACAGCTTTAGCTTTCCCCGTAGAACCCGAAGTGTACATGCTATAGGCTAGGTTAGCGGGCTGTAATTGGATATCCTCCAAATTTTCGGTAGCGGTTTCCAGTATATCTAAAGTAACATCAATGCAAAAAGTGGGCACTTGGATCATATCCAATTCGGCAACTTCCCCAAAATTTGTGATGAGTACTTTTGCTTGGGTGTCCGTTAGGATAAATCGTTTGCGATCAAGTGGATCTTCCAAAGAGATCGGAACATAAGCCGCACCTGTTTTTAGAATCGCTAAAATAGCAATTATTGCTTCCACCGAACGCGGTAATAAGCACGCTACGAAATCCTCGAGCTTTAAGTCATACGTTACTTTTAAATGACGTGCTAATTGATTGGCTTTGGCATTTAGTGCTTCGTAGCTCATCGTATCGGTACCGATTTGCAACGCAATGTGCTTGGGCTGTGCAACTACTTGCGCTTCAAATATATCAACAATCGTTTGTTGATGCGGATACGCAAAATCTGTAGCATTAAATGTTTCTAATAATTCTTTTTCTTCGGTAGCACTCAACAGCTTTAGTGCTCCGATCGCAGTATTCGGTTGCTCGACTAGAGCGGTGAGTAAGTTTTCGTAGTGCTGAAATAAGTTATCAATCGTAGTTGGCACAAATAAGTCTGTGCTATATTCTACGTCGATGAGCAAACCACCTTCCCTTTCTAAGATACTAACATTGAGATCAAACTTTGAAAATTGGCGATCTACTTTTTCTGCTTTCACCACCAAATCATCTAAAACAATAGCTGGTGCGGCTTCGTTATTTTGTAGACCAAATGCAGCTTGAACCAAGGGATGTCGACGGGCATCAGGTTGAGTAGCAAGCTTGCTAATTACCTTTTCAAAAGGAGCATCTTGATGTTGAAATGCAGCTAGACTCGTTGCCTTTACTTGAGATAAAACCTCACGCGCCGTCATCGTTTGCGTTAGAGCACTACGAATAACGATGATATTCACAAAAAAGCCAATCAAATTATCAAGAATAACTTGTCCTCGATTCGCGACGGGCACACCAATACAAATATCTTTTTGCCCAGAATAACGATGCAATACAATTTTGAACGCAGTGAGTAAGACCATAAATAAACTCATCCCTTCTTGCTGTCCGAATGCTTTAATTTTTGCCGTCAAGGCTTCCCCAATGATAAAATCAACATGACTCCCCTTGTTGCTCCGCTTTTGAGGAAGCGGGAAATCTGTAGGTAACTTTAACGTAGCCGCATTGGCCAGTTGCTTTTCCCAAAAGTCTAGTTTTTGAGTAAGTACTTGCTCTTGTAGGTAAGTACGTTGCCACAAGGCGTAGTCTGCATATTGAATAGGAAGTTCGGGTAAAACTGCGGTGCTACCCTTTTTCAAGGCTTCGTAAAAAGCCAACATTTCTTTCACTATAATCCTACTCGACCAACCGTCCGATGCGATATGATGTACCACTAGTAATAAAATGTACGTTTCGGCAGCTACTTTATACAAATTGACCCTCAGCATAAAGTCTTTCGTCAGATCAAATGGCTGATTCATCACTTCCTGCAACTGATTTTCGATGTTAGCAGAATGCTTCACTTCGACTTCCGTAACTAATGACCAGTTTTCTACGGCTGCTACTGGTTGGATGCATTGGTGAATTTCCCCTTCCGTTAATTGGTAAGTGGTTCGTAAAACTTCGTGGCGGCGTAGTAATAAGCGAAAGGCTTCTGCTAGTATTTCTGGATGTATAGTCCCTTCTAAACGATAGACGGACGGTAAATGATAAGGCAAACTTCCCATCAACTCATCGACAAACCAAAGTCGCTCTTGCGAAAAAGAAAGAGGAATTTTAGCCGGTCGCGGGCTACTCGTGATTGTGCTTATTTCGATTGAGGAAGCTTCCTCTCGCAAGAATCTTGCTAAACGCGCGATCGTTGGATAAGCAAAAATATCTTTAACTTCAACCGTAATGGCAAGTTCTTTTTGTATAGCGGCTACGACGCGCATGGCTAAAAGCGAATGTCCACCCAATTCAAAAAAGTCATCCGCTCTTCGGAAATCTGATCTTCGTAATAAAGTAGACCAAATTTTTGACACTGCTATTTCTGTTTCATCTTGTAATGGCTGATTAAGCGTTTTCTGGTCTTTTGAACTAAGCAGTGTAGGTAAAGCATTTTTATCAATTTTCCCATTGGGTGTTAATGGGAAAGCAGCTAGAAAAATAATTGCCGCAGGTACAAGATAGCTTGGTAGCTGCGTTTTTAAATCAGCTTGAATCTGTGTGGCCGTAGCAGTAGTTGCAGCAATGGCGTAAGCGACTAATTTTTCGTAGCCCGTTTCATCCGTTTGAAGTAGTACGATGGCATCTTGAACCAGCACGTGTTGTTTTAAAGCTTGTGCTACTTCGCCTAATTCGATGCGATACCCTCGTAGTTTTACCTGACTATCCATTCGTCCCAAAAAGTCGATTGTTCCATCGGGCAACCATTTTGCGAAGTCGCCTGTACGGTACAAAATCGGCGCATTTCCTGTATCAAACGGATTGGGTAAAAACTTTTTTGCCGTCAATTGAGGTCGGTATAAATAACCTTTAGACACGCCTGCCCCACTCAAGCACAGCTCACCTTTTACGCCTACTGGCAACAAATTTAAAGCTTGATCAACAATATAAACTTGTGTGTTCTGTATCGGCCGACCAATCAAAATGCGCTCCTCTTTTTGCAAGTGATATACGGTACTATAAGTCGTATCTTCCGACGGACCGTACAAGTTCCTTAGTTCCATCTGCTCAAAATTGAGCTTATTTTGTACATACGGTGGAATCACCTCTCCTGCCATATTTAACACCGTGACGTTACTAAGGTCTGCCTGCGTTTGCAAAAGTGTTTTAACCACACTTGGCACCGTATTTAGTAGAATTGATTTTTCTTTCGCTAAATAACTAGGAATATTGGAGGCATCTTTGAGTAAGCGTATTCGCTTCCCTGCGCATAAGGTATAGAATAATTCAAAAATGGAAAGATCAAAGCAAATGGAAGTAGCCGCAAAAACAACCTCAAAAGCACTCTTCGCAAATTCGGCAATTGCCCAATGTAAAAACGCTTGTAAATTTCCGTGAGTAATCATGACCCCTTTGGGCTTTCCCGTTGAACCAGAAGTATAAATAATGTACGCCGTTTGCGCTTTTGCTATTTCAAAGGATAGCGGTATAATTGGTAATTTTGCTACCGTAGCTTTTAATTTTTCAAAAACTAAAATATCGGCGGTGGCTTGCTTTCCAAATAAAGCTACATTAAATTGATCACAAATCGTCAAGGCTACTTTTGCATCCGCAATGATATAATCAATTCTTTCTTTTGGATAATTAGGATCTAGCGGAACGTAGGTATTACCTGATTTTAAAATCCCCCATAAGACGACGAGTAAGTTAATTTCTCGATTCATGCAAACGGCAATCAAGCCTCCTTTTAAGGCAGCTTTTTTTGCTAAATAATGCGCAAACTGATTGGATTGTTCGTCTAGGGATTGGTAACTAAGTTCTTGACTCGCGTAGCTTACCGCTATTGCAGTGGGTTGAAATGCTACTTGTTTTGCAAAAAGTGCAACGAGGTCTAGCACTTCGTCGTAGGGTACCGTTGTATCATTAAAAGCAAAGCGTATGGCTTGGTCTTCTTCAACGCTAAGCATGGTTAAGGCTGCCAACTTCGTTTGAGGTTGCTGAACTACTGCCGACAGTAAGTTTTGGTAATGACCCATCATGCGTTCAATCGTAGCTGGTAAAAACAGATCACTACAATAAGTTACACTCAGCGTTATTTCTTTTGAGTTTTGTTGGAAATGAAAACTTAAATCAAACTTGGAAGTCGGTGTAGAAATACTTGTTTCCCCTTTCTCCGCTGGATTTAATCTTGGGAAAAGTCGCTCCGCAGTTTCGCCAGTCGCTTCGTAACTCAGGAAGATTTGAAATAGTGGACTGCGACTACGATCCCGCTGCGGCACTACTCGATCTACGATTTTTTCAAAAGGCACCGCTTGGTGTTCATAAGCGGTAAGGGTAGTTGTTCTCAGTTGAGTAAGCAATGCGGAGAAACTAGGGTTGTCAGACAAATCACTGCGCAGAGCCAGCGTATTAACAAATAGACCGATTAAGTTTTCAACGCCAGCAGGTCTCCGATTCGCAATGGGACTCCCTACGGTAATGTCTGTTTGTCCCGTATATTTATGCAATAATATTTTCAAGACCGTTAAGCAAAACATGAAGCTTGTTACTCCAGCTCCTTTTGCCACTCTTGTCATCTGCTCCGTTAAAGCTTGCGGTAGTATCATCGACCTTGTGGCTCCCCGTATGCTTTGTAGCTGTGGTCGTGGAAAATCAGTAGGTAAATCTAATGGCGCTGCCGCCCGTAGTTGCGTTTCCCAATACGTTAATTTTTGGGCTAATACTTCCTCCGATAAAAAGGCACGTTGCCACAAAGCGAAATCGGCATACTGTACGGGAAGCGCGGGTAAGACATCAATTTGTTCCGCCGCAATTGCAGTGTAGTAAGCTCGAAGTTCTCGTAAGAAAATGGGACTCGACCAACCATCTGCCGCAATGTGATGTAATACAATGAGTAAAAGCCCCGTACCATCAGGAAACTCGAATAAATTTGCCCGTAAGGTATGATCTTGCGATAAATCAAAAGCTTGACTACTACGTTCGATTAATACTGCCTGCTTTTCTTCTTCGTTCTTGAATTTTGACCTTTTTTCAATGTGCAGTTCCCATTCATCTTTGGGCAAAATTGTTTGATAAGGCTGTCCATCTACCGAATAGTAAACGGTGCGTAGTATTTCGTGCCGATTGATTAAAGCTTGAAAAGCTTTTGCTAAAATTGCACGATCTATATTTGAATCTACTGTTTCTAGGTAAGGAATATGATAATTTGTACTCCCTTGAAGCTGATCAATAAACCAAAGGCGTTCCTGCGAAAAAGAAAGCGGAATATGTTGAGGTCTTAGCACCGAGTGGAGTGCGGGGACAACTACTTTCTCCGTAGTCGCTTTTAAATGATCCGCCAAGGCAGCAATCGTAGGGTAATCAAAAAATGTTTTGATACCGATTGACTTTTGTAGATTTTGTTCGATCGCTGCAACAACTTTTGTTGCCAGCAGAGAATGACCACCCAATTCGAAAAAATTATCTTGAATACCAATGGGCGAAAGCTGTAACAAATTTTCCCAAATACTTACCAATGCTTTCTCAATGGCATTGCGAGGCGAAAGATAACTTGCTGCTTTTAAGGTAGCTAAGTCGATTGCCGGCAAAGCTTTTCTATCCAATTTTCCACTCGTATTCAACGGAAGTTGAGCCAACTCTATAAAAACGGTAGGAATCATGTAATCCGGTAGACTTCCCTGTAAAATAGTTTTGAGTTTTACTTGATCAAAACCTTGATTTGCGACCACGTAAGCAATCAAGTACTGCCGATTTTCTTCTTTGGTCAGTACGACCGCACAAGCTTCAACCAGCGTTGTATTTCTAATCTTAGTTTCTATTTCTCCCAATTCTACACGCTGTCCTCTGATTTTGACTTGATCATCTTTTCTACCATGAAAAAGAATATTGCCATCGGGTAACCAACTAACAATATCTCCCGTTTTGTATAATCTTTGATTGGCACCGAAGGGAGAATTTATAAATTTTTCTTGGGTTAATGCTGCACGATTCCAATATGCCCGCGCCAAACCTTTGCCTCCGATGTACAACTCTCCGGGTACACCAATTGGCACAATTTGCATAGATTGGTCTACAATAAACAATTCAAAATTACCGATCGGTTTGCCAATTGGCATTTTACCCGATGCATTTGAATGCTCCGGATCAAATTGATAGCCCGTAGCAATAATACAGGTCTCCGTTGGCCCATACATATTGAAAAACTTAACGTAAGGCGCCCAAGCTTTTGCTAGTGCTACCGAGCAAGCTTCTCCACCAGACATCACTACCTTCAGCGCAGGATAAGACCGCGCAGGTAGGTTCTCCAAAAAGCTAGGCGTTGCGTGTAGATGCGTGATCTTCGTCTGCTCCAAAAGTTCGATGAGCTTTCCTTGGTGAAGCAAGTCTTCTTGTCTGGGCAAAACTAAAGTTCCACCAAAAAGTAGCGCTGAGAAAATTTGTTCGACCGAAAGGTCAAAGACAAAATTCCCCGTTTGTAAAATTCGTTCTTCCGTATCCAAACCAAAAAAATGATGCAAACACCAAATTTCATTTACCAGTGCACCGTGCTCAATTTGTACTCCTTTTGGCAATCCTGTAGAACCCGAAGTGTACATCACATAGGCGAGATGCGCTGGTTGAACGACCACTTTAGTCTGTACTTTTATCCGTGCTGCTTTCGCTCTTTCCTTGCTGTTTTCATCGTCCAAACAAATGACCTCAGCAGCGTTTTTAAAGTAACCCTTATAAGCTTGTGTGGTTAAAACTAAGTTTGACTGAGTATCTTCTAATAAGTAGTTGATTCGCTCCGAAGGGTAATTAGGATCAATTGGCACGTACGCTGCACCTGCTTTAAGCACCGCAAAAATACTGACAATCATTTCGATCGACCGCGCCAAGCAAATACAAACTAAATCTTCGGGTTGCACATTTTGCGATAACAAGACTGCGGCTAATTCGTTTGCTCGGTCGTCCAGTCCTTGGTAAGACAAAGTTAATCCTTCCCATTCTAATGCAATTTTCGTAGGATTCTTTTTGACTTGTGTTTCAAACAAACTTACTAAAGTAGCTGTCTGAGGATAATCGAATGGTGTTTTTCCAAAAGTCTGTACTAACTTTTTTTCCTCGATGACATCAATCATTTCTAACTGCTCTAGACGAGTATTCGGAGCGAGTGCCACGGCGGACAACAAGTTGACAAAATGTTTTTCCAACCGAACTATCGTTGCAGGCAAAAATAAAGCTGTACAATATTCAAAATTAAAATAAAGGGTCGTTTCTATTTCTTCGACGGCTAAACTTAAATCAAATTTTGCGACGGCGGCGGTTGTTAGTTGTTCAAAATACTCTTGCCACTCCTGCTCTTCTATTCCCACAGGAGAAGCATTTTCGTTTAGTCGTAACGCAGCTTTCTTTTCCGTAGACTTTTTTTCGTAAGAAAAGAATACTTGAAATAAAGACGCCGGACTTTGATCACTTTCTGTCACCAAAGCAGCAACTACTTTTTCAAAAGGAATTTCTTGATGATCAAAAGCGGCTAAACTTGTTGCTTTAATAGCTTTGAGTAAAGTTTCAAAACTTTCCTTTGGATTTAAGCGACTCCGAATGACCAAGGTATTTACAAAAAAACCGATTAAACGATCTACCGATGCTTGCGTTCGATTGGCAATTGGAACTCCGACGCCGATATCTACTTGCCCAGTATATTTGTAGAGTACGATTTTAAAAATAGCCAGCAATAACATAAACTTAGTGCTCCCCGTTTTCGTCGCCAGCTGATCTAAGGCAACCGCTAATTCTTTTTTTATTGTAAATCGATGTACTGCCCCTGCAAAACTTTGCTTTGCTGGTCGAGTAAAATCAGTCGGTAAAACCAGCGTTTCTAGTCCTTTTAATTGATTTTTCCAATAAGATAATTGAGGATTTAAAAAACCAGCTTCGTAGTTGCGTCTTTCCCACAACGCATAATCTGCATATTGAATAGCCAAAGCGCTTAATTTAGTAGCGCGTTTTTCTTTTATCGTTTGATAGAGCGCTTCTAACTCCGTCAGAAAAATAGCACTCGACCACGCATCCGTAGCAATGTGATGCAATACCACAACTAACACGGAGGTCTGAGCAGATAATTTTCGAATGCTAACGCGAATCGGATGATCCTTCGTTAAGTCGAAAGCTTCCTGAACCTCCGCTGCTAAGAGTGGTTGCAGGGTTGCAGGAGTGAGTGATTTGGAAGTTGAGGGTTTACGCATCGTCCAAGTATCCGCTGGTAATATTTTTTGATAAACGGTACCTGCTACTTCGTAAAAAACCGTCCGTAAAACTTCGTGCCGATTGATAATGCGCTGGAACGCTTCCTCCAAGATATCGTAATCAATCGCTTCCAAAAAGTATTGTACAAAAGGAATATGATAATGTGTACTTCCTCCCATTTGATCAATCAACCATAAGCGTTCTTGCGAAAACGAAGCGGGTATTTCTGTCAGACGTTCTTTCGATGCTAAAACTGGTGAAAAACTGTTTCGCGCTTCTTTCTTGACTTCCGCTAAATTCTCAGAAGAAGCAACTGTTTCTAGCTGTAAAATATACGCTGCCAATGCTTCGACGGTTGGTTGTTCAAATACTTCTTTAATGGAAATATTAACTTGTAATGCATTCCGAATAGCAGCGATAAGTTTGGTGACCAAAAGAGAATGTCCGCCCATTTCAAAGAAGTTTGCCCGAATACTTAGTTGTTCTAGCTTAAGTATTTTCATCCAAATTTGGGTCAATGCTTCTTCTACTGCATTTCGAGGAGCAACATAGTTTTGTCCTTGCTCACCCAAAAGCGCTAAATTGGATAAGTACTTTTTATCTAACTTCCCGGTCGCGGTCAGTGGAAACGATGCAAGTGGTACGAGTAAACTAGGAACCATATAGTCCGGCAAATGAGTTTGTAAGTATTTCCGTAAATTTGCTTCGGGTGCAGCGGTAAAGGCTTTCGTTGGAATGAAATACGCGACTAACATCGGATGACCAAGCGTATTTTTCTTGACGAGTACAACCGCTTTTTCTACTAGGGAAGATTGGACTAAGATAGTTTCGACTTCTCCCAATTCAATTCGATATCCTCGAACTTTTACTTGATCATCTATTCTGCCCTTAAACTCAACTGTTCCATTGGCTAACCAACAAGCTAAATCTCCGGTACGATATAATTTCTCCGTCGCATCAAAAGGAGAAGGAACAAATTTTTCTGCCGTCAAGGAAGGTCGATTCAAATAGCCACGCGTCAAACCTTTGCCTCCGATGTACAACTCTCCTACAACGCCAAGAGGTACTATATTTTGTTGGGTATCTAAAATATATACTTGGGTGTTCGCGATGGGCTTTCCTATTGGCAACGCACCAGAAATTGGCGGCGCTGCCGGATCATAGCAATAATATAAAGCGGTAATTGTCGTTTCCGTCGGACCGTATTCGTTAAAAAAGCGAACGTAAGGACTCCATGCTTCTGCTAAACTTACGGGACAAAATTCACCGCCCGCACATACTCTTTTTAAAGCCGGATAAGCCTTGACGGGTATCGTTTGTAATAAAGAAGGCGTACAATTAACGTGCGTAACATTTTTGTGCTCAATAATGTCAGCTAAGCGTACACCATCAAGTAAATCCGTTTTGGAAAGCAGTACAACTTGTGCCCCATTTGTCAAGGGCACAAAAATTTGTTCTACCGAAGCATCAAAAACGTAACTTGCTAATAGAAGGTGTTTGTCAGAAATATCTACCTCAAATATTTTTGCGAAAGCACAAAGTTCATTAACCACCGAACCGTGTTCTACCATCACGCCTTTCGGTTTGCCGGTAGAGCCGGAAGTGTAGATTAAATAGGCTAAATCATGAATCGCTGGTTTTTCAACTAAGGCTGAGCTAGGAAAATTGGAAGCTAATGCGAGTTCCTCTAAATAAACCACTTCAACATTTTCATAACCGGAAAAAACAGCTTGATACTTTTTCGTAGTAAGCACTAGTTTCGATTGGGTATCTTCCAATAAATATTGAATTCTAGCTGCTGGTAAATCCGGTTCGATAGGAACGTAAGCTGCCCCCGCTTTCATCGTAGCTAACATTGCAATGATCATCTCAAAAGATCGATCTAAAGCCAAACAAATCAGCATTTCTTTTTTCGTACCAATGGAGACGAGGTAATGTGCCAATTGATTCGCGCGGTCTTCGAGGGATTGATAGGACAACTCTTCTGTGCCTAGTGATAAGGCTGTTCGTTGTGGATAAGCTGCTGCGGTTTGTTCGAATAGTTCTACAAGACTGATTTTATCCGCATAGGCTGCTGCGGTTTGATTAAAATCAACTTGTAAAACTCTTTTTTCGGTGGCGTCAAGCAATTCAATTTCGGTGAGCGTTTGAATTGGTAGCGAAATGATTGCTGTTAACAGTTTTTGAAAATGCTGCGCCATTCGTTGTATCGTTGTGGGCAACCACAAATCCGTAGCGTAATCAATCGTTAAAAGCCAGCCCTCCTCTTCACCTTGTTCGGAAAGCGTAAAAGTCAGATCAAATTTTGAGCGCTGCAAGTGAACCGACAACTCGGGAAACGATGGCTTTGTTTGTCCTAAAAGGGCTTGAGAAAGATCAAGATCAGCTACGGCTAAACCTGTTTCGTACGCAAACATCACTTGAAACAAAGGACTACGACTACGATCTCGTTGCATTACAACTTGCTCTACCACCTTATCGAAAGGAACGGTCTGATGCTCATAAGCTGCTACCGCAGTCGATTTAACTAGCTTTACAAAATCAAGAAATGATAACTCGGGGTTAATCTCCGTTCTTAACGTAAGCGTATTCACAAAAAAGCCAATTAGATTTTTCACTTCCGCTTGCGTTCGATTTGCAATCGGACTACCAACTGCAAAATCACTTTGCCCAGTATATTTATATAATAAAACTTTAAACGCTGCCAACAAAAATATATAATTGCTGGCTCCTACTCTTTTAGCTAAGGCTGCAATCTGCTCCGCTACTTCAGCTTTGATCTTTAGCTGAAATTGATCTCCAGCAAAACTTTGTACGGCGGGACGAGCGTAATCAGTCGATAAGGCCAGAGCTTCCAAACCTCTTAATTGTTTAGACCAATACGCTAACTCACCTGCTAAAACAGTCTCTTTAAAATAGTGTCGTTGCCATGCCGCAAAATCTGCATATTGAATTTCCACAGGAAGCAATTCCGAACTAAGCTTGCCTTCCTTAGCACGATATAAACTTACCAATTCTCCTAGCAAAATGGGACTTGACCAACCGTCCGCAGCAATGTGATGTAACACTAAAATCATTAAATATTCCCCGCTTGGTAATCGGAGTAATTTCACCCGCAGTGCATGATCTTTGCTCAGGTCATAAGCTTCCGCAATCGTCGTGTCAACGATCGCTTGCAATTCCTCACTGCGCGTCGCTTGAATTTCTTCGTACGTTAACTGCCAAGTATCCGCTGATAGAACCTTTTGGTATACGATTCCTTCTGATTCGTAGAAAACCGTTCGTAATACTTCGTGGCGATGCACAATTTCTTGAAAAGCCTCCGCTAAATATTTTCGATTTAAATCGGGAGAAAGCACTTGAACAAATGGTAAATGATATTGCGTGCTACCTTCTAATTGATCGGTAAACCATAAGCGTTCTTGTTCAAAAGATAAAACTAAATTTGTAGCCGACGTTACTTTCGTAATCGCTGGCAAACTAGGTCTCTCGATTCCTGTTCCTAGATGATTTGCTAATTCGTAGATCGTAGGATAATTGAATATATCCTCAATTCTGATCGTCAATTGATTGAGTTCGCGTACCGCCGCAACAACTTGCATGATCAAAAGAGAATGACCACCAAGCTCAAAGAAATTCTGATGGATTCCGATAGGCTTGCATTGCAACACTTCTTCCCAAACCTTGGCTAGGCTTCGCTCCAAGTTGGTTTGTGGCAAAGTAAACGTTTCCGTTGCTTGTTCAAGTTTAGCTTGCTGCAATAAAGCAAGTTCATCTACCTTTCCACTTTTCGTCAAAGGGATATTTTCTACGACGATCAGGCGCGTAGGAACCATATAAGCGGGTAAGCGTTTTTTAAGGTAGTTTAAGATGTCATCAACTCCGAATGCGGTCGTATTTGATACTTGACTTACATAAGCAACTAACTGTTTTGACTGCGTTTTGGTGCCAGCGAGTAGGGCAACCGCTTGCGCTACTCCGGGAAAAACTTTTAAGTTGGCTTCGATTTCCCCCAACTCAATCCGGAATCCACGCAGTTTAATTTGTTTGTCTTTTCGACCTTTAAAAGCAAGCCTTCCATCGGATAACCAACAAGCTAAATCTCCAGTGCGATATAGTTTTTTAGTATTATCAAAAGGAGAAACAATAAACCTCTCTGCGGTTAACGCGGGTTGATTCCAATAGCCCCGTGCTAAGCCAGCGCCACCTATATATAACTCTCCCGTGACTCCAATTGGCAAAAACTGCTGTTCCTCATCAAGAATATAAAACTGGGTATTCCCAATCGGCTTTCCAATGGGAAGTTGATTTTTTCGAGTATGTTCCTCCGCTTGATAATGCTCGTAACTCGAGGTAATCGTTGTTTCTGTCGGACCGTATTCATTATAAAAGTCAACGTAAGGGCTCCATGCATCCGCTAAAGCCGTAGTGCAAACTTCTCCTCCAGCACAAACCCGCCGCAAAGCATCGTAAGCGTGTGGAGGAAGGGTTTCTAGTAAAGAAGGTGTCGCGTGTAAGTGAGTTATTTTTTGCTGACTTACTGTTTTTGCTAATGCCTGCGCATCGAGTAAGGTTTCTTTTGCCATGATAACTACCGTAGCTCCTGCGCACAGAGGAACAAAAATTTGTTCTAAAGAAGCATCAAAAACATAACTTGCCATTAAGGCATGTTTATCCGTCGGTTGTACTCCAAAACGTTCAACAAAAAAACTGATTTCGTTATATAATGCGGAGTGTTCAACCGCAACACCTTTTGCTTGTCCCGTGGACCCCGAGGTATAAATGAGATAGGCAAGCGATTTTTCAGTTGGAGCCTCCGATAAGTTTGTGGTTGGAAAAGCTTGGGTTGCTTCGGCATCCAAAATATCCAATAATTTTAAATTCTTTTGTTTCACAAACAAAGAAAGATATTGGGTTTGGGTAAGTACGATGGTAGTTGCAGTGTCTGCTAACAAGTATTCAATCCGGTGTAAGGGATAATCTGGTGCGATTGGCACATAGGCTGCGCCTGATTTTAAAACGGCCAAAATAGCAATGACCATTTCTATCGAACGATCCAAGCATAATGCAATTAGGGTTTCTGGTTGCGCACCTAAAGCGCGTAATTGCTGCGCCAACTGATTAGATTGTTCTGCTACTGCTTGGTAGCTTAACTGTGTTTCCTCAAAGCTAACCGCAATTCGATCGGGGTAAAGTGCTGCTTGTCGTTCAAATAAATCAATTACCGTTTCTGGCTCAACGACACGGTGAGTATCATTAAACCTGACTAAAACTTGATCAAGCTCCTGAGCGGAAAGCCAATTCAACTTTGCAATTTTTTGTTGAGGTTTCGTAAATACGGCAGTGAGTATTTGCTCAAAATGCTTTGCCATGCGAGCGATAGTTGCTTCGGCAAATAATGCCGTAGCGTATTCTATGGTGAGCTTTAAGCCCTTTCCTTGTTTTTCTTCCGTTAGCGTAAAGCTCAGGTCAAATTTGGAGGAAGGTAAAGCATAAGCTGTTGCGACCTTGTCCGCTCCGCTTGTTTTTTGATTTAATAGCAAACTAGACAAATCCAACGCTTCCACGTTCAGACCTGACTCGTAGGCAAACAGCACTTGAAATAATGGACTTCTGCTTCTATCTCGTTGTGCTACAACTCGATTAACAATTTTTTCAAAAGGTACTTCTTGGTGATCGTAGGCGGCTAAGGTTGTCGCTTTTACAAGTTGTAAAATTTCTAAAAAATTATCATTGGCCTTGACCGTACTTCTCAGCGCCAAGCTATTGACGAAAAGACCAATTAATTCAGATACGCCAGCTTGATTACGGTTCGCGACGGGCGTACCGACACAGATATCTTCTTGTCCGGTGTACTTGTGTAAAAGAATTTTGAATGCTGCCAAAAGCACCATAAATTTTGTGGCATTTTCTCTTTGTGCCAGTGCTGCTAATTCGACATTCAAAGAAGTCGCTACCGATAGTTGATATTGTTTTCCTACAGTACTTTGGACCGGAGGGCGTTCGAAGTCCGTGGGAAGATTTAAGGTTTCCAGTCCACTTAACTGCGTTTCCCAATATTGTATTTTATCGCTTAAAAACGTTTCCGTTAGGTATTTTCGTTGCCACAAGGCGTAATCGAGGTATTGTAAAGATAAAGTCGGTAAGTTGACAGCTTTTTGCTGGAGCTTGCCTTGATACAGCGCAACTAGTTCTTCCAACAAAATCGTATTTGACCAGCCATCTGCTGCAATATGGTGAATGATGAATAAGCATAGAAATTTATTTTCCGCTAAGCGAAATAAATTTACCCGTAAGGGAAAATCTTTCGTTAAATCAAACGCTTTCGTTAGCTCCGCTTGTACGATGGATGCTAAATCTGCGGGGGGCGTTTTTGTATGATCCGCTTCGTCTAAGGACCAATCTTCCGCAGCTAAAAGTCGTTGGTAGACTTTCCCACCTTCTTCGTAGCAAACCGTTCGTAGCGGAACGTGTCGTGCTACAATTGTTCGAAAACTAGCGGTGAGCACGGTAAGATCAAGATCGCCCGACAATTCCTGAACGAAAGTCATATGGTAGGCGGTACTTCCTTCCAATTGATCAATAAACCACAAACGTTCTTGTGCAAAAGATAAAGGAATACGATCAGGACGTTCTTGCACACTCAAGCTTGGTAAAGTGCTTACTGCACCTTGTCGTACCACGAAATGCGCCAACTCGGCAATTGTAGGATAATCAAAAATATTTTTAAAAGAAAGTTCAACTTGCAGTGTTTCCCGAATCGCAACTAAGAGCTGGCTTGCCAAGAGGGAATGCCCGCCAAGTTCGAAAAAATTATCGTGGATACCTACTTTAGGTAATTCCAAAATCCGCCGCCAAAGTTCTACCAATTGAACTTCTAGTGGAAAACGCGCCGCCGTGTAAACTTGCGTGCGCACCAAAGTTGTTTCGATTTTAGCCAACGCGAGTTTGTCAATTTTACCATTCGCGGTCAAGGGGAATTCCGTTAGTTCGGTCAAGTAAGCGGGCACCATATAACTTGGCAAATGACTTTGCAGGTAATTGCGTAATTCAACTGCCGTGACTACTTTAGACGTAGCTAATGGAAGATAGTAAAGCGCTAAAGCTTGTTGATGCGTCGCTGTCTGCTTAGCGATGACCACGGCATTTTCTACCAATTTGGCTTTCCGCAAAACGGATTCAATTTCGCCCAGCTCAATCCGATGACCTCGAATTTTGACTTGATCATCTACCCTACCGACATATTCCAATTCTCCATTGGTTAACCAACGAACTAAATCTCCCGTTCGGTAAATCAGTGCATCTTTCGTTTTCCCGAAAGGATTAGGAATGAATTTCTCTCTCGTTAAGTTTGGTCGGTACAAGTATCCCGCAGCGAGTCCATCACCTCCGATCGCTAACTCTCCGATGCTACCAATCGGAGCCAAAGTATTGGGCACGTGACACGATGTTACGTTGTGAAGCGAAAGCACGTATACCTGCGTATTGGCAATCGGTTTTCCAATTGTAACTCGCTCTCCCGCTTGCAAGCGCTTACTCGTAGACCAAATCGTAGTCTCCGTAGGACCGTACAAATTCCAAACGGGTTGAGCACTTAAGTTCGTTAAGGTATTTTTAAGTTTTTCACTAATCGCTTCGCCACCAGAAAGTAAGGTCGCATTTTCTTTATTCGTCCAATTACAGGCAAGTAATAATTGCCAAGTAGCAGGTGTAGCTTGGAGGTAATCGACGGGCGTTGCTGCTAATATTTTTTGTAAAGCGTAACCGTCCGTTGCGGTAACTCGATCGACTAGGAGAATTTCAGCACCTTGAATTAATGGAAGGTATAGTTCGAGGTAAGCAATATCAAAGCTGTAGGTCGTCAAAGCCAAAAATCGCTTAGGCTTAGAAGCAACGGGGCAAACTTCTTGTTGCATGGCGATCAAAAAATTCACTAATCCACGATGCTTCACCATTACCCCTTTCGGCTTCCCCGTCGAACCAGAAGTATAAATCACGTAGACAAGTTGGTCTAGGTTTGTGGATACCGCTAATTTTGTAGTTGATTCTTGCTGGGACTCAGCGAAAATGGTGGCAGTTCCGAAAATGCTTGCCTTCGTTTGAGGACGAAAAGTTGCGGATAAAGCTTCGTCAATCAAGAAGCATTTCAACTTAGCATCTTCTAAGATAAAATTTATCCGATCTGCCGGATAGCTAGGGTCAATAGGAATGTAAACCGCTCCGAGTTTCTGTATTGCTAATAAGCAAATTAACATTTCCTCGGTACGGGCTAAACAAAGACCAATACGTGCTTGCGGTTGAATCCCTTGTTTTTGTAAGTACCTTGCTACTTGATTTACTTTGTCCGACAATGTTTGATAGCTCAGTATTTTTGATCCACTCCTTAGGGCTACGTTATTTGGCGTAAGGCTGGCTTGTGTCTCAAATAAATCTATAAAGGTTTTATCTTGCGGGTAAGTAGTGGCGGCAGGATTAAACTCGTGCAGTAATAAGTTACGCTCCGCCGTAGGCAGTAAGGAGATATTAGCTGAAGCTTCTGCTAACTGCGTTGAGAATTGTTCTAAAATAAAGATAAATCGCTTTGCCAGCAATGCTGCTGCTGCCTGCGAGAAATAAGCCGTTTGATAGCTAAGCTTTAATACTAAGGGATGAGCGCTACCATAATCACACCAACGGATTTCTAATGGACTATGCTTTTCTTCACTAGCAATGAAGTTAGATTTTGCAGTAAGTCCAGCAAATGAAAGTTCAAAATTTAAATAATCATAAAGCACTTCAACTTCAAATAATTGTGCTCGCCCTTGTCCGAATAATTTCAACGCACGATTTAGATGACTGATAGGATAGTTTTGGTGGCGATAATCCGACCGCTGCTGTTTTTTAATTGCGCGGATGAGCGCTTCAACGGTTTGGTTGGGTGAATATTTTGCTTTAAAAGGCATGACGCCGGTAAACATTCCAGCCGTTTTTCGCAGGGTTCTATTGCTACGTTTATGAATTGGCACCCCGAAAACCATTTCGGCTTGTGATGTTGTTTGACCAAAATAAATCGTTAGTGCGGCGAGACTGAGTTGTTGCAGACTCGTTCCTAATTGTTCATTCAGTTTTTCGAAGGCGCTTCTTTGTTTTTCCGTAAGCACTAGGCTCAACATCCCTCCAATTTCTGAAGAAGGCGTTTCACTTTGCTGAGATCGAAATAATAGCGGGTGCGGTATTTCCGTAAAACGTGCTTGCCAGTACTTTGCATCTTGCTGATAAGCTATCGTTTGCAGATAGTTGGAAGATTGCTGAATGGCTTCTTTGTAACTAGGATAAGTTAGGGGTTGAAGCGAATTATTGGTGGTCGTTAACCGAGAATATTGTTGAGCAATGTGTTGCATGATGATGGAAAAACCAAAACCATCTGTAATCAAATGATGATAACGCATAAACCACCAATGCTCTTCTGCGCCGAGCTTGAGGATGATATTTTCATAAAGTTGTGCTTCCGCTAGATCGTAAGGATGATTGAAGCGATCCTGCATCCAAGCTTGGGCCGCTTGGCTTGGATTTTTGGCTTGGGAAAAGTCAATTTCAGTGATGGTGGTAGATGAAAATTTGTCGAGAAAACTACATTGAGGACGGACTCCCTTGAAATCAAACTGAAGTCGTAATACATCAAAAAAATTAGCTAAGGTTTTTAAACAATACTTAAAACAATCTTTATCCAAACGACCTGTTATCACAATATACCCGCCTACATTATAATAAGTTCGTTCTGGATGGATGGACTGATCGAAATAGACCTCCTGTTGTGCAAGATGCAACGGATAGCATTTAAGATCAGGTACGGGTACGGGACCAGTAGCTTCAGGAAGCGAGTTAGTATTCATCGTAGTATGGCTAATTAGTTCAAAAATAGACTAAATACAGCGTTTGTTTTTATTACGCAAAACCAATAAAAACAAAATCAATTTCTATAAGACTACTTCCATTTCCTTGAATTATTTTCCCTCTAATTCAAAATTGAATATAGCCTCAGTTTACCGTTTACTAAATACACGGTGTGTTAAGTACTCGAATAAAATGAAGTAAAGTTTTGAAATGATACTTTGAAGTTGCTTTGAGATAGAACTTAAGATCTACCACTAAACCTTAAAAACGAGTACTTCAGTTTTTTCTATTAAGGGTTTTCTTGTGCAAAATTTATCTTCACAAACAAGCACCCTAATACTTAGCCTTTAAATGGTATTCACCTAGATGATTCTTTTACAAACCCTAGATTAAGTACCAATACAAGATCTACTATCCCCAGAAAAGTCAAAACTTTTATGACGTTTTACCTTTTACTGGAGTTTATAATTTATTAAATGGAATTCTATTTCGTAAGTACAGCGCACATTAACGTTTCTTAGCAGAAATAAGTTTTTATGATGTACTGAATGAGTAGCGTAACGTTTATACTAAATATGATTTACATTATGAATGTTGAGGTTTGAACAAAAAACGCTGCTTACTTGCGTGAAGGCAAAGCCTTTCTCAACTGCATTTAGAATTAAAAAACAACTTCTATTAGTAAATACCAATGCTAATTAAATCACTTATTACTAGCATCATCTTTTAAACAGTCTCTTCCTTACTCAAAGCCCTCCTAAGCTAAAGCTTAGCGTGGTTTTCGTGCCTCAATACTGCTCAAAATCTAATACAATCTAATCGTCTTTCGATTTTGTCTTAGTACTTATATTCGTTGATGGTGGTAAATATATATTAAGATCATTAATTTACCAATAGTAGGAAGTTATCATTTTTAAGTTGGAGGGAATTTATTTTATTGAGGATCGGCGGCGGCGATACGCGAGAGAAAGCAAGATCGTACGTAGCGTAGTACTTAGGCTGGAAGTAAGTATTTAGCAAAAAAAGCCTTCTTTACTTGATTCTGTAAAAACCAGAAGATCAAAGTAAAGAAGGCGTCATATTAAAGTATTTTATACTAGTACATTAAGTACTAAATACATCGTAAGTTAAGTAAGTAGAATTACATTACTTTTTCCACCATGTTTTTTTTCATTTTTTTGATATCATTAAAAGCGTCCTGTAAGAATTGCTTCATTGGCTGAATATGCATTTTGTCATTGGTCCAATTCGTTTCCAAATCTTCGATCATGTGATGTTCTGAAAGTAATTCTCCTTTGTAGTAGTGTCTAATGATTGGATGCAAAAATTTACTTTCTTTTCCTTTATCTGCCTCTGGGATCCGTTCTAAAGAAAATACATTTTCGGATATATCGATGTGACCATACTCCAAAGTTAATAAGAATTGATGCTCCTGATCCCACATATCTGTTTCGTGGATAAAATCGACGGATAGCATTTCGTAGTATTTGGCTTCCATCGTATCAGGGTTTACCGTCAACATATCGCATAAGAACCCAAATTGTTGCCAAAGTGCAGAAGTTCGATTGATGTGCTCCGTTAAATGTTGAGCAAATCCATCCACGCTACATTCGATGGGTTTACTTGGCAATTCTACCTGATTGTACTTAAGCTGAAGCATTTTGAAAAGACAAGCAGCATTATATCGGAATCCGTGGATAAACGCAGAAGTTTGTTTTTTCCAGTCTCTCATCTGCGTAAGTGCTCCGATGAAATACAAGTCATCGACATTGGTAGACTGCCACCCACTCGTTTGGTCAGGGAAACGATTATTAATGGCCAAGGCAGGTTTGCACTCTTCTCCAAAAATAGAGTCGTCAAACCGGAAACCCGTTGCTACGATGATGTGATCGTACATAATTTCTTCAACTTCATCGTTGGCATGCGAGTAATTGAAGGTTACATATAATTTACCATCTCTTTTTTCAACTTTCTTCACCGTAGCATCGAGTACAGCATTCTGAGATTTAAGTTGATACGTATCTAAAAAGTTATTATTGAGGGCACGTAAATGTCCTACGAAATGCGTTTGCCAAGCAAATTTTATTGGACTTGGACTTGCAATGTGAATCAAAGCAGCCGATCCGATTAATTCATCAGCCGTTTCGAAACCAGAGTTACCTTTTCCTAAGATCAGTACTCGCTTGTCGTTATACTTACTCTTTATAACAGAATAATCAATGTAGTTCTCACAATGCTCGATCCCGGGAACGTCAGGGGTATTCGGTTTAAAAGTACCTGTACCGACAACCACTACTTTTGCCTGATAAGTATCTCCTGTAGCCGTTTTCACGATGAAAAGGCCATCTTTCTTATTGATGGAAACAACTTCAGATTTATAATTGATTTTAAGTTTAAATTGCTTCGCGAAATCCTTCAAGTATTCTACCAAATAATCCGCAGAAGGGAAATAATCATGAGAATATTTACCCATTCTCATCGTCGTATCATCGGAGATTAAGGAATTCCAATCCCAGCGCATTTTTAATTCTGGATCATCAGATCCAATAAAAACTTTATTGATGGAAATCAACTTGCGGCGTCTTGGATATTTTTCAAAAAAGCTTCCTGCATTTTCTGCTCTTTCCAGTACCACATAATTAGAATCTGATTTTTCTTCAAGAAAATAAGCTAATTGTAAGCCCGCAGGACCGGCTCCAATGACTAAATAATCCAATGTATTCATGATTGAGTTTTTAATTTTTTTATATTTTTTTATCATTAATTAATAGGCACTGATTAATTAATTTGTTTATCTCTTTGTTAAGTTATGTGAGAGATAACATCTCTATCGTAAAATTACTTCTACGTTTCTGTATTTAAAACATTTTTTTGGTGGGAAAAATGTCGTTTAAGATCATGGTATTTATACCTAAACGTGCGTATACCTAACCATTAGCTTAAATTCGCATCTAGCTCAAATTATACCCTAATATTTAGCTTTTTAACTAGATATGCAATAGTACTTTTTTATCATTTTCGTATTACAATCTCTTTTACTACTAGTCACTTCCTATCATCCCAAAGAGGTAATATCAAGATTATGATAGCTAGATGCTTTCATAATTATCTTTTTCAAAAAAAAATGTCAGTCTAAAGTAAGTTTTTTAGTAAAAAAAAAACGCTTTAACGTAGCCCAAAAAATGCGGACTAGTTTTCGAAATAATGCTTAATCCTTCCCCTTTTCCAAGCAGCTGGCAGGACTAAAATATTACAAATTAACGCTTCCTTTCCCACTCCTTTTTCGTAATGGCTATTAGCTTATAAAGCGAGCTCAATAGTCTTACGATTAGTCAAAAAAAGCCTAGGATGAATACCAAACCTCTTCAATATCAAGGCACGCACAATTTTGTCTGAGTAACTTACAACTTACCAAGACAAAATAATATGATTATTAAATTGTCTTAGTATTTGTATCGTAGGAAGTGATTTGAAGATTTCATTTATAAGTCTAAAAACTCAAATGCTTCTTCGTCTTCATTTTCTTCTTCTTCCGTTGTCATCACTCGAATATACTTTGCTAAGTCTTCAATCGTGGTATATTCAAAAAGTAACTTAATGGGCATTTCAAAACTAAACTCTTTCCGAATTTGAGTTGCCATTCTCGTTGCGAGTAAAGAATGTCCTCCGATTTCAAAGAAATTATCGAGTATACCTACTTTGTCTAAGCTTAACAACTCCGACCAGATTTTAGCTAATTGGATTTCCGTTTCATCTCTTGGGGCAATATATTCGCTAGTGAGTAAAACGGTAACATCTGGCTGTGGCAAAGCTTTTTTGTCCACTTTTCCGTTTGTGTTTAGTGGGAAATGTTCCAATTCAATCAATATCGAAGGCATCATATAATCCGGCAAGGTAGATTTCAAGTACTCTTGTAATGCTTTCTTGGTGTACTCCTCATTCGGAATAAGATAAGCAATCAGCCGTTTTGTGCCCGTGCTGTCCGGCGTAGCTACAACTACACTATTGGCGACCAAATTCGACTCTTGCAACTTGGCTTCAATCTCTCCTAACTCAATCCGATATCCTCTAACTTTCACTTGTAAATCCTTTCTCCCCAGATATTCTATCGTACCATCTGGCAACCATTTAACAATGTCTCCGGTGCGGTATAATTTATTAAAATCTCCTTCTCCGTAAGGGTTCGCAATGAATTTTTTATTGGTTAATTCCCCATCTCCTAAATATCCTACGGAAAGCCCTGGTCCTGCTAAACATAATTCGCCCGTACAGCCTACAGATACTAGATCCGTTGTATCGACCGCTAAAACGTAAGCTTTAGTGTTCCCAATTGGTTTCCCAATAAGATTGCGCTCGTGTACCAGCTCTTCCACTGCATTTACCCGATGAATCGTTGCAAATGTGGTAGATTCTGTTGGTCCGTATCCATTGATAAAACTTAGCGTTGGATGTGCTTGTAGCAACTTTTCTACCTTATCCAAGTGAATACTATCGCCACCCGATAACATGTATTCCAGCTCAGCAAAAAGAGCTAAGCAATTATCCACTGCAAGGTGGAATAGACCTGCTGTCAACCACAATATATTAACTCCATTAGCTTTGATTTCTTCCGCAATGGTTTCTAGAGGCTTTACTTCGGGAGAACTCACAATTAGTTTCCCTCCTTTCAATAGAGCGCCCCAAATTTCAAACGTGGATGCATCAAAGGCAACCGGCGCATACTGATACAAAACACTTTTCTCATCAAGGAAATTAAAACTTTCGTTGAAAATTAGACGTGCTACTGCTTGGTGCGTAATCGTTACTCCTTTCGGCGTTCCAGTAGACCCAGAAGTATACATTACGTATAGTAAAGCGTCGCTGTCGAAGTCGAGCGAAAGATTGTGGGAAGCTTCTTCAGCGAATTGCGTTTGCGCTTCGATAACCACCGTAGTTAGCTGAGGAAGTTCTGCAAAAACGGCCTGATGTTCCTCGTTGCAGATGACCACGGAGGCCGCTGAATTCTCCAACAAATATTTAATTCTTTCTTCGGGATAATCTGCACCAATTGGTTGATAAACACCGCCAGATTTAATAATTCCTAAAATACTGATAATCATGGCAAAGGAACGATCAACACAAAGCCCTACGAAATCTCCCTGCTGCACGCCTCTTCGACGGAGGAAATGCGCCAACTGATTGGCCTTCGTATTCAAGTCCTTATAACTCATTTCCTCTCCTTCGTACATCAATGCCACTTGATTCGGTGTTTTTTCCACTTGTGCTTCAAACAACGAGGCTAGGGATTGCGTATTTGGATAAGGCTGTTCGGTATCGTTGAAACCTTGCGTTAAGGCTAAACGTTCTGACTCCGTAATGAGCTCAATTTCTGATATTTTTGTTTTTTCAGTATTAATAATTTGATGTAATACTTCGGCAAAATGACCTTTCATCAATTCGACGTAAGCTTGATTTAATAAATCTGCATTATAATTAAAAGTAATCGTCAACTCCTTACCCAATCCACCAAAAATAGTTAGCAGGTAATTCGTTTGTTCTTTGATTTCTGAATTTGTGATTTTCAAACTCCACTCTTCTTCAACTACATCTCCCAATGGATAATTCTCAAAAGACAATAGACAATCGAAAAAGTCTCCTTGAATACCGTTCCATTGTTGAATGTTATTCAAGGGTGTGTACTGATATTCTCGTGCGTGAGTATGCCCTTCTTGAATCTGTTGTAACCATTTTACAATATTCTCCGTTGGCTTTGTCACCGCGTGTAATGGAAGCGCATTAATGTACAAGCCAACTTTACTTTCTGCACCGGCTAAATCAGAAGGTCGACCAGAAACGGTAACGCCAAAAGTAGTATGCTCTTTTCCAGAATATTTAGACAACAATAAAGACCAAATACCTTGAACGATCGTATTAATCGTAATCCGATTCGTCTGGGCGAAGTGTACTGCTTTTTCCGTGAGTGCTTCATCAAAAACAAGTCGGAGATCTTTCGTATTATCGCCTCCTTGGTTTCTATTTTTTGCATTTCCGACGAAAGGCAATAGGGATGGCTCCTCAAAACCTGCCATGTAGTTTCTCCAGAATGCACGTTCGTCGTACTTATCTTTCGCTTGAATGTACTGAATGTAATCTTCAAATTGATCGACAGGCTTTGCAGCGGGTTCCGTTCCGGTCAGGTAAGCTTCGTACACTGCTAGCATTTCTTCTACTAATACAGGCATTGACCAACCATCCATCAAGATATGATGATTCGTCCATACCATGCGATACGCATCTGCTCCTACTTTTACCAAAGTAAGTCGCAGTAATGGCGCACAGTTAAAGTCAAACCCTTTTTTCTGATCTGCGGCTACGAGTTCCTCAAATTTCAAGGCTTGCTCCGCTGCGGGATCATTCGAATAGTCTACGATTTCAAAAGGTAATTCAACTTCTTTATAAACACATTGTACCGGTACATTCAATTCGTTGAAGAAAAAGGCACTGCGTAAAATGCTGTGCTGCTGCAAAATATATTTCCACGACTGTTTGAAAACGGCTACGTTAAGTCCTTCTGGCAAGTCAAAGGTTAATTGCTCCGTATAAGCACTCGAACTTCGATCGTACAAATGATGGAATAACATTCCTTCTTGCATTGGACTTAATCGGTAAATGGCACTAATCAAATCTTTACGTAATCCACCATTCGCCTCTACTGTATTTAAAAATTGATCTAATGCTCGGTAACTGACCTCTGGTGCTAATCCATAATCGAAAGCGGCAAGTTCTACTGTTTCTTTTTGCGCACAATGATTGATCAAATCGGATAAAGTAGTAACGTATTGCTTCGCAATTTCCTTGATGGTTTTCTTGTAATATAATTTTTTGTCGTACGCCCAAGAAATGCTCAACTTCCCTTCTACAATAAAAGAATTGACCAATAACTTAACCGCGACCGGAAAGTCAGCGCCAGAACCTTGTCCCGTATCCTCCGTTGATTCTTTAAATCCAGTTTCGGAATTTACAATACTATCCACTTGACCGAGGTAATTGAATAAGACATCCCACTGTGCGCCATTCAAACTAGTTCGGACGGCTTCTTCTGGATGTAAATATCGCAATAAACCGTAGCCCATTCCTTTTTCTGGAATCGCGCGCAATTGTTCTTTGACGGATTTAATTAAATCACCATTTTCGATTTCATCTTCCACTTCGAGTGCAAAAGGATAAGCATTGGTAAACCAGCCCACCGTGTTACTCGTATCTAAATGAGGGAACAGTTCTTCTCGACCGTGACCTTCCATCCCGACAACGATTTGCCCAACATTAGACCAAGTCTGAATTGTTTTTCCAAGTGCACTTAAGAGAATATCATTGATTTCGGTTCGATAAGCATTGTTGACATCTTGCAACAAAACTTTGGTCATTGCTTTATTTAAACTAATCGTATACGTTTCAAAGTCTTTCATTACCGAGGTCTTCCCTGCTTTGGCTTTCTTGTCCACCGGCAAGGCTACGTATTTTCCAATCGTTTCTTTCCAGTAAGCTTGTTGATCGGTAATCCGAGGATTCGTCGAATAAGCTTCTAGGGCACTTACCCATTGTCGGTAAGAACTACTTTTAGGACCAAAATCAATCGCTTCTCCTTCAGCCAATTTAGATAAAGCCAATTCTAAATCATCCGAAACAATTCGCCAAGAAACACCGTCGATTCCTAAGTGGTGAACCGCAATTAACACCCGATTATTTTCTTCGAAGGCTGGTGTTTTGAAGAAAATCACTTTCAACAATTGACCCGCTTCAATTGCTAAAGAAGATTGGTGTTGCTCACAAAGTGCCGTGATCTTTGCAGTTAATTCAGTAGCATCCGCAATACTAGACAAATCTTCCATTTCAAAAGCTAAGTCTTGTTCCCCGTATGCTTGTGACCATTTGCCATTTTCACCTTGTGTATAAATCAATCGTAAAGCATCATGTTGTGCAATGATTGCTTCCATTGCTTGTCGCAAATGAGAAGCAGGAATCTCCTTTGGTGCATCAAACATTAAGGATTGATTGAAATAAGAATAGTTCGCATAGTCTAGCTCAAAGTACCATTGTTGGATGGGTAATAAGCTAAGAGAACCTTCTAAGCGTCCTTGTTCTGCCTCGATGGTATTAATTTGTCCTGTAATCGCAAGCGCTAACGTTTCAATGGTTTGATGTTCAAATACATCTTTTGGTTGTAACTGATAACCTAAACGTTTCATCCGACTCACTACTTGAATCGTGACAATAGAGTCTCCACCCAATTCAAAGAAATTATCCTGTACCCCTACTTTTTCTACATCTAATAATTTCATCCAAATGGCAACTAAGGCTTCTTCCGTTTCGGTACGTGGTGCAAGGAATACTTGGCTCGACAACGCTGTTTCTTCTGGATCTGGCAATGCCGTTTTATCTACTTTATCATTAGCTGTTCGAGGGAACTCTGGCAATTCCATCATCACCGTTGGGATCATATAATCCGGCAACTTGGTTTTCATAAAATCCAGAATCGCTGATTTGTCAAAATCACCTTCAGCAACAATATAAGCGACCAAACGCTTACTTCCATTCTTATCTTTGGGAGCGATGACGATGCACTGCCCTACCGTTGGTGCTTGTTGTAAGATTGTTTCTACTTCTCCTAGTTCTATTCGATGTCCTCTAATTTTTACTTGATTATCAATTCTTCCCAAGAAAGCGACATTACCGTCTGGCAACCATTTCCCTCGGTCGCCCGTACGATAGATTCTCCCGCCCTCGATGGTTGGATGTGCAATAAATTTCTCGGCGGAGAGTGCTTCGCGGAAAAGGTATCCTCTTGCCAGTCCAGCTCCACTAACACAA
>CALFBG010000240.1 GCA_937951685.1 uncultured Saprospiraceae bacterium | reverse complement strand
GTCTTTAGGCACTACCAAAACAAAGGTATTATAAAAGTCAGGAACACTTAACGTTTCTCCCGAGTGCGTAGTTGCAAGAGAATCTCTAGTGCTAAGGTTTCGATGAACTTTAATCAGCTTCCAGTTTTGTAAGGTGCCACTTGCCTCGAGTTTTTCATCCATAGTGGTGAGACAAGTTTCATCAGCAATGACATCTCCTAAGCGGGTATAACGCAGATTAGTATTATCAATAAATTCCTTATCAATGACATTTGATTTAAAGCGCACAATAATTTCATTATTAATATGACTCACTTGATCACCACTAAATACTGGCAGTAATTTTCGATCGTAAATTTGAAGTTTATAAGTACTGTAACTCGCTGTAGCTTCCTTCTTTTTTATTCCTGTTACAAATACTTCGCCCAGATCATTAACCAATAAAGAGAGTGGGCTATTCCGAGTACCTGATTCTCCCAAAAGTCTTTTTTCCCATTTAATATTTCCATCCATATCGTATTGCATCACAGAAATATAACTTTGAGATTCGTAATAAACCGCTCCTGCAATGAAAACATTACTTTGCTCATCAACAGATAATACCATAGATTTAGCTAATGAAATTGAGGGATTCGCTGTCCTTTTTTGAACCCAAAGAATTTCACCATCCATTTTGTCATATTTAATGGTGAGAAATTCATTTCCTCCCTTTGCGTTAGTTGTCCAACCCGTAACGATTGCATTTCCGAATGGATCACATGCTATTGCACTAACACTATCTACGAGCGCGCCACTATCGAAATCTTGTATCCAACTTATACCAAGTGTATCTGATAACTTGACTGTTCTAATATTCAAGTTGGTACCATTTGTAGAGCGTAACCCAGTAATTAGAATATTTCCTTCTTGATCTTTAGTTACGTCGGAGGGCAGCTTAAATTCTAAGAATTGATTCGACAATCTTTTAGTTTCAATTAAACTTCCAACAGCATTATATTTAATCAGCGCTACGTCCCACTGCAAGTCAGCAGCAGCACTACCACCGATAATCAACAAATTACCATTGTTATCAAAAGACATATTAATAGGAATATCATCTTTTAACGCGTAATCATATCGGCGCGACCATATTTCTTGTCCTGTATTTTGATTGATCTTTACCGTAAAAAAATCTTTCTCACTATTGATTCCTTCACTAACCCCCGTTATATAAACGTCACCAATATCATTGATAGTAATCGCAACGGGAACATCGTCTCCTTGTCCTGATCCCGAGATAATTTTCTTCCATAATAAGATCCCACTCGTACTGTATTTCGCAAGCAAATAATCATAATTATTAGGGGTGTTAGCCGCAGCATACAAACCAGCAATATAAATATTACCATTATTATCCGTTGTAACTAAAGTCCCGTAGCTCTTCTCATTAGTAGCCGAGCTAAAGGTATCTTCCCAAAGCAATAAGCCTGCTGCACTTTGCTTTCTGATCAATAGTTTTGAGCTCCCAGTACTTACCATCGAATGTCCCACCGTAATGAAGTCCCCATTTATATCTAAGGTAGAATTCCCCGAAGTGTTAGTAAGTGGTAACCCAAAATTCTTTTCCCAAATTTTATTAACTAAAACTTGAGATTGCGAAAAAATAAATGTGTTACATAAAATAAAAAGGAGCGATAAGATTATTTTCCTCATGAAATAATTTTTTACAGGAACGAGCTTCACCAGAGGCTTCCGAATGGCAGACTTTAGGTCATTGTGATCGTGCTTATAAAATAATATAACTAAAGCTAACCATTAAGAACATATTGATTTCTCAAAATCACTTTTAAGAAACTACTCAATACATTGATGATATCAAAAAATTAAAAAGATATTACATGTGCTTCATAACACAATACCTTCAAATATAATTATTTTCATTTAAAATAAAAACATCCTGTTACAAAATTTCAACTATTTTCACTTCAATTATTCCACAACCACCTAATCACTATACATAGCGTTAGGCTTTTACACAAAAAAAACGAAATAAGTAGAAATTCTCTAACACAGCTAAAAAATATTGCTATCTAATTCATTTCTACATCTGGTTTTCTTAATATCTATACTCATAAAAATCTTATTACTCCCTATCATAACGAGTACTAATTAAGTTTAAAACTAAATGAGAAGAATCAATATTAGTAGCCTCCAATTTGACAAATCCAAGTGTCGAATTGAAATAAGAAACCTATTTACAAGTTCCTCTAAAAGGTGAGCACCGTTTTTCACTCCTACTGATCATATTATTTTTCACTAAAAGTAAAGCCCCTTTTAGCTTATCAAATAGATTTTAAAAGAAAGTGATGTCTATAAAATGCTTACGGGTAGGTTTGATAACAATATACCATTATCAAAACAGTAAAGTATAATGGGAATCTAAAGCTATGAAATATGGCGCAAGCCATAGCATCAGCCTACGCTACACCTCTTTCTTATTCACAAGAAGTAGGTCTTTTTGTTTATAGTTTTTAAACAATTCTAACGCTAAGAAAGAAATTAAGCTATCAGGTAAAACTTCCCCCCTAAAAATCCTGCAAATAATTCCGCGCATTCTGATTAAAAAAGCTTGCATCATTCGTTTCGCCTTCGAAGTAATCGTTGCCATTGGCATCCTTCGGAGCTTTGCGATAAAGGTCGGCTTCCCAGTTGGGATTGTTCAACTCTCCCCGCGCATTCGAATGCAGTAAGAGAAAATCATTTGAAGCCAACGAAGGATTAAAGAATAGAAATTTTACATTTTGTTGATTGGTAAAGGGAAAACGGTTGTACGCCCAAATCTCATAAGGTGGCGCAGTAGGATCGTTATCGACCCGAACGATATCGTGAGGTTTGCCATATTTCAAAAAGATAAATCCGCGATCCGTTTCAAAGCCGTAACCGAAACCAGATTGATAAGTTTTGTCTACAACCTTCGCTACTTTCATGTATTCTTGGTAGGCTAATTCGGGATGACTCGGATTTTTCCCCGCCCAATGGGTCAATAAAAATCGTTGTTGCGCAGTAGTATCTCCGCTGGCGATTACCATATTTAAAACTTGAACGTCGGCATCTTTGACGATCGGCGCAACGGCTTTCAAACTGTAGCGAAGTTCACTAGCATCTAATTTCGCAACAAATTCGTTTTGCAAATTACCCGCATATTCTCCTTGTTCCAAATCCAACAAAGGATTGCTCCGTTGAAAATCAATGGACTTGCTCGACAGCAATTCATTGTTGCGATTGCGGACTTCTACGACCAAACTGTAGTTCCCCGAAGGCAGCTCTCGAATGTCGATTTGCAACAATAAAATATTAATCGCCTTGGCTTTTCTTTTTTTATTGCGAACGGTAATAATTTTGTTCGTTCCCTTTTTCTCGATGCGATACCGGACGGCAAAGGCTGCATCAACATTTTTATCTGCATTGTATAATTCGTTGTAAAAAATAAGCGTAGAAGCTGTTTTATCATAAAAATTAAACGCCAAAGGTTCCATGTAATAACCATGTTTCACCATTGGATTGACTTCCGACGACTTCTTGAATGTAGACAACAACTGAACATCAGATTGCATCAAACCTTCTCCGGCATAATTTACGACAATCCGCTTTTTATACGTTTTTTTACTGCCTTCGCGATTCACGTCCCGAATCATAATCTCCAAATCGTAGGTTCCATTAGCGACCACAAATCGTTTTACATCAACAAAGTCTTGCGTTTTTTGTGTAATCGGACTGTTAATATTATACTTATCGTACTGCACAATATTACTATCCTGCTTGAGCAAAATAAGGACTTCTGCCGTCGCTTGATAATTAAGGCTATCCACTGCTTTATAGTCAATCGTATTCCCAATAAACTTCAGGTATACTTCGATGAAATTTTGTGTTGGCGTTTTGAAACTGGCGTAGGACACACTCGTGTCTAGCGCAGATACCTGCGAAGTCAAAAAAACTAGGCTGAGTAAGGAAAGTATTATTTTTTTCATTGATATCAATTCAAAAGCTCAAAAATAAAATCTGAAGTTGGGTTATTTTAACAGTTTAAAAATAAGCATTCTCGAGCTAAAAAAAAGCTTTCGCCTAGGTTTTAACAGGTCTTTGTATCCCAAAAGTCAGGAAGCTGATAAAAGAAATCCTTAAAAAACAGGAAAGTGTTTTTTATATCTCAACTCATCTGTAGACGGCAGAGGAAGGATTCGTACATTGAGCAAACAAACTTAGTACTAGCAGCAATTAGCGGGCATACAATGCTGGATGCAGAAAAGGAATTAAAGCTAAAATAACGGTGTCGGTATAAATTTTTTCGCGCGAAAGGATGTTTTTGGTCAATAAACCCGCTGCGCCACCTGCTTTTTTTGAATCTTTTTGTCCAAAAACGGCATCGTTGACGGGACCTAATTCTTCTCCATTTTGTAGCCGCTGTGCAATAATTGGTGCTAAGGGAAGATAACTAGATTTTGCTTGTCCCACTTGCGTCTTACTTTGCACTACGACCCAAGCGAAGGCGTACATCCCCGAAGGCAGTTGCGCTACGCCACCTTCTAAACCCACCCAAAAGTCAGCATCCGGAAAAGCTACTTTAGCCGCATTGCTGCGATTGAGCGCGCCCGTTAAAGTCTCTTCGTCGCTCATGGGTTGATCTGCGACGCCCGAAGGCACCGATGTTCCGGCAAAGGTTTGATGGTCTCCAAAAGCAGCAATAAAGGCTTTGCGAGTAGCATTGATCTTTACCGGATTCTGGGAGGCGATGATAATTTTCTTGGCGCTAAGCGTGGTCATTTTATTTTTTTCTCTAAGTCTAGCTTAAATTTGTAGCCCCGCATTTTGGTGGTTAATACGAGATTTTCGGCGGTAATGGATTCGATTTTGTAACCATTTCCAATACCTGCTAGAATGCTTTGATCTTTTAACTCGAAGGTCATTTCTTTTTCTTCGCCCGACAGATTAAAGTTGGTGAACATTTTATCTCCACTTTTAAAGTCGAAGTAAATTCCGGAAAGTGTCTCCGTTTCTTTATCATTGCGAAACGCCGTTTTTAACTCCCAGTGTCCTTGAATAAGTGCTGCCGTTCTATCCTTTTCCTCGGGTGTTTGTTCGGTCGTACAAGCCGAGTACGTGAATATTCCTACGAGCAGGAAAGGAATGATAATATTTTTAATCAATTTCATGGTTACGATGAATTCTTTGAAATTATTTCAATGAAGTTGTTTAAAAACTCCAAAAATGTTTGCGAATTGATCTTTTGTCCAACTTTTCAGCTTTTTCATCCTCTGTAGCGCTGCTACGAACTCCTAAAAGAGCTTCAACCTGCCTCCCGGCAGAGGCAGGCCTGAACAAAAAACGCTGCTTACTTGCGTGAAGGCAAAGCCTTTCTCAACTGCTTTTAGAATTAAAAAACAACTTCAATCTTCAAAATACAATTGCGTGCTGTCTTGATTACAATTTAATACTAGCTTTTTTACGACACCGCGTAACGAGAAAAACAAATAAGAAGAAGCATTTTACAAAATCATTGCTGAGTACTATTTGACGTTTTTTAAACAACTGCCGGGCAAAGAAGTTGATGCAAAGCTTACTTAACTTATTGGTAATATATCACTTTTTAAAGCTGCTTCAGACTGCTTTCTCCTACAAAAGTAAGCATATTTAAAAAATTGCCCTCAAATCCGTCTAAAAAACTGATCATCAGGTCTTTTTATTGTACAAAATTAGTTTAGAATTCCTTTAAAAAAACTGCTTGAATCCTCACGTTTACGATTCTGAGCTTTTCTTTTTCAATTCAATTAAAGTAATCTCGGGCAAAATACCAACTCTTCCGGCGTATCCCAAAAATCCAAACCCTCGATTAACGTACAAAAACTGCTTCCCCCGTTGGTATAAACCCGCCCATTGTTCGTAAATGTATTTACTCGGACTCCAACGAAACCAACCCGGAATTTCTACCCCAAACTGAAATCCGTGCGTATGTCCCGAAAAGGTAATCGCAATATCCTGAAAAGGCGCGAGTAGCACTTCATCTTCCCAATGTGTTGGATCGTGTGAAAGTAATAACTTCAAACTCGCCGTTTCGGTGCCCACACTCGCTCGATTCAAATCTCCATACTTCGGAAAGCGAGGATGCGCAGAATAATTCTCTACCCCAATCACCGCGACTTTTTCTCCTTTAATCTCAAGCATTCTATTTTCATTCAGCATCAAATCCCAGCCCATTTGTTTATGCGTCGCCAAAAGGTTTTGAAAATTTTGTTTTTTCTCCTCAACGGTATTCCAGCGCACATAATCTCCATAATCGTGATTTCCCAAAACGGAAAAGATACCGTAATTGGCTTTAATTTTATCAAATACCTCAACAAATGCTTCCATCTCGACCGCCATTGAATTGACCAAATCTCCCGTAAAAAATACCAAATCAGGTTGTTGCTCATTAATCATCTTTACCCCTAACTTTACGGGATCAATTTTCGTAAAGCTCCCCGAATGAATATCCGAAATCTGCACAATCCGCAAGCCATCTAAGGCCGCTGGCAAGTGATCAATCACAATGGTTTCTTTGAATATTTTGTATCGGTAAGGGTTTCGTATCGCGCCGTAAGTAAGCGTAATCAAGGGAATCATACCTAGCAGTACCGCCACCCATGCCAATAGGTAAGAACGACCGTAACTGTATCCTTGGTTTCCCGCAAAAGCTTCGTGCAGGCTCAGCAGTATCCGGCGACCATCGTCTAACAAAAGTACACCCAAGATCAAGAGCTTTGCAAAATAAGCGATCGTCAGAAAGGTTCGTAATAGAGTAAAACGCGCTTTATCTTTCAGAAATTCTGCGCCATTGCTTAAGGCTAAGAAAAACAAGGCTAACAAAACCGGAATCGACCAATAACTGGTATACAAAACCGTCTGCGCAAGTGGTGACCAAGCTTGTGCAATTGTCTTAAATGCTTCGAAAGCATAACTATCAAACAAAAACACAAAACCCGCTAAAAATATCATTCTCAATATAACCGCCATTCCTTTTATTTAAATCTGATTAAAAGAACTTCTTACAGTACTTACAGTAAAGGTGAGAACCGCTCAATAGTTCAGTCGCTAAACAAAAAATTATCCTGCACGATGATCAAATTCGATAAATCTGCCGCTTATATCTACGAATCCTTGCTGAAAGAACGAATATTCATCGCGATTCGCGCTTGCTTATAGACCTAAAGAAGTCATTTTATCAAAGAAAAAGCCACTTAGCTCCCGAATTTTTCTCCTATCTTTATCCTCATGAAAAATATCCTAATTACGGGCGTTTCCTCCGGAATAGGTTACGCCACCGCCAGCTACCTCTTGGAGAAAGGATTCTTTGTCTTCGGTAGTGTCCGTAACATCGAGGATGCGCAGCGATTAGAAAAAAAATTAGGGGCTCATTTTAAAGCCCTCCTTTTTGACGTCCGAGACGAAACAGCGATTGCAACGGCCTACAAGATAGTGGAAGAAAGGGTTGGTGCACAAGGCCTTTACGGGCTCGTCAACAATGCGGGCATGGCCATCACGGGACCACTACTTCACCTCGATATCAGCGAATTTGAAAAGCAAATGGCCATTAATCTTACGGGAGTTTTAAAAGTCATTCAAGCTTTTGCCCCGCTGTTAGGAGCGAGTTTGTCCAGTAGCTTCCCGCCGGGGAGAATTATTAATATTAGTTCGGTCGCCGGAAAAATCACCACCCCATTTATGGTGCCCTACGCAGCCTCCAAACACGCTTTGGAATCGCTTTCGGATGGTCTTCGCCGTGAATTATCCATCTACAACATCAAGGTAATTTTAATCGAGCCTGGTCCGATACAAACTGAGATTTGGAAAAAAGTAATCACGGAGAAAAAGGATTATGGTCATACTGATTATGCTAACATCTTAAATAATATGGAGGCACAAGTTCAAAAATCCGCAGCGCGTGCCATTCCTGCGGAGCGCGTAGCCAAGCTCATTCACCGTACCTTGATACTTAATCGCCCCAAATTGCGTTACTTAATTGCACCCAATCCGTTTTTTATTAGCCTCGCGACCTTGCTCCCTCACCGCGTTTTGGACTTTTTTATCTTCAAACAATTAAAAAAAGCGCTTTCATGAAAAATTTAATGCTTTGGGTATTCTTGCAATGCTGCTGCTTCGCGCCCTTGTCTGCTCAAGTTGACTTTTATCACCACCACAAATTCGATCAAGCGGACACTTTGAGAGGGATGCTATTACCCGAAAGAGCTTGTTATGACGTAAAGTTTTATGCGTTAGACATCAGTGTAGATGTGGAACAAAAAACGATAGCAGGAGAAGTGCAGATAGCCTACGACGTAGTCGAACCGTTCACCCGTATGCAAATCGATTTATTCCAAAATCTGAAAATTCACGATATTCTCCAAGAGGGAAAATCCCTGAGTTATAAAAGAGTCGCTAATGCCGTTTTCATTAGCCTCCCTTTGCAAAAAGAAAAAGGAAGTATCACCGTTCGCTACGGCGGACAACCCATCATTGCTAAAAATGCACCTTGGGATGGTGGTTTTGTGTGGAAAAACAGTAATAATGGTAAGGCTTGGGTTGGAGTGGCTTGTGAAGGAACGGGAGCAAGTCTTTGGTGGCCCAATAAAGATCACTTGTCCGATGAGCCCGATAGTCTTTCCATTAAAGTAACCGTTCCGAAGGAGCTAACTTGTATTTCAAACGGAGTGTTGCGAAGCTCCACTCCGGTGGGAGAAACACAGCAACAGTTTCACTGGTTTGTCTCCTACCCGATCAATAATTATAACGTTACCTTGAATATTGGAGATTACAAACATTTTCAAGATCAGTACACCGCCGATGATGGCGAGAAACTTGACCTTGACTATTACGTTTTATCAGAAAATCTAGAAAAAGCTAAAAAACATTTCCAACAAGTACCTAAAGTTTTGGCTTGCTTTGAGCGATATTTTGGTAAGTATCCTTTCTGGGAAGATGGTTACGCACTGGTAGAAACGCCCTATTTGGGCATGGAACACCAAGGAGCTATTGCCTATGGGAATCGGTATATGCGAGGTTATTTGGGAGGTATGATTCCGAGAGATATGGATTGGGATTACATCATTGTACACGAGACGGGCCATGAATATTGGGGCAATAGCATTAGCTGCAACGACCACGCAGAAATGTGGATTCACGAATCTTTTACCACGTATATGGAAGCCTTATACGTGGAATGTGCTTACGACTACGAGCAATCGATCCGTTACTTAAAGAGTCAGCTTTCTTTTATTGTTAACAAACAACCAATTGTTGGTCCGTTGAATGTCAACTGGGGAGCATGGAACGGCAGTGATCATTATTTCAAGGGCTCTTGGGTTTTGCATACTTTACGACATGCCATTAACGACGATTTGGTTTGGTTTGAAATTTTAAAATCTTTTTATGATCAACACGCTTACGGGCACGTCGTTACGGAAGATTTTGTCAAATACGTTAACAAATGTACCAATAAAGACTTTAGTCCTTTCTTTCAGCAATATCTTTATTATCCAAGTCTTCCTAGTTTTCAATATGAGCTTTCAGAAGAGGCGGGTAACTTAAAGCTACGGTATCGTTGGGATACACCCGTTGCGAATTTCAATATGCCTCTTAAAGTTGGAACAGCAGATCAATACCAAATGATTCATCCAACCACAAGCTGGCAAACGACTACTTTGAAAAAAGTCAACGCTAAAAACTTTAAAGTTGCCACAGAATTATTTTTGATTAATACAGATGAAGTATTATAATACCACAATTGAAGTATTCAAAACATTGACTAAAATGAAAAATCCCTGACCGGTAATACCGATCAGGGATTTTTTTATTAGCATCGTCAAGTTGCTTATTTTGTAACTTTAACGAATTTCTTTTCTCTAATTCTTGCTTTCTTACCGACCAATTCTCTTAAGTAGTATAATTTAGCACGTCTTACCTTACCTCTCTTGAGTACTTTGATCTCCGCAATTGCTGGAGAATTCATTGGGAAGATACGTTCTACTCCTACACCGTTAGAAATTTTTCTTACGGTAAATGTTTTGGTAGCACCAATTCCTTTAATTTGAATTACATCTCCTCTATATGCTTGAATCCGCTCTTTAGCGCCCTCTATAATTCTGTAGTTTACAACTACATTATCACCTGGACGAAAATCAGGAAATTCTGTCTTTTTAGTTAACTGCTCTTGTACGAAATTTATCGCGTCCATCACTCAGATTTTTAATAATAAATAGATTCTTAAACTGGATCGCAAAGATAAGTATTTATTCTTTACAATAAAAGGATATTTTTAAAAATAATTCACCCCGGGGATACATAGTTCCAAAAACAGTGCTATTCCCTTGATTTTCAGGCCAAACCGACTCTTTTCAATCGTCAAAACTAACGAATTAAGCTTGCATATCCCTTAAATTCGTAGGGCTTCCCTCTCGGTCCGTTGAATTTGACGAAGTAAACATAAACCCCATTTGGAGCTAATTGACCAGTATTATTCTTGCGACCATTCCAGGCCCCGTTTGGATCGGTGCTAGAAAAAATGAGCTCTCCCGTTCGATTCCAGATGTTCATTTCGTAGGCATTGATTCCTCGGAAAAAACCTGCTGGTTGGAAAAATTCATTGAGCGAATCTTCGTTTGGGGTAAAAGCATTCGGTAAAAAATAACGAATATGAGGTTCTACGTCTACCATTTGGAAAGTCGTATCCGAGCAACCGTAAATATTCGTCGCAATTAACCGTACCGCTTGCAAGCCCGTATCTCTAAAGGTATACTCAGGGTTTTGGCTATAAGACAAGCCCGTTTCCGCAAAATCCCAGTACCAGCCGACTGCATCGACAGATTGATCAATAAAATTGACGTCAGGATTGAAATTGTTGGGTCGCTGTGGCTCAAATGTGAAGTTGGCTTCGGGCGGTTCTCGTACCGTAATCCAATTTTTAAATAAGGTATCAATTGTACAACCAATTGGCGAAGTAATCGAAAGACTAATATCATAAGTACCAATTTCTGTGTATAAATGCTCCGGATTAAGAGAATCCGCCGTCGTTTGATCTCCAAAATTCCATTCGATGAGATAAGTTGTATCAATCGGCGTCGAGAGGTTGACAAATTTAATATTCAAAGGCGGACAGCCCGAGAAAGTATTAGGATCCACCACGAGAATAGGTGGTGCCGGAAACCAATTAATCATGCGGGTAAATTCGGATTCGCAAGCATTACTATCTACGACCGTAAGGCTAACCGCAAAATCGCCCGGCTCGGTAAAGCTAAACGAAGGCTCCATTTCCGAAGAAATTCCTTGTCCCGCAAAATCCCAGGTCCAAGTTTCAAGCAATCCATTATCGACCATCGAAGAATCAAAAAAGACGACGGGCCCCGCGACGCAAGTATCATATTCAAAGCCAAAATTGGCCACCGGAGCAGGAAATATTTCTACAAAAACCTCCGCACTTTCTTCGCAGATAGACTCGGGGTTTAAGATTAAACTTCCTTCGTAAAATCCAGGGTTTTGAAAATCAATAGTTGGACTCCACGCAAAAAAGGTATCAATGCTACCATTGATATCAAATAACCAATAAAAATCCGTTACGTTTTGTTGACTGGATTGATTCACGAAGTCGATGACCGGATCTCCGCAGGAGTTAAGCAAAAACTGATCGTCACCTAGAGTTTGATCAGATTGAATGACGACATCTAAAAAAGGCGTACAATTTTCAACATTAAACTGAAAATCTCGGCGTACTTGACCAATCAATTGTCCATTCCGAAATTCCGAAACA
>CALFBG010000239.1 GCA_937951685.1 uncultured Saprospiraceae bacterium | reverse complement strand
ACATCAAGGCAGGTTTCGCCATTCCTACTTGTCGACCTAGGTTTTCAATTAATGCCGGAGGATAACCCTCTTGCAGCATATAAATACCTTCGAGGATATAAGTATTTTGTACGCGCGAAGCATAAAAGCCCCAACTATCTTTCACAATCAAAGGCGTTTTTTTAATCGCTTTGACAAAATCAAATGCTCGGGCAATCGTTTCGTCCGAAGTTAATTTACCTCGAACAATTTCCACTACGGGTCTTTCTGCTGCTGGAGCAAAAAAGTGTAATCCTACAAAGTTTTCTGGGCGAGTAGAATATTTTGCCAAATCAGTGATGTGGATACTTGAAGTATTACTCGCGAAGAGTGAATATTCATCCATGTACACTTCCGCTTCTTTAGTTACTTTTGCCTTGAGGTTTTGATTTTCAAAAACGGCTTCAATTACTAAATCACAATGCTCAAATGCTTCTGAAAACTCGGTCGTTTCCAACCGCTGTAATCGATCTTCTAATTCTTGTGCTGTAATTTTATCTTCTGCTACCAATGCTAACAAACGATCTTTTACGTAAATCCGACTCCGATCAGCAACCTCTTTGGTAATATCTTTTACTACCACTTCTAAGCCACGCATTAAACAAGATAATGCGATGCCCGATCCCATATTTCCTGCGCCAATGATTCCAATTTTTCTTGGTCGAAACTTACCGTAGCCTTTAGGTCGGTTCTCTCCGCTTCGAATTGCGTTGACATCGTACCAAAAAGCCTTCGTCATATTTTTAGCGGCTTTACTCAAAACCAATTCGGTAAAAGAACGACTTTCGATGCGACACGCCGTATCGAAATCTACTTTAGAACCTTCCACCAAGGTATTGAGAATAGCCTGTGGTGCGGGGAAATTATGGTGGTATTTTTTAGCTAGACCAGCAGCGATAAATTGTACACTCTGAGCCACCGAAGGATCTTTCGCGGAGCCGCCATAAATACTTCCCCCTTTCTTATCCCAAATTCGACGACCTTCTTGTCCAGCTAAAATCCAAGCACTGGCTTGATCCAACATATCTGCTTCGTCGGTAGCAAGCGCATCAATGATACCCAGTTTTAGCGCTGCTCTCGGCGAGTAAGTCGTTCCTTCCGACAAGATGTCAAAAGCATTGACCAAACCTAAAGTCCACAAAAGTCGAATCGTTCCACCGTTGCCAGGCATAATTCCAAGTTTTACCTCGGGATGTCCTAATCTGGTTTTAGGGTTATCAATCGCAATCCGGTGATGACAGGCCAATGCTAACTCAAAACCATTACCCAAAGCAGCACCATTAATAGCTGCTACGACGGGAATTCCAGGAGCTTCTAATTCTCTAAAAACACCTTGTAAAGTTTGCGAAAAATTATAAATCTCCTCCGCATCGTTGGATTGATATAAATAATCTAAATCTCCTCCCGTCAAAAAAGTTTTCTTTGCGGAGCGAATAATAATTCCCTTCAACGCTTTCTTTGCTTTTTCCTTTTTTAAATGCGCTAAAACGGGTAAAAATGCTAGTCCTAATTTATGATTAATGATATTAGCACTACGTCCCGTCATCTCTAGCGTGAGGGTAACAATTTGATCCGTATCTTTTTTATATTTTATCATTGTGCTATCTTTATACCCTTTCAATAATTGTGGCAACGCCCATACCTCCACCGATACAAAGCGTTACTAAACCCGTTGATAAATCTCGTCGTTCCATCTCATCCAATAAAGTACCCAGTAGCATTGCCCCGGTAGCACCTAATGGATGTCCTAGCGCAATTGCACCGCCGTTAACGTTAAGTATTTCATCGTTAATATCTAAGTCTCGTTGAAATTTTAAAACCGCGGCAGCAAACGCTTCGTTCATTTCCCAAAGGTCGATATCACTAGCGTTCATTCCTGCTTTCTGCAAAGCCTTGTGCGTAGCGGGAGTTGGACCTTGCAACATAATCGTTGGTTCGGAACCTACCGTAGCGGCACTCAAGATTTTCGCTCTTGGCTTGAGATTCATTTTTTTACCACTTTCTTCGTTACCAAGCAAAACGAGCGCTGCACCATCTACAATCCCCGAAGAATTACCTGCCGTATGTACGTGCTGAATTTTTTCTAAAAAAGGATATTTACGTAAGGCCAAACTATCAAAACCAAGTTCGCCCAATTTTGCGAATGCGGACCGTAGATTAGATAATCCCTCAATATTCGTTTGTGGCCTGAGGTATTCATCCTTATCCAAAATTAATAAACCATTAGGATCATAAATTGGAACGATGGAACGATCAAAATGTGCGGCGGCCTGAGCAGCGGCGGCGCGCTGCTGCGATTGTAACGCATAGCGATCTACCGTTTCTCGATCAAATCCTTCGATGGTAGCGATCAAGTCTGCCGAAATTCCTTGAGGAATATAAGGGATTTTATTAATTACATTCGGGTCATACAGTAGCGCACCACCGTCGCTCCCCATCTTTACTCTACTCATGCATTCAATTCCACCCGCTACAACAATGTCGTCCCAAGTAGAGCGAATTTTCATGGCAGCAAGGTTTACTGCATCCAAGCCTGATCCACAAAAACGATTAATTTGCACACCTGCTACTCGATCATCCCAACCCGCGTACAATAAACCCGCTTTGGCAATATCTGCACCTTGATCGTCGGTCGGACTGACACAACCTAAAATCAAATCGTCGACCACGGAGGTGTCCAACTGATTTCTATCCTTTAGCTGATTGAGCAGCGTTGCTAAAAGTTGAATCGGTTTTAATTCGTATAAGGCCCCACTGGCTTTACCCTTTCCTCTGGGTGTTCGTAAAGCATCAAAAATAAAAGCGTCTTTCATGAAAAAGAATCGTTAGGTAGTGAACTCACCTTGAAAGCTGTTTTGAAATTGCAGTCTTGCTTTAGCAAGCTATTGCTACAACTATCATGATAAAAAACAAAAATATTAATAATATCTGGTTCTTTGAAGAATATGATACTTTGAAGTTATTTTAAATTTAGAAGTAGTTTTAATTAATTCTAAAATTAAGGCTAAAAGGGCTTCCTTACGAACGGCGTCATAGCACTTATAAGTTTAGTCTGCTTTTTATCCGCTTCGGTAGAAATATTATTCCTTTCTGCCTTCGAATGTTTTATCTTTGTACGGTGCGTTCGCGTAAATACGTAAATAAATAAACGTAAATAAAATTAACGCATAATTTCACGGATCGCTTTTAAATAATTGTTTAAAATCATCGCTCAAAATGGCAACAAAAAAATTACAGCTGACCGCTTTTGCACGCTTTTTCATCTTAATGATTGTTGTAGCTCCACTAGCTTACATGGGGGCATCTTATTACAATAATCAAGATGGGCTACAAAATTTAAAAGATTTATTTAGTGGTAAACTTCCCTCTAACTCAACGACCCAAGTGGCGGAAGAACCTGTCATGGAAGATATAAAGGAAATGCCTAGCAATCAGATGCCGACGACGGTCACCAAGAATATTCCAGATTCAAATGCTAGTCAGGAAGAAATAAAGGAGCTTAACGATGAATTAACTTACAAAAATCGACGCATCCAAGAGTTGACGGAAGAAGTTGAAACGCTCAAAAATCAACTCCAACAAAAAACGGAAAAAATGGCCGAACAAAGTGCAGAAATGGATAAAATTCAGCAGCAACTAGATGTGATTAAAAAAGCTGCTAGTGGTGGTGAATAGCTTGGTTGTACTTTCTAGGTACATCATAAAATAAATTATTCTTCTTTTTGAAAACTTCTTTATTTAGTGACTACTGGGAATTTATTAGAGCTTTCCTGCTGTAATAAATGCTGTAGTATTCGGGCTTCAATTAAAGCTTAGTACACCTTAAGCTAAGTTTATCTATCATAATGACAAAATAAAATTCTGTAGACTCAGTTTCATGCTAAAAAATGGCTTATCTTTGCATCTTTATTTTAGAAACTTAAAATTTTCGTTTTATAATGATCAAAATATTAGCTAACGACGGCATCCATCCTGATGGTCAAGCATTACTAGAAAAGTCCAATTTTCAAGTTGTAACAGAGAAAGTTGCACAAGAAGACTTAGGAAAAGAACTTCCTAATTACGACGTAATTATTGTTAGAAGTGCAACGACAGTGCGCCAAGCGCTAATCGACCAATGCCCAAATCTCAAAATCATTGCCAGAGCGGGTGTAGGCTTGGATAATATTGACGTAGATTATGCTAAAAGCAAAGGCATTACAGTTGTCAACACGCCAAGTGCTTCTTCTGCTGCCGTAGCGGAATTGGTTTTTGCACACCTTTTTGGTATTGCGCGTTCGCTTTACAAAGCCAACCGAGAGATGCCTAGCCAGGGAGATACCGCTTTCAAAAAACTTAAAAAATCTTACGCTAAAGGTTTTCAACTACAAGGTAAGACATTAGGTATTATCGGTTTGGGTAGAATCGGACAAGAAACGGCGCGTATTGGTTTAGCTTTAGGCATGAAAGTCTTACCCGTTGATCCATTCATTGAGGAAGCAGAAATTAATATTCATTTGTATGATAATAGCCTTGATTTAAGCATCAAGTTGGCAACAACGAGCATGGAAAAAATGTTGGCTGAAGCAGATATTATTACGCTACATATTCCTTTTACGGGCAAAGCGGTAATCGGTGCAGAGGAGTTTGCACAGATGAAAGATGGTACTATTTTAATTAACGCATCCCGAGGTGGTACCGTAGATGAAGTAGCCCTTTTAGCCGCTTTGGAAAGTGGTAAAATTGCCGCTGCGGGTGTTGACGTTTTTGATTCTGAGCCTACCCCGAGAAAAGCTTTATTGACACATCCTAATGTATCTTTGACGCCTCATATTGGCGCTTCGACGCAGGAAGCTCAATCCAATATTGGGTTGGAGTTAGCGGATCAAATTATTGCTTATTACAAAGAACAAAAATAAGATAGTAGAAACGTACCAGTACGAAAACGGTTAGATTTTAAAAATCGCCGAGCTACGAAAAATCCCTTGTCCAGCTTTCGCTCGACAAGGGATTTTTTTAGTCAAATTCAATTCAACTACATTCAGTAGCTTCCAAAGTCTACTTAAAGTCAAGTAATTCGATATCAAAAACGAGGACCGCATTGGCAGGAATAACATCACCGATCGCACGCTCACCATAAGCCATTTTTGAAGGAATAAAAAATTGACCTTTCCCTCCTTTTCCTAACATCGGAATAGCCTCTTGCCAACCTTTAATCACTTTTCCTAAATCAAATTTGAGTGGTTCGCCACGATCTACCGAAGAATCAAAAATATCTCCATTGAGTAAAGTTCCGTGATAGTGTGCCGTAATTTTAGAGTTTTTGTCAGGTCGTTCATCGCCCATACCATAATTTTCGATCGCATAATAAATTCCAGAAGGCGTTGATTGCACATCTAGTTTATTATCTATGGCATACTGTAAAATGAGGTTTTTATCAATTTGTACTTGCGAGGTTGGCGCCGATACCATTTCTGATTTTAAGCGTTTTTCTAATTTAGGGGTGCAAGCTGACAAAATCATTAACGTGGTAAGAAATAACATCACCTTCTTCATAATCCGTTTTTTTACAATTTTTTATATTCAAGTTGTTTAAAAATCATTTACTAAATCAAAGCTAATAAGTTCTATTTTGAACACTAGCGGCGAATTGGGTGGAATAAAGTTAGGAAAACCACGCTCGCCGTATGCATAATGAGAAGGAATAATAAATAAGCCACTTCCTCCGGGCTTCAGCATTGGAATGACTTCCTGCCAACCTTTGATTACATTGTTCAAGGTAAACTCCAGCGGCTTTCCAGCCGAATAAGAAGAATCAAATTCTTTGCCATTCAAAAAACTACCCTTATAATTTGCCGTAATCATGTCCGTCATCCCAGGGTGACTTCCCGTGCCTGGCGTTATGATTTGATAATAGATCCCCGAAGCGGTAGGCTGTACATCATAGCCTTGATCAATGGCGTGATTGATAATCACGTTGCGTTCGATTTCCGCTTGTGTTTTGGGATTGGCAACTAAATCTTTGGACAAACGCTCCACTAGTACCGCTTCACTCACTTTTTTGACAGGATTGGATTCCTGACAACTCCAATAGGATAGTAGTAATAAACTTAAGACGAGTAGCTGCTTTTGCATGAAAGATTTGCGTTGATTGGAATCAAAGTTAAGGATTATTAATAATGGGACAAAATAAAACTGGTCAAAGCGCTCGTTTAAAACGAGCAATCGCTTTGACCAGTTTGAAATTATCTTGAAGTTATTTTGAAGTAGGTACGTATAAGTTGTCTAATCCTGCTTAGTCTGCCGTACGAATTTGCGTACTTCGCTGAATCCAACAACCTACCTTATAGCTAGATCCCGCCTTTAAACCTCGGAGGAAAATGTCTCCTTTCGTAGGCATATACTTAGCATATTTATTGATCAGGCGATTTGCATCGGAAGCTACGGACGAATCTACCGATTTCGCTTTCTGCCACATATCAATCGCTGGCCAAGTAACAACTTGACTATCAAATCCAGTTCCTGGTCCGCAAAGCGCGCCGCTAGAAGCGTATAAATTGCCAATCAGTAGGTAAGGTTCTCCCCAATTAGGCTTGGTATCGGCTGCTTTCTCGGCAAAAGTTCTGGCTTGTGAGAAGCGCTTTAAATAGGCGAAGTAAATTTTAGAAATTCGTAAGTAGTACGTTGCTTGCTTCTCCGTATCCGTCGTTTCTTCTGCCGCTTTGGTATACTGTTTTATTGCTTCGCTATAATCTCCATCTCGTAAAGCTTCGTAGCCCTGACGAGCAGCACTCTTTACCTTTGGGTCAACCACATCTACAGGATTACATTTTGCCACGAGTGCTTTCAAGTTGCTCATTTTAGGGTCCGTTTCGGAGCAACCTCCCCAACGTAATCGTCCGTACACCATTTCTGTTACGTCGCAATTTGTCGGCTCCGCTTCGTGCTCTCCGTAGTATTTACTCATATAATAATTACAATCGTAGAAGTCTTTCACTCCTTCTAAGGATTCTAATCTGACCGGCGCATAACTTTCTACTACTTTCCACGGGTCGCATTCTTTCCCTTTACAAGTTTTGAGCCCTTCGCCGATGATAGCCGTGATTTGCTGCGCATAATCCTGTGCTTCTGCCATCGGAATCTTTTCAGCTAAAAAACGATCAACCATCATTGCCGTAAAGGGGTTGATGATAAAATAATTAGACTTAATTCCGTCCTCTTTAACAGATTTTTTGAAAAACTCGTAAGTTTCTTCTTCCGTCGCGTAGTCGGGATATTTATAATAAAGATCAAAAGCTTTCTTACCATAGACGTAACCTTTCTCTCCGTAACAATCCGCCAATTCATCATATAGACGCATAATGACTTCCATGTACTCATCTTTTTTGGCTTTATCAGTCGCTTGAGTGTAAAAATGATCATAGATTTTGATTCCATCCACAAAATGGTAATTTCGTCGTCCATCCGCCGCGGGAGCAATCGTATAAGCTTCTTTCCAATACTCAAACGCTTCGTCGTATTTTTTGCTACGTACAAAGTCTCGATAAATGACGTGGGCATTTTTAGCTTGTTCGCCTTTTGCGGCAGAAAAGAACGTAGCGTATTTAGGATCTGATTTGATGTTATCCTCTAAAGTAGACTTTACTCTTTCAGTCGTTTCTTCTTCTGTTTTTTTAGCCTTTTCTACCGTCTTCGGACCACAGGCAATAAAAAATAGGACTAAGCCTAAAATTGGAATAAGGCTTTTTAGAAATTTGCTGGGTTGGTGTATCACTTCCATTTTTTCTTTATTTTGATGAAGATAAGTACTTTGAGCTCTTAGTTTGAAGTTGTTGCTTATATAACGCAAGATGCGCCAAATTTCCTTTAATTTTTTGTTAAATCTAATAAAGTATAGAAGTCTTGCTCGTTTTGCGAACATTTTTTTCTACATTTTTATAGCTTGGATCTCCTTATTTATTATAAATTTGATGTATTAGCAATTAATTAATTTATCAAAAACCAATTTCTACTGCGGAGTCTTCTTCTTTTGGTTTTTGGAAAAACGGTGTCGTTTTAGCCTATTTACCATTATGACAAAGAAAAAGAAAAAACTTTCTAAAAGCAAATCGAGTTCTTACATTCCTACGACGAAGCCTGCGGGGAAGATGAATTTATCGAGTGGGAATGCTTTCTGGTGGTCTAGCGCAATTTTATTGCTTTGGTGTTTTGTGATTTATTATCCTTCTTTAGAGAATGGTTTTACCAATTGGGACGACGAAGTATACGTGCACGAGAATCAGATGATTCATAAGTTGAATGGAGAGCATCTGCAAAAAATATTTAATTGGGAAAATCCGGTTTCTAGTAATTACCATCCCATTACTGTGGCTTCTTTGGCAATCAACTACCATTTTTCGGGTTTAAACCCCAGTAGTTATCATTGGACGAATTTAATTTTTCATTTATTAAATACCTTTTTAGTCTTTTACTTCATCTTTTACCTCGGGCGCCAAAATTTAATCGCGGCTTGGATTGTGGCTTTTATCTTTGGTTTGCACCCGATGCACGTCGAATCAGTGGCTTGGATTTCAGAACGGAAAGATGTATTGTACGCTTTTTTCTTTTTGTTGAGTATGATTAGTTATCTACGCTACGTGCGACAAATGAAGGCGAATTACTTATATGCTGCCCTCTTTTTATTTGTGTTGGCTTGTTTGTCCAAGGCGATGGCCGTCGTTTTAGCACCAGTACTTTTACTAATTGACTATTGGGAAAATCGTACGTTCACACAAAAAGGTATTTTAGAAAAAGTTCCCTTTTTTATCGTGGCTTTAGTTTTTGGATTGCTCGCGGTAAAGGTGCAATCCGAAGGTGGTGCGGTGGCTACGTACGATACCTTTAGTACTTTCCAGCGGTTCAATTTTGCGGGATATGGTTTTGTGATGTACATTTATAAATTCTTTTTCCCGCTACAAGTCTCTACTTTTTACCCTTATCCTAATCTAACCGCAGCAGGAAACTTGCCCAGCATTTTTTACTTCACCCCAATCCTAAGTATAGTGATTCTTGCGGCAAGTGTATACAGTAGAAAATATACAAAAGTTATCCTTTGGGGAATTGGTTTTTATCTGTTGACGGTAGTGCTCGTTTTGCAATTTATGTCGGTAGGACAAGTTGTAATGGCTGATCGCTACACCTACTTGCCTTACATCGGTTTAGCTTTTATCTTGGCGATGGGTTTTCATGTACTTTGGCAAAACAAACAAGTTGCTGATACGCTCAAATATGCAGCAACGGGAGTACTCGTCTTATACTTTGGACTATTAAGTTACCAAACTCGGGAAGCTTGCAAAATTTGGAAAAATAGTGAGACCTTATGGACAAACGTAATTGAACAATTTCCTTATACCGATTATGCTAAAGTTTTTAGAGCTTATCAAAATAGAGGCAACTACTACGGTAAAAATGGACGTATCCAAGAGAGTTTAAAAGACCTCAATATTGCCGTACAACTAGAACCCAATGAATCTAAAACTTACGAATCTTTGGGCAATGCTTACGGCAGTCAAAATCAGCTGGAGAAAGCCTTATCATTTTACCAAAAGGCAATTGAGTTAGATCCGAGTAAAGCAAGTTTATACTTTAATCGTGCGGTTGTTTTTTCCCAACAAAAGCGTTTCAACGAAGCGTTTCAGGACTATCAAAAAGCGATTGATTTGGGACAAGATTTGTATACGGTACTTCCGAATCGTGCTTTCGCACAAATGGAAGCGGGACAACTTGCTGCAGCCTTAGCAGATTATAATACATTGATTCAAGCGCAACCCAACCATCCACGATTTTATCTTTTCCGAGGGAAAGTACATTTTAAGCAAGCCAATTATCCTGCTGCGATTCAAGACTTTCAAGTTTATCTAAATGCAAATCCGAATGACGGCGAAGGCAACTTCAATTTATCGATCAGCTATTTCCAAAGTAATAATTTGCCACAGGCGCAGGCTTACGCCAGAAAAGCTTTGCAAGCGGGATTTCCGGTGAGTCAGGGCTATCGACAGCAGTTGGGGATTTAGGATAAAACAGAATACTTTATATTACTCTTTTCCAGCAAAAAACAAAACGATCAAACATCAAATTCACACTCAACGTTTTTGGCATTGTGATGAAAATTTAATTTTCAAGGAAGACTAACTTCTTTATTTTCTCGATTTTTTGTTAGCGAAAGGTATTAAAACGAAAAAAGGTTTCAAAAGCAGATTGCTTTTGAAACCTTTTTTTAGCAATTAAGATTTAATATTTTGTAATATAAATTAAACTTTAGAAAGTTAATTATTAAATTTCAATTTCACAGATTCTCCAATCCAACAACCAACGCTAACGGTTTGTCCTTCTTTCTTACCCTGCATAAAACCTGTTTCAGCTTCTGGTCGGTAAGCGTTGTACTTAGCGATTTTTCCACCCACTTCTACCGAAGAATCAATTGATCTTGCGTAGTTCCACTTTTCGAGTGCCGCGAGTACTGCTAAAGAACGATTCCATGCATCGCTTCCACAACTGCTACTAGAAGCAGCATACATATCTCCAATTAATTCGTAAGGTTTTCCCCAGCCAGATTTTAGTTTAGCCGCTGTACGGGCATGACCTCTGGCAGAAGAATAACGCTTCAATTTTCTAAACTCAATCGAAGCCATTGAAAAGTGAATTTTTGCTTGCTCTTCTGGATCTGTTTCTTTTTCTAAAGCCTCTTCGTATTTTGCTAAAGCCTCTTCGTATTGACCGTCTTTGTATAATTGACTAGCAACGTAAGCTGGATTATTGGCTAATCGTTCTGCTCTAATTCTTTCTTTTTCTGCTTCGATGTACGCGTTATCTTTTTCTGAAATTTCTTTCAGGATCGGATCTTCCTTATCACAACCGTGTGCTGCCAATTCCTTGTAGACTTCTCGGTACACTTCTCGATTATCAGGATCTGCTTGGTACATTGGTACAAACTTAGCTTTGAAGTAAGCACAGTCAAACATTTGATCTTCATACTTCAAGAATACGCCATTCATGGATTCTTTCGCTTGTTCAAATTGTGCTTTGAATCTTGTATTGTTAGCGATATTGTGATCTGCGATTTCGTTCAACTGCGCATAGATCGCACGAATTTTATCTTTATCGATCAAATCATTGGTAAACATATAAACAGCTACCCGTGCGTAAGGATCGAGTACGATGTATTCGATATCATTTTTTCCAGTTTCGACTGATTTTTGCAATACCTCGTAAGTATCTTTGTAAGGCGTTTGCAAAGTGTAAAACATATCAAATGCTTTTCGGCCTTGGAAATATGAGATCCGTTCTTGGGTTGGAATTTTCATTTTGATGGCGCCTGATTCAAAACAAGCAATAACCTGATCGTATAGTTTAAGGATCATGTCGCTATGTTCTTTCTTTTTAGCGGCGTCCGTCTCTTTAGCAAATTTAGCCTTATAAAGTTTAATCCCATCCGTATAATGGAAATCTCTTAATCCATCAGCCGCTGGTGCCGCTTGGTAAGCTTTTTCCCATTTTGGAAAAGCACTAGCATAGTCTTCACTTTTCATGAATCCACGATAAACGGCATGTGCATCCGTAATGGCATCTTTATTTGGCGCGTTGTTCCAAGTTTCACATTGCGCGTTCATTTGATTAGCAAAAAAGAATGCTAAAGCAATTGGTAGGATAGTCTGAATAAATTTCTGTAGTTTTTTCATGGTTAATTGAATTTTCGTTTGAAAAACCAAAAGTCATCATTTAAAGTAAATCCGACGGTCAGCTTGTAATAATTTTCCTGTAAAGAATTTTCTGTTCCAAGTTGTCCCATCTCAAAGGCAAAATTTACGAATGATACATTTTGCTGTCTTAATATAATCGGTATTCCTAGTCCAAGTGTTATACCATAATTGGTTAATTGTTTGTTAAACCCATCCGATCTGGGGTCTTTTCCGTAAAATGCGCCCGCTCGATACCTCATTTTCTTAAAAAAGTTGTTGTAAGAACGATTATCCGGTATGTATTCCCCTCCTATACTTAGACGCCAAGAATCCGTTAAAGTCTCAGGTTTTGCATCATTTTCGTAACCAGACCAGCCCACAAAGTCATAATTTACACCTGCGCGCCACTTATTTATTTCGGTATAAACGAAGCCAATTCCTATTTCAGCGGGTAATTTTCCGGAACCTTCGAGATCCGTTACATTTCTTAAAGTGTCTACAGAATCTCCGATTCCGACGGAATAATCTGGATTAGATCGTCTCCGCAATTGACTGCTCGTTGTATTGAAAGTACTCGCGGGATTACCGTAAGCTCCGAAAGTAAAACGTCGTTGTGAGCTACGTTCTCCTTTACGTATAGGGAGATAATAATCATATTGCACCCCTAAGTTCCAGATGAAGCCACCCATTTTGATCCGATCTTCAAAAAGATTTTTGTACGAAGAGCCTAAGCTTTGGAAATCAACATCACTTTGAAAATCAATGCTTCCAAAGAAGTATCCCATCATTAACCCCGCAGAGAAGTTTTTGTATCGTACACTATTAGCCCATCTAAATTTATACGTACCACCATCCCCAACGTAACTATACAAAATCGTATCAATGCTAGGTCTAGTTTCTTCTGTTTCCACGAAGTACCCTACGTTACTATACGGACTGAGTGAAAATCCCATTCCCCAGTGCACCTTAGTATCTACACGATCTAGTACCTCATTACGGGGATTCCGCATTGGAAAGCCTAATGCAATGTAAGAAAGGTTTCCACTCCAAACTTGTGCGTTTTGACCATTGTTTGACAAATTTGCCTTCTTAGCGTGCAATCCAATCTCAAAAGCAGTTGCTCTGAGGTAACTGAGCGAAGCGGGATTATACATATTCATATCAAAAGAATTATGATATCCTGCGGCAAGGTCTCCCATTCCATTCAAGGTAGAAAAGTGCTGATTGGTCAAATCTCCCAGCCCCAAGCGAGAATACGGAGAGTTTGTTTCCGGATCTTGCCCGAATAAAACTGAGCTGTACGCTATTGCTACAACTAGAAAAATAAATTTACTCCAATGATTGGACATTATGGTTTAAAATTTTATTTAGTCCTAAAAAAACTAAATTAGGTTCTACAAATATCTTAGTTTTCAAATGATTTGCAAAAAAATCTGCGGCGCCGCCCGTTAAAATTACTTTGAGGCGACCAAATTCTTTGCGATAAGCTTTAATAAATCCTTCCATTTCGAAGACGGCTCCAAATTGAGCGCCCGTTCGAATCGCCGTTACCGAAGTTGTACCGAGCATTTTTTCGGTTTTTTGTTGGCGTACTAGTGGTAACCGAGCGGTAAAGTGCTGCATGGCTTGCAAGCGCATTTCTACACCTGGTGTAATATTTCCCCCCAAATAATCTCCTGTTTTTGTTAACAGATCATAGGTAATACAAGTCCCGGCATCAATAACGAGGCAAGTATGGGTAGGAAATAGTTGATAAGCGCCAATGACGGCTGCTAACCTATCTTTTCCTAATGTTTTAGGTGTTCCGTATAAATTTTTAATCGGCAGTGGGGTCTTAGCGCTCAATTTGAGAAAATCGAAATTTTCTGCGAGGTATTCCTCTACCTCTACTTTAGTTGCTCCGACCACAGATAAGGCAATACGTTGAATTTTCCATCGGCGTAATAACTTTTGCAGCTTGGGTAAATCCCATTGCTCCCAAGTTAGTTTTTTTATCAAAACGCCTTCTTCAAAAACGCCAAGCTTAGTTTTCGTATTGCCGATATCAATAATCAGGTTCACTGGAATCCTATTTTAATGCTTAAAGTGTCTAGTGCCAGTCATGACCATTGGCAATCCCTTAGCGTTACAAAATTCGATACTTAATTTATCCTTGATCGAACCTCCCGGCTGAACAACCGCTTTTATACCCGCATTAAATGCAATTTCCACACAATCGGGGAAAGGGAAAAAAGCATCCGAAGCCATCACTGCGCCCGTTGGATCGAAGCCAAAAGTCTTCGCTTTGAGAATCGCATGATTTAAGGCATCTACCCTAGAGGTTTGTCCACAGCCCATACCGATCAGTTGTTTATTTTTTGCGAGTACGATGGTATTTGACTTCAAGTGTTTGACACATTTATTGGCGAATACTAAATCTTCCAAAGCGGTATCGGAAGCCTTTGCCTCCGTTACGGTTTTAAAATCTTCAACGGCTTCCGTTTTTAGATCTGTGTCTTGCTGAATGACACCATTCAATAAGCTTTTAAAACTTTTACTATGAATATAAAAATCTTTAATTTTTAATACTACTCTTTTTTTCTTTTTACAAAGTAAAGCTAAGGCATCTTCATCGTAGGCTGGTGCAATAACGACCTCGTAAAAAATCTGGTCGATTGCCGTAGCCGTAGCGAGATCAATCTTAGTATTACAGATTAAGATTCCACCAAAGGCAGAAACATTATCACCTGCGAGTGCGTCCTCCCAAGCTTCTAATACAGTAGAACGAGTGGCAATACCACAAGGGTTGGTATGTTTTAAAACGGCAAAGGTTGGATCGTCATTTTGAAACTCTCTCATCAAATTAACCGCAGCGTCGATATCTACTAAATTATTGTAGGAGAGTTCTTTTCCGTTGAGTTTATCAAACATCTTAGCAAGGTCCCCAAAAAATACGCCTTCTTGGTGGGGATTCTCTCCGTAGCGCAACACTTGATGATGATGAATACTTTGCTTAAAGCTTAGGTCTGCGCTATCTGCATTGAAGTAATTGAAAATGGCAACGTCGTAGTTCGAAGAGACCTTGAAAGCATTTCTGGCTAAGGCTTTGCGATCTTCGAGCTCCGTATGTCCTTGTTTAAGGCGAAGTATTTCGTGAAACATTTTGTAATCTTCCCGCGAAGGAACGACGACGACATCTTTATAATTTTTAGCGGCTGCCCGAATCAATGAGATTCCGCCGATATCTATTTTTTCAATGATGGCTACTTCTTCGTTGGTCGTTGCTAGCGTTTCTTCAAATGGATAAAGGTCGACGATTACTAAATCGATTTCTGGAATTTGGTATTCCGCAAGTTCGGCTAAATGTCCTGCCTCTCTCCGCGCTAATAACCCACCGAATACTTTAGGGTGTAAGGTTTTCACCCGACCATCCAGAATTGAAGGATAAGAAGTAACATTTTCTACTGCCTCAACTTCGATGCCTAGATTTTCGATAAATTTCTGGGTGCCACCTGTTGAGTAAAGCTTGACGCCTAAGGTATTTAATTCTTTAACGATCGGTTCGAGTCCTTCTTTGGAATAAACAGAGATCAACGCAGAATTAATCTTTTTTTGTGCCATAATTTTGAAACAATGAAGAGTGGGTTAATTTATAAGAGTAAAGGATTTCTAAAATACGATCAATTGACTTCTACTGAAAAAATACAGCCTATATTTTTCTTTTTAAAAAATCTAAATCTCATTTTTTTAGAATCTAAATCTCATTTTTTAGAAAGCGCAAAAGTAGGTATAAATGGGGGAATTACAAAGAAAAGAAAACCTTAGAAGTGCTTTAAGGTCTCTTCCATGTACTACAATCTGTATTTTTTTACTCTTTTAGTCTTATCCGTAGGCATTACATCCTGCCTACGGCGTAAGTTTGAGTAAAAACGTGAATTTAGGAATGGAGTCATGGAGTTGTTTTCTCTTCGCTATTGACTTGTAGATTGAGGATATTTCCCATGTGGTAGCAAGTGCGGCAACGAGGTTCATAGACATCTTTTTCTCCGAGCACAATTGTTTCTTTGTTATTGTTTGCCAAACGGAAAGAGTGGGTCGCTAGATTTCCACAATGCTGGCAAATCGCGTGCACTTTAGTAATATATTCTGCAACCGCTAAAAGGTTAGGCATTGGTCCGAAGGGTTGCCCTAGATAATCCATATCCAAACCAGCGATAATCACCCGAATTCCGCGCAAGGCTAGAGTTTGACAAACTTCCGATAATTCTTGATCAAAAAACTGTGCTTCGTCGATCCCGACGACGCTGACGCCTTCCGAGAGATCTAAAAGTTTACGGGAGTGTGTAATGGGAATCGACAAGATAGAGTTAGCATCGTGAGAAACAACTTTTTGCTCATCGTAGCGCGTATCAACTTGCGGTTTAAAAATCTCAACCTTTTGATTTGCAATTTTTGCCCGTTTTAGTCGACGGATTAACTCCTCGGTTTTACCCGAAAACATAGACCCGCAGATGACTTCAATCCAACCGCTCCGCTGTCCTTTAAAGTGAGGCTCAAGAAACATTTTTTAAAAGATTAAGTAGTAGACTTTATGCTATTTAAAGTTGTATAAAGTCTATTTTTTGTTAGATAAATAGCTCGTAAAATGGCTCCGTTTTTTTGCTTTAGAACGTGTTTATTGAATCTTAATTATTTACGAAGGTCAAGCATCCAGTTTCGAACGTTTTTGCTGGGAGAAGCAACTCATTATCCAGCGTAGCAAATAACTTCACTGGCAAAATATTGAGATTAATTTTAATTTATTTATTTTTACCCAAAGGAATAAATAGTTCACGGAGGTGAAATTGAAACTTTTTTTAGGAATATTCAGTATTCCCAAGAAGAACAATAATTTTCTTTTTCGCTCTACGTTTAATATTTCTGAAGTAAAGCTACTAAAAATAGGAACTTATTTTCTTCTCCACCGTGTAAGTATGTTTAAGGGTTCCATTAATTGAAACTTGAACACACGATTAAAAACGAAGATACCGTATCAAATTGAAAATGCCAAAAATTATGGATTTGCAAAAAGCGAAAATTGTTTTGGACAAGATTAACAGCCTTTACAAAAGTATGGGCATGGATGAAAAAAACATTGCTCCAATTGAAAGGGATTTAATGCGTGATTACATTCGCCAATTTTACGAAGCATTTACCATTGATGCTCCTAAAACTGCGATTTTGAATACGAAGACTAAAGTAATCAAAGCGAGATCAACGCCTCCACCACCAGCGCCAAAGCCTAAGGTTGAGATGAAGAAGACGCCGCCACCGCCGCCGCCGGTCGTCGTTGTAGAAGAGATTGAAGAAGAAGTAGAAGTAATACCTACTCCACCGCCAGCGCCAGTGGTAAAAGTTGCTCCAGCGCCGGTAAAGAAGCCAGTGGTACAAGCTGCGCAGCCCGTGGAGCAGCAAACGGAAAAGACCAAAAAAGAGCACGAAACTTTATTTGAGTATAAAGAAGCGAAAGAACTTTCAGAAAGATTAAGTGAATTACCGATTAAGGACTTATCAAAAGCTTTGGGCTTAAACGAAAAAATCTTTACCATCACCGAATTGTTTGGTGGAGATAGTGACCTTTTTGAGCGTACCATTATGATTTTGAATGGGATGAAAGATTATGACGAAGCCAAAAAGTATTTGTCGAATCACATTGCAGATAAGTATAATTGGGCAACTAGAGAGAAGAAGAACAAAGCAAAGAATTTCATTAAATTAGTACGGCGACGATACAAGTAGCCAGAAAACAACGATTTTGCTTGTGCACTTCAGTAGTTGTCGCGACGAAGACCTTGAACCAATAAATGCTAATACGAGGGGCGCTTCTTCCAAACAATTCCCATTCCTTGCTGTTGGAAAGGTAATTATTTATTTCTGCTGCTACGTCTTCGTTTGAGTATTGAAGAGCGCTGAAGACCTCATCAGGAAGGATGCGAAATCAAAAGACCATGCGATTTGATGCCGAATGGAAGAGATTCGGTGTTGCACTTGCCTTAAGATTGAGCTTGAATAAAAGTGCTTGATTTTTGCTAAAAAAAATTATGTCAACAGAAAATGCTAATAAATTATATTTGAGTTTACGATTTCCGCTGCTACTGTTGGCGGCACTCTGGTCTATTCATTTATTGATTTTATATTTTGACTTCGATTATCAATACTGGGCCTTGTATCCACGTCGAAGCTTCGGTAGTTTTGGAATATTTGGGATTATTGGGATCTTCAGTTCGCCCTTTTTGCATAGTGGTTTTGAGCATTTGATTAGTAATAGTTTTCCCATTCTCATTTTAAGTACGACGATTATCTACTTTTATCCGAAGGTAGCTTTCCGGAGTATGTTAATGATTTATATTTTCACGGGAATCTTAGTTTGGTTACTCGGAGATTACTTTTTCTGTGAGGCGAAAGCAGGCTATGATTGTATTCGGGGTCACGTTGGGATTAGTGGTGTCGTTTATGGGATGGTCACGTTTGTTTTGGGGAATGGCATTTTTCGTAAGAATCGAAAATCTATTATTCTAGCCTTGATCATTTTATTTTTCTACAGTGGCATTTTTTTAGGCATTTTGCCGACGCAGGAAGGGATCTCTTGGGAAAGTCATTTATTTGGAGCCATCGTTGGTTTCTTTACCTCCTATTTTTACCGAGAAGAAATCGAAGCAGATGAAGCGAAGCCTGTCGATATTTACAGCAATGAACTTCCTCGTTCGTATCGACCTCATTTTTTGCCCCCGGACATCTTTGACAAGACGAAAGCAGAAAGAGCGAGAGAAGCGGCAGAAGCAGCTAATAATCCGTGGAATAGTACGAATACTTGGGATGATATCAATTAGCAGTTTTCGAAATTGTTTTAAAACACTAAAATATTTGCGAATAATCAAACAGCCTCAGCTTTCAAATAGCAAGTTGCCAGCGAATATTTTATCCTCTTTCTTCTAAAGCGACGAATTGCTGCCAAGCTCCTTCAAAAAGCGCTTGGGTTAAATGTTCTACGTAATAACTTCCCGCTGCGGGATCGAGCACTTGATCCAAGTAACTTTCCATTTTCAATAAATGCTGCACATTGCGAGCAATTCGTTTCGTAAAAGGCTTCTCCGTTCCGGAAAAGTGATCTGCGGGAAGCACATTCAAGCAATTAACACCAGCCAAAGCTGCCGACATACTCTGGGTAGTCGCACTAATCATATTCTGATTTTCATTTGCGGACTGACTTTGAGCAGCGAGTCGCGCTTCGATATAAATGTGCTCAATTTGAGTAGCTCCAAATGCTTTTAAGACGTTTGCCCACAATAATTTGAAGGCTCTAATTTTAGCAATTTCTGCGAAATAATTTTTCTCGACTTCTACTGAGAATTGGAGGATTTGGTTGATTGTATCCGCGGACCAGCCCA
>CALFBG010000238.1 GCA_937951685.1 uncultured Saprospiraceae bacterium | reverse complement strand
TCAGTATAATTGTGATAGTATCGTAGTGACGAATACCATACTGCTACCGAGTAGTGGAAGTACTCAGTTTGCTACAACTTGTGATCCAGCGACTGCTGGGATTAGCTTTGATACCATTCCAAACTTTTTTGGCTGCGATAGCATTATTACCACCAATACAACCTTGTTACCGACAACGACGGGAATGCGCAGCGCAACGACCTGTTTACTCTCCGAAGCAGGAATTAGTTTTGATACGATCCCAAACTTTTTTGGTTGTGATAGTATCATTACCGTCAATACGACGCTCTTACAATCTAGCAGTGTTACCTTGTTTGCGACCAGCTGCGATCCGACAGCAGTTGGTACCCAGTTAGATACCATTCCAAACTTTGTGGGTTGTGATAGCATTATTACGACCATTACCAATTTGAACCCTACAGATAGCACTTTCCTGATTTTTAGCAGTTGTGATTCTAGTTTGGTAGGCATGACGATTGATACCTTGGTCAATCAATTTAGTTGTGATAGTTTTGTTTTTACTACGGTTACTCAATTGCCCAATTTTTACCAACTGATAGAAAATACAAGCTGCGACCTTAGCCTCGTAGGAACTAGCATAGATACTTTTAGCAATCAATTTGGTTGCGATAGTATTATTGAAGTCGTTACGAGCTTACTGCCAAGTTATTTAATCTTGGATACGCTGGGTACTTGTGATCCTAGCCTCGTCGGCACGGTCAGCGATACGCTACTGAGTCAGAGTAGTTGCGATAGTATTCTTCAAACAACCTTTTTCCTTTTGCCGAGTGATACAAGTTATTTTATGCTCTTTAGTTGCGATCCAACTCAGGCGGGTGTAGATACACTCACTTATACCAATAGTGCGAATTGCGATAGTTTAGAGATCAGAACCACCACTTATATTCCACCTGACACCACTTTTGTTCCAACCATCATCACTTGTCTGCCCGAGGAAGTAGGCAGGGATACGATTCTTTTATCCAATCAATTTGGTTGCGATAGTATTCTTATTCAAGAGACCGTTTTGGAACAGTTTAGTTTTACGACGCGGACAAGATCCGTTACTTGCTTTGGTGATCAAGATGGTTTGATCGAGGTAGATTCGGTTTGGGAAGGCGTAAGTCCTTATTTGTATGCTTTGGAAGATGGTACTTTTCAAGCTTCGCCAATCTTTAGTAACCTTGCAGCTCGTAGTTATCTGTTACGCATTCAGGATGCGGATGGTTGCGAAGTTGAAGGAATTGTAACGGTAACTGCACCCGCAGAATTTCAAATCAATTTGGGGGATGATCAAATAGTGCAACAAGGCGAAAATTTTGATTTAACCGCGACGAGCGATCAAGCGATTCAGAGTTTTGTTTGGGATACGATCTCACCGGTCCCCTGCCCGACTTGCTTAACGCAAAATATCAATGCAACGGAGAGTGCCATTTATGGAATCACAGCCATTTCTCAGGAAGGATGTTTGGCCTATGATCAAGTAAGGATTTTGGTATCGAAAGAACGCTTCATTTACATTCCCAACGCCTTCTCTCCTGACGAAAACAGTACCAATGATTTGATGCGAATCTATACGGGACGTGGAGTAAAAAGGATTAAACGCTTTAGCATTTATAATCGTTGGGGTGCGCAAGTTTACGAAATTAACAATGTAGATCCAGCTGCGGTGGATTGGGGCTGGGATGGAAGATTAGAGGGAGAAAAACTTTCGCCCGACGTATTTGTTTTTTACGCAGAAGTAATTTTTCAAGATGACCAACTAGAAATTTACAAAGGTGATTTTGTTTTGATGCGCTAAACTTTAAAGCGCTTTGGTTTGTGTCGCTAATGCTTGTAAAGCTATGGCAATTTTTTTCGGTTGATAGCCCATCGCGAAAGCTTTCTTACTATCTAGCGAAACGTTTGGTGGTCGTGCGGCGGGCAGCTGAACTTCTTTTTGTAAACTCGCTTGTAACAATTCCGTTGGTAAATCATAGGCTTGCGCAATGAGCCTAGCCAAATCATATCTAGCAATACTTTCTTCTCCACCAAGATGCCAGCGCCCCGTGCAGCCTTTTTCCAATAACAATAGCATACCTTGCAAAGCACAAGACGCACAGACTGGCGTTCGATATTCATCCGTAAAAGCAGCAATCGTTTTTCCCGCTCGGAGTTGATCAATCCAGTTTTTCATAAATCCTCCCTGCGTTGACCAACCAAACATCAATGGTAATCTGGCAATGATACTATCAGGATATAAACGTAAGATTTCATTTTCTGCTTGTAATTTATGTTGCCCGTAGCGGCAAATGGGCTGTGCAATATCCTCCTCACGATAAGGTGCATTTTTTCCATCAAAAACTAAATCCGTAGAACTAAAGAGAAAAGGGATTTGAGCTCGTTGACAAAGTTTCGCTAAGTATACTGCTGCATCCACGTTGACCGCTTGAGAAGCCGCTGGATGTTGTTCACAATAATTAGGATTAGACAAAGCCGCGAGGTGAAGTACCGCATCCGGTTTTTGTTGGTTGAAAAATTGCGTAGCTTGTGCTGTATTGGACCAATCTACGGCGAAGCAATTCAGGCTAGGATGAACAATGGAACGTGTCCGGTACGTACCAATAATTTCGTAAGTTGTAGATTGGAGTGTTGCAAAATGACTGGCTACGAAACCAGAAATACCCGTAACTAGTAATTTTTTCATGTGTAGACTTTAGAGCTTAGCATTATTTATTTAATCCATTGGCATTTGCAATTCCTTCGCGGGTGCCCAAGTTTGCGTTAGCCTAGAAACAATTATGATGGAAAGTAATCCTGCCGTCATCGCTAAGGTTCTAAAAGGAAATAAGACGACGCCATCTTCAATCATCGGATAATCAATCAAAATAGGAATCCCCAAAGTTGGATCACCACCACCGAACCGCAAAACAAACGCTACGCCAAAACCAGCCATCGCGCCGTATACATTTGCCTTAGGATCAAAAAGCGCACAAACCAGCGGCGGGAAAAGCAGACAATACACAAAATCACTACACAGAAACCAGAGTTCATAAATACTATTGATATTTAAAGCTAAAAGCGTTGCCGCAATTCCAATAATCCAAATGCAACTTTTGATGACTTTCGCTAAATTTTCCGAACTCAAATTAGGATTGATCAGCGGTTTGTAAATATTCCAACCGGCCATCGAAGAAGCCGACAAAATCGAAGAATCTACGGAAGACATCACTGCCGCCGCAATAGCGCCTAAAGCAATCGTTGCTACCCAAGGTTCCGTGAGATATTGCGCCACGTAGGGAAGCACTGCCGCAGGTTCTGGAGCGACTAAGTTCATCCCTTCCCAATCTGCGACGGCACCAATAATGCCAATGATCACTGCGGGAACCGCCGCAATCAAGCAAATGAGTCCTGCAAAAAGGGATAAGCGAACCGCGGTTTTTTCATCTTTAGATGCTAGTACCCGTTGAAAATAAACTTGCCAAGGAATACCACCGAACATCAGCAGTAAAGCGACATCCCACCAATTCCAATAATAACTTCCCAAAGCTTCATGAGTTGGTAAAAAACTCGCTGCCGCTCCGTATTTTTCCTGATACGCAGACCAGGCAAACTCCCAACCGCCCACCGTATCCAAGGCAAAAGGCAAGACCAAGAATAAGCCCAGTAACAATAAAAAAAGTTGAATTACATCCGTAAAAGCCACGGACCACAAACCACCAATTGCCGTATATGCAATCGCAATAATTGCCGAGATAACAATCGCGGGTGCCGTATCCAAGCCCAAAACCGTTGCAAAAGTTGTCCCTAGCGCCGTCAAAATTGCTGCCGTCCAAAAGATTTCCCCCGAGAGGGCGGGTAAAAATAAAACCGCAGCCATCCTTTTGCCAAAGCGTTGCGTCAAAGGATCGAGCATCGTCTTGAATTCATACCGGCGCATTTTGCGCGCAAAAAACAACCCACCAATAATCAAACTCATGGCGTAGCCCCAAGGTGCTTGTACCCAAACCAAACCTGCCGTCGCAGTATATTCTGCCGTGCCATTAATATAGCCACCACCAACCCAAGTCGCACTCATTGTGAATACCGCGATAAATAGCGGAATTGATCGTCCCGCCAGCATCACGTCCGTCGCATCCGTTACCTTACGATGATTAGCTGCATAAGAACCAACAAAGAAAATCACCCCATAGAAAACCATCATGGCAATAAAGCCCGACCAAACCACAGCTAACGAAGTAAAGAAATATAAATACAGCCCCGTTGCGCTCAAAAAGAGCAGTAAGATCGCAGTCGGTAACAAATTCTTTTGGGTGAGATAATTACTCATGTGCTACTTTTGGTGAATGATAGTTAGCCTTGATGAACTTCGTCTGGCAAAGAATATTCGATCAGAAATATAAGCTATTGCTCAAGATTTCTAGAATTTTTTGACAACTTTACAAAAAAGACTTACTTATGTCGTCAATTCCTTCTCCCTCCTTCTTCCAAAAAGTATTTGCTTGGAGCGTACACTTGTTTACGGCTTCCGGTTTATTAGCAGGCTTCATGGCTATTTTAGCCATCAACGAAAAAGATTGGAGAATGGCGATGATTTGGTTGGTCATCAGCTTAGTGATTGACGGCATTGATGGTACTTTTGCGCGTATGGCGCGCGTCAAAGAGGTATTGCCTTACATGGATGGAACAACTATTGACTACGTCATCGACTTTGCAACGTATGCGATTATTCCCGCCTACTTTTTTCATCAAGCAGAATTGGTCCCCGAAGATTGGCGTTTAGCCTGTACCGCAATCATTCTTTTAGTGTCTGCGCTCTATTATGGTAAAACGGGAATGGTGTCCGATGATATGTATTTTATTGGATTTCCAGTTTTGTGGAATATGGTTGTTTTTTACATGATTTTTATTTTTCATTTTTCTCCTGTTGTAAATGCAGCTTTTATCTTAGCTTTCGCAATCCTGCATTTTGTCCCTATCAAGTTCGTATATCCGAGTCAAGCAAAAAGCTTTAAAGCCTTGACGGTGGGCGTCACCGTTGTTTTTATCTTATCCTTACTGTTGATCCTCTACTATTTTCCTGTAGAAATTGTGTGGTTGCGGTGGGCAGCGATCTTATGCATGATTTATTATGCGGGGATGGGCGTCTACAACACTTGGATTGAAAAGTAAACGGCTGGTCGTAAACTCAAATGGAAGGCATACGCCACCGCGTTTTCTCCTGACCAAAATCTAAGCTTACCCTTTTCAGCAATACTAGTTTAAAACAACACCTACCCTACATTTCCGTTTTCGCATCTCTTCTTACATTTATTTTACTTTTTTAATTTGAAATAAAATTAAAAATGCTATATTAGTAGCGTACTTACAAGGCAAGCATACTAATTTACGAGAGCAACAATCATGTTTAATTGGAGACCATATCCATTTATTCGACTATTACTACCATTCCTTATCGGTATTTTATTAGCCAATCGAGGAGCCCATTTATTACAACAATATAGCTGGGTCTTACCCCTTTTATTATTATTAACCTGGAGTTTCGATTTTTGGCAACGAAACCGACGCAGTAGTCTAGGCTTTTCCTTAACGATACATTTGTTTTTAATTGTCTTCGGTAGTTGGCTGACCATTCAACACAACGAACAAAATCAGCCGCAGCATTTTAAAAATTGCTTAAGCGAAGAAAACCTGATCCAAGTACAAATCACGGCTATGCCCATCGTCGAGGATCGAATCAAGCTACGAACTAGGGTACTACAAATTGGTACACAGTTAGCCGATTTAAAAACGGCCAATGGCAACCTATGGCTTTATCTCGATCATAAAATACCGAGCCAATCTTTGCAGTATGGCGACCAACTACTAATTAAAACGAAGCTGCGCCCTGTTCCACCTCCCCAGAACCCACAAGCCTTTGATTATGCACATTTTATGCACTTAAAAAACATCCACTACCAAGCTTTTGTGGAAGCGCACGCATGGCAACTCAGTACGCACACCAGAGGTAATGCTTTACTCGCCACTGCCTATAATTTACGGGAGCATTTCCTAAAAGTCTTAAAAAAGCACCTAACTACTGAGCAAGAATTTGCCGTAGGAGCCGCTTTGATTCTGGGCTATAAAGCAGCCATTACCGACGAGTTGAGCGCTGCCTATGCGAGCACTGGAGCGATGCACGTCTTAGCCGTTTCGGGTTTGCACGTTGGTTTATTTTATTTAATACTCTCTTTTTTATTAAACCTTATTCCTTGGTCGCATCAGCATTTTCGTTGGTTTAAAATGCTTTTTTTGTTGTGTTCCATTTTTGGTTTTGCCTTATTGACGGGAGCTTCCGCATCCGTATTGCGAGCAGCTACTTTATTCAGTTTCATCATCGTCGGCAAGAGCTTTGAGCGAGAGGCTAGTATTTATAATAGCTTAGCCGCTTCCGCTTTTATTCTTTTATTGATTAATCCTTATTTACTTTGGGAAGTAGGCTTTCAATTGTCATACGCGGCAGTGTTAGGAATTGTTTTTTTTCAAGAAAAAATTTATTCGCGTTGGTATATTGAAAACGCATTTGGCGATTACGTTTGGAAACTAACAAGCGTAGCCATTGCCGCGCAGCTTACTACTTTTCCACTTAGTTTTTATTATTTTCATCAATTCCCCATCTTCTTTTTTCTTTCTGGCTTGGTGGTTGTTCCCGCAGCCGTATTCATTCTTAGCGGAGGCTTAGTCTTATTTTTAATAGAAGCCATTGCTCCATTTTTAGCTACTTGGGTTGCTTATTTATTATATGGAATTATTTGGCTGACCAATGCTTGTATCTTTTTATTGGAGCAACTTCCCGGTGGTCTCATTACTGGCATTTGGATTAGTTTTGGAGTGCTGGTTTTATTATATGGAATATTACTCAGCTCCTCACTTGCCATTTATTCGCGTAAACCAAGATTTATTATCCTTGCTTTGATTGGATGCTTAGTGCTTTTTGGATACCAAACGTATCAAAAAATACAAGTGGGACAACAAAAAAAAATGGTTTGTTATCAAGTCTATCGAAATAGTATGATCGACTTTATTGATGGCAATCACTGTATCAGTTTAGTGAATAAAGACTTGTCGCTTCCCAAACAAACTTTTGCAGCACAAAACTTTCGTTGGTCCCAAGGAATTGCAAAAACAACTGCGCTGATTTTTGAAGAACAAGAAGAAGAATTACCACAATTGCTTTACCTAAAGCCTTACCTACAATTCTATGATCAACGAATTTTATTGATTGATGATAATTTCAAGATGACGGAACTACTAGATATTCCCGTAGATTATGTATACCTCCGAAAGAGTCCAAAACTTAAGTTGCACCAGCTACGTCAGCGACTTGACTTTAAACAAGCAATTTTTGATGCGTCTAATTATCCTACGCGAATCGCAGCTTGGAAGGAAGAATGCCAAGCCTTGGACATTCCCTATTTCAACCTGCAAGCGCAAGGCGCATTAGTACTGGATCTTCAGACAAAAAAAATACAATGAAAAAAGCACTGCAAGAATATTTTTACTTCACCAAATCAGAAAGAAGCGGTATTAAATTGCTGCTGAGTTTATTGTTCCTAACCTTCTTGGGACTTCTGTTGGCACCACAATTTTATCCCGCACCAGAAAAGGTAGATTTTTCAGCCCTGAAAACGGCTTTCGCCAAATTGGAAGCAGAGGAAGCAACCAAGAAACTTAACACCGCTACCACCGAAAACAAAACAACGAACGTAGCAATCACGTATTTCCCTTTTGATCCCAACCAAGCGAGCCAAGCACAGCTCAAAAAGTTAGGATTATCCCAAAAACAAATTAATATCCTCCAGAATTATCGAAAAAAAGGAGGCAAGTTTTTCGAAAAAGAAGATTTACAAAAAATTTACGGCATTACCCCCGCAGATTATCAACGACTCGAAGCCTACATAGACATTCCCAGTACTCTCCGACCGAAAAACACAGAAATTGCCGAGTCTACAACCATACCGACCGAAGTAAAAACCGTAGAAAGCTTTCCCTTTGACCCAAATACCGTTACTAAAGCTGACTTACAGCGCCTCGGCTTACCCGACAAAACCATTAATATTATGCTCAATTATCGCGCAAAAGGAGCCACTTTTAGGAAAAAAGAAGATTTTGCAAGAATTTATGGCTTATCGCCAACGCAATTTGAACGTTTGGAGCCCTATCTACGGTTTCCTAAAAAATCGGAATCATCACAGAAAAAACCAAGGCAAGTATTAGCTGCTTTTGAAAACGATCGAAACGATGACCGATCGTCGAAAGTCATTGCGCCAATCGACATCAACACAGCCAATCTTGCCGATTGGGAATCGCTCCGAGGCATTGGTCCCGCTTACGCCAATCGAATTATAAAGTTTCGAGATAAACTCGGCGGATTTCATGATCGCAGCCAACTCAAAGAAACCTACGGATTACCCGACAGTACCTTCCAAGCCATTTTACCCTATTTGATCAATTCTCCCGTTCCCAATAAAATCAATATTAATACTGCCAGCCTAGAAGCATTGAAAGCACATCCTTATATTCCTTGGAAAAAAGCCAATGGAATTGTGCAGTATCGTCAAAATCACGGAAAATTTGACCGTATTGAAGACCTCCAGAAGATTGGCTCCATTAATCCAGCCTTCTTTGAAAAGATAAAACCTTACCTAAAAGTAGAATAACTCAGTGTTCATAATGGGAAAGTTGAACTCATAAAATCAAAAAAACACTCCATCGAAGTCGTTTACTCGGAAGTTATTTTAAAATGATGTTAGCAATCGAAGGTAAAGGCTTGTAAGTCAGGACGAAGCTCTTTTGCATCCCATCCGCAAGCGGTAAATGCTGTTCAGAATTTATGCAGCCATAGCTGCGGTGACGAAAAAAAGCTGAAGTACTGGGTTGCAATGCTTTG
>CALFBG010000237.1 GCA_937951685.1 uncultured Saprospiraceae bacterium | reverse complement strand
CCATATTCTTCGTTGTAAGACCAAAGTGGAATGCTAGCTGGTGCATTATTTAGAAGGCTTTGTGCTACCGGAAAACTAATTGTTGCTTTTTGCCCCGTTAAGATATTCAAGTATTCATCGTTGTCACCTCTTAATTCTACCGCGATCATACTGTAACTTCCTAAAACCGCTTGTTCGATATCAGCATTTACTCCGACCAAGTTACCAGGCATTTGATCAAGAGTAGCGGGTGCCGTTGGATCTAACCATTTTGAAGCGACACGGACGGTACCTTCGTAAAGAGAACCATCACTTTTCTGGATACTATTTGCCGGAAATTCTACCGACCCATTTCCGTTGTTGAGACTAATACTTCCGCCGTCAGTTGAATTGAAACTCTGGTCGAAATTTTTAGGTAACAGTTGAATTTTAACTCGGTTTTTAGCGTCATTTTTTGGGAAAAATCTACGACTACCGTTGAAGTAACCTGATTTTTCTACTTTTACAACACTACCTAAGCTATTCATGGTTTCACCGTTGTAAAAGAAGTGTCCGTATTCATCCGTAGTAACGGTTTCATTGCCTAATTTAACCATGGCATCGGCAACGGGATTATTATTTTCATCAACTACGAAACCAATTAAGTCACCGACGATATTTTCTACCGGAGCAACAAATTGTTCTACAATTGGATTTTCTGTAGCATTATTTACTTTCACCTCATTAACATCTTTGCGACAAGCAGAAAATAGAAAGAGGAAAAAGAGACTAAAAAGGATTGAGTTTTTCATTATATTGATTTTAAATTTATTCTTGTAAATGAGATCTATGATTAAAATTGGTTAAACCTTAGAGTTGCGCAATTAGGTTAAAGGACAAAATTAAAAGCATTTGTGATTGCCCTTCATCTAGTAAACTCGCACATTTTGTAATTCGCTGCACGACTCCATTAAATTTTTTGAAAATAATTGATTTAATACTGCTTTTGCTTCTAATAAACTATCTTTTTAGTGTTTAAAGCACTGATTGTCAATTATCTGTGATTGTAGTTCTCAAAAGGATATTTTTTTGAAAATAATTGCTTATTTGTTTATTTGGCGATCATTTATGTTTATTATTTTTCTTAATTTCACGAGCAGAACACACTCTTGTATGAAATCGAATAGAAATCTCTGGCTCCAAATGAGCTGGTACGGATCCCTATTACTCCTACTCTTGATTTTAGCGCTTACGGCTTGTCAAGAAGTCGGACAAAAAAATGATGCTGCCAAATTGCTTGCGAATCAACGCGTGCTTCCCACAAAAGTTGATTTTAATTTCCACGTCAAACCTATTCTATCCGATCGTTGTTTTAAATGCCACGGACCAGATAAAAATACCCGCGATGGAGCACTTGCTTTTCACGACAAAGAATTGGCTTTTGCCGCTTTGGGAGAAAAGCATAAACATTATGCGATTATTCCCAATGATACTGTAAACAGCACGCTACTACAACGTATTTTTCATACCGATCCTAACGAAGTCATGCCACCGCCCAGTTCAAATCTAAGCTTGAGTGATTATGAGAAAGAAATCTTAAAGCGTTGGATCGCACAAGGCGCGGAGTGGAAAACACACTGGGCATTTATTCCTCCTAAAGATCCCCCTTTGCCGACGGTTCAACAGCCGGAGGAAATACAGAATGAAATCGATTTATTCATTTTAAAAAAACTAGAAATACAAGGTCTAAACTTCTCTCCACGAGCGAGTAAAGAAAAACTAATTCGTCGGGTAAGTTTCGATTTGACAGGCTTACCACCGACGCTTGCCACGATCGAAAATTTCCTCGCAGATGATTCCGCGAATGCTTTTGAAAAAGTAGTAGACCAATTATTAGCGACTCCTGCTTACGCGGAACGAATGGCAACGGACTGGATGGATCTTGCTCGTTACGCAGATACGCATGGTTACCAAGATGATTTTGAACGAACCATGTGGCCTTGGCGCGATTGGGTGATTCACGCCTTTGATAAGAATATGCCGTATGATGATTTCGTGCGCAATCAAATTGCCGGAGATTTATTACCCGACCCTTCTTTGGAACAACTTATTGCTACGGGCTTTAATCGAAATCATAAAATTACTTACGAAGGTGGTGCCATTGATGAAGAATATCGGACTGATTACGTTTCGGATCGCACCCAAACTTTTGGAACCGCATTCCTAGGATTAACCATCGAATGTGCGAAATGTCATGATCACAAATACGACCCGATTAGCCAAAAAGATTACTATGCTTTATTCGGTTATTTTAACAATGTTCCCGAAAAGGGATTTATCGAAGATAAAGCATTTACCCCAAAGCCTTACCTTACTTTGACACCTAAAGAAATTGCGGCACAAGCCAGTTTCATTAATAATTTGGATTCCTTAACGGAAATCAAATTGATGATCATGCGAGAAAAAAAGCAAGCGCGAAAAACCTTTGTGTTGAATCGAGGCTTATACGATCAACTGGGGGAAGAAGTAGTTGCTGCTCCTCCCCACGCGATTGAAGTGAAGGGAAAAGATTTTCCCACGAATCGCCTCGGGTTAGTTGACTGGCTTTTTGATCCAGCGCATCCTTTGACGGCAAGAGTGGCGGTTAATCGACTTTGGCAACAAGTATTTGGTCAAGGAATTGTGGCTTCTGCTTTTGATTTTGGCAATCAAGGCACCCTTCCAAGTCATCCTGAACTACTAGATTTTTTGGCTTTGAAGTTTCAAAAAGAAGCTTGGGATATGAAAGCGATGTTGAAATATATGGTCTTGTCTCGCACTTATCAGCAAAGCGCTAAAGTCTCTAAGCAAGCGTTGCAATACGATCCAGAAAATACTTTATTGGCGCGTGCTCCCCGACGAAGATTAACTTCAGAAATGATTCGAGATCAAGTTTTACAAATTAGCAATTTATTGCATACTACCGTTGGTGGTCGGAGTGTCAAGCCTTATCAGCCTGAAGGTCTTTGGGAAGAGACAACGGGTGGTGGCGGTGGTAGTACCGCCAAATACGTACGGAGTGAGGGAGCAGATTTATATCGTCGGAGTTTGTATACTTTTTGGAAACGAACGGTTCCTCCTCCGAGCATGTTAACTTTTGACGCGGCTTCGCGAGATCTTTGTACCATTAAACGTCAGGAAACAAATACGCCCTTGCAAGCCCTCGTTTTACTGAATGATCCGCAACTCATTGAAGCTTGTCGGGCGATGGCAGCGGATGCTTTTGCACTGGAGGATAATTCGCCACAAGCAAGAATTCGATATCTTTTTAAGATTGCAACTTCTCGTTTCCCGACGGACACAGAGTTAAATTCATTAGAAGCGTATTTACACAAGGAGCAAGCAAATTTTGATGCTCATCCAGAACAAGCGAAACAATATTTAGCGATTGGTGATTTTCAGGGAGATCGTGCTATTCCTGCTACAACTTTAGCCGCATATGCCTTATTGGCAAATACCATTCTTAATTTAGATGAAGCTATTTCTAGAGGTTGATTAAGTAGGTTTACCAAATAGATTGGTGATTTTGACGGAAGAAAATTTTGCTTCAATCGAGGCGAAAAATGCAGGAAACCTAGTGGTTTTCAAGGCTTTTTAACGAAGAGTGAAACAAAATTTACTCGTCATAAATTAGTG
>CALFBG010000236.1 GCA_937951685.1 uncultured Saprospiraceae bacterium | reverse complement strand
ATCTGCGATGGCGATTTCACTAAAAAGACCTAAGTTTCCACGTTCGAAGTCTAGGCTAGCATAATGATTAGAAAAATCATTAATCGCGGTCACGTCCACGTCTTCGAGTGCAAAGGCCAAGTCCATATCTGGAATTTCTTTGATGAGGTTTACTTTTCCATCGAGGGAAAAACTACCGCCACCGATTGATTTCCCGCTTGCTTTAATCGGAGAGGGAAGGGTTCGATCTTTTGCGATTACATTTCTTAAATTATCTGCGGTAAGCATTAATTGATTAATTTGTAAATCAATCGTTGGGTCCGCGTTAACTTCTACAAAGGCTAGTTTGCCATTTGTGATTTCGAAGCGATTGATGTCTAAAGGAACTAGATCAACTAGCGCCTTGGTCCAATCTTCTTCGTCGGGTTCTCCTTCTTTGCTATTTGTTTGCATATCTTCTTGCACATAGATGACGTCTAATTGGTCTAGGTAAATTTCACTAACAATTTTTCCTTTAAACAAAGACTTCCATTCTACCGAAATATCCGCTTCGCCAATTTTTACAAATGGCACCTGTGTTTTTGCGTTGACGCGATTCAAGTAAAGTCCTTCAATGACGTAAGCACCCCGAATCAATGCGATATCGATATCCGCTACTTGACCGTAGTAACCGGGTAATTCTGAAAGTACGCGATTAACATAATTTTTAACGATTGTAGGAAGAAAAATGCGGAATACAATAAGACTCAGAATTAGAATAAGCGGGAAGATAAAACGTTTTCTTTTGTAAAATTTTTTCTGCTGAGTTGTTGTCATCTTTTAAATTGTTATTTTCTCTTTAACGCATCAAAATGGGAAGATGTTCAGGGAAGGCGGGGTGGACCAAAGTGTCTGAAGATTTCCATTTTGGCGAACTTCATAATAAAGATGTCAATCTTTTTCTCATTGTAGCAAATAATTGATAATTTGTCAATCGTGCATAGTAAGAGCAAAAAAGCTACTCAGCATATAAATGGTGCTTGCATCGAACTAGAAACGTTTAAAGGATAAGATCATGAAAAAACTTTGTGCCATTACGCCCATCGAAGACGAAGATATTCGCATTACAAAGCCAGCCAAAGTAGCTGCGGGTGTTCCTGCGGTGATGTCTACTTTATCGCACACACTTTCTGCGATGAATGTGCGTACTTGTACCAAGACGTTGTTTAGCATTAACCAAAAAGACGGTTTTGATTGTCCGGGGTGTGCTTGGCCAGATCCTAAAGAGCGCTCTTCAATGGGAGAATATTGCGAGAATGGAGCAAAGGCGATTGCGGAAGAAGCAACGAGTCGCCGGATTACTCCGGATTTTTTTAAGCAACATTCGGTGGTTGAGCTTTCGAATTGGTCAGATTATAAACTAGGGAAAAGTGGTCGGTTGACGGTACCCATGATCTTGAAGCCCGGCGCAACTCATTACGAAGAAATTAGCTGGGAAGCAGCTTTTGCAGAGATTGGAGAAGCACTGAATAGCCTAGCTACGCCAAATGATGCTATTTTCTACACTTCGGGACGAACGAGTAACGAAGCGGCATTTTTATATCAATTATTTGTACGACAGTACGGCACCAATAACCTTCCCGATTGTTCGAATATGTGCCACGAATCAAGTGGGGTAGCCCTTTCGGAAACTTTGGGGATTGGTAAAGGATCCGTTAAGCTAGAAGATTTTTACGTTGCGGATTTAATCATTATTCTTGGGCAAAACCCTGGTACGAATCATCCTCGGATGCTAAGTGCACTAGAAATTGCGAAGAAAGCTGGCGCTAAAGTTATTACCATTAATCCATTGCCGGAAACGGGCTTAATAAAGTTTAAAAATCCTCAGCATTTATCGGGTTGGGTGGGTAGCGGTATTTCCATTACCGACCTTTTTCTACAAGTTAAAATCAATGGTGACGTTCCTTTGATCAAAGCAATTATGCACTTGTTGTGGCAAGCCGAAGAAAAAAATCCAGGACAAGTTTTTGATCAAGCATTTATTAAAAATAATACCACGGGCGTAGAAGCTTTTTTGGAGGACTTGAAAAATCAGGACCTTGAACTATTGGCTGCGCAAGCGGGAATAAGCTTGGCAGAAATTAAAGCCGCCACGGAAATGATTTTGCAGGCAGATAAGATCATCACTTGCTGGGCAATGGGTTTGACGCAACATAAAAATGGGGTTCACAATATTAAAGAAGTAGTTAACTTACTGCTACTAAAAGGAAGTATCGGTAAACCAGGGGCGGGGACTTGTCCTGTACGGGGACATAGTAATGTACAAGGTGATCGTACCATGGGGATTTGGGAAAAACCACCGAGCTCATTTCTTGATAGTTTGCAGGAAGCTTGCCATTTTGAGCCACCGCGTGCTCACGGACACGATACGGTAGCAGCCATTAAAGCAATGGCTGCGGAGCCGGGAAAAGTGTTTTTTGCGATGGGGGGAAATTTCTTATCGGCAACCCCCGATACGGAGTATACCGCAAAGGCCTTGCAAAATTGCAAATTAACGGTACAGGTTTCTACGAAGCTCAACCGTAGTCATCTCATCACGGGAAAAGCGGCTATTATTTTACCCTGCTTGGGTCGGACAGAAGTGGATGAGCAGCAGCAGGGGCGTCAGTTTGTGAGTGTAGAAAATTCGATGGGGATTGTTCATAATTCGCAAGGAAGTTTAACGCCTGCTTCTCCACACTTGAAAAGTGAACCCGCGATTGTAGCGGGATTAGCAATGGCGACCTTAAAAGATAAGACGCCAACGGATTGGCAAAAGTTGATTGGCAATTACGATTTGATTCGAGATTTGATTGAGCAAGTCATTCCGGGTTTTGATAACTATAATCAGCGGGTGCGCAACGAAGGTGGATTTTATTTACCAAATGGTCCGCGTGAAGGAAAATTTAATACTACTACAGGAAAAGCTAAGTTTTCGGTCAATCCAGTGCCTCATAATCCATTGCAAGCCGGAGAGTTTTGGATGATGACGATTCGGAGTCATGATCAATTCAATACAACTATTTATGGCTTGGACGATCGCTACCGAGGTATTTTCAATGGTCGCCGTATTATTTTAATGAATGCGGAAGACATGGAAATGGCTGATTTGAAGGAAGGAGACTTTGTAGATTTGACCAGCCATTTTCGGGGAGAACTTCGCACAGCACCCAAATTCAAAGTAATTGCTTATGATATTCCTCGACAGTGTACGGCAACTTATTTTCCAGAAGCCAATGTTTTGATTCCTGTGGATAGCATTGCAGATAAAAGTCACACTCCAACTTCTAAACTCGTGAATATTAGTCTTGAAAAGCATACGCTCCGGTAAGTTTTTTTTCAAATTGAGCTTAAAAAATTACTCAGAAAGCTTCTTTTTGCCTAGTAAATGCTAAGCTGTACTAGCTTAGGACTCATTGTAAAAGCAAAGTGCAGTCTCTTTATGATGAGCGCATAAATTATTTTCCTTCCGGAATGCTGTCACAAAAGTGCAGAATTTTAAAAAATAATAAACTTTAAATTAATTATTTTTCTTTCAGTTTGTAGCGTATAAGTAGAATCTACTCGTTACTTGCTTCCTCTACAATTATACGTAAAAAGACGATTCCCTCCTCCGTCTATATCTAAATCAACGTTTATGATTTGTGCTCAAAAGACACAATTGTTAAGTTATATGGAAGAACATATAGCGATGCTAGAGTTGAGGATTCAGTTAAATGCGGAGAGCGTGGTGCCACTTGAAACGATTAATGTAGCGGTAGCTTGCCAAAACGAACTCGACTTTCAGCAAATGGAAGTTGCACTCCTGAGAAACGAAGAAGCCACTAAGGTGATAGGGGAGTGTCAATTAGCGATTAATAAACTCTATCTCTTAAAGAAATTCTTGCCTTTACTGGAACTTGAATACTTGCTATCTTTATTTACTCATTATGATCAATGGGATCTAAAAGAAATTTTAGCTCGCTTGAAACGGATGACTTATTGAGTTCGCTCATATCGCTGAAATTGTAATACTTTTTCAAAAAGCGTCACGCTAGTTGATAATCTTTACTTTTTTGTGGGATAGATTTAGTTTAAATTATCCCTAAACCGAAAAACTAAGAACTTCCTTCGCATAACTCGAAGAATGAATTGAAGGAGTTGCTTAATCAATACGCTGAAATGCCCCCACCATAAGCGTAAAAATCTAAATTTTCCCATTACTTATTGTGTACAAAGAAGTTATTGAGTCCAGCAAAATAGCTTCGCAGTTAAAACTTATCTTATATGCCCGGATTAATCCTAAAAGAACGTATCGTAAAACTTATTGATGAGTTAATTATCTCAATTGAATTACGCGTAAAATTAAACGAAGCGATTGTTGACATGAAGGACATTGCCTTAGCCTCTAATCTCGACAAAGATTTATCTAATGAAGCATTTTTACAAAACCTTCAGTTTGAAGAAGGCAACGCCAATCAAGTCGTTCTTGAATGCCAGGAAACCTTAATGAAATTGAGCTTGCTAAAAAAGAATCTAAGTTTGATGGATGAATCGAGCTTGCTTTACTTGTTCAATCATTACAGCAAATTTTCCTTAGCAGAGTTTGAAGATAAATTGAAATCAAAATTAGCGGTCGCCTCTTAACTTCATAAAAGCTACCAGTGATTATTCTTATCATTGAAAACAAAATGGCTTATATTTTTCGAGGATATCGAAAAATATAAGCCATTAAAATTTGAAGTGTAGCATCAGGAGCCTTGATAAGTGGTAATTTATTGTACCACAATTTTCCCCGTATGAAACCTACCTTGCTGATCGGCTAAGCGATACAAATAAACGCCTGGCACCAAACCTCGACGTTCTAGTCGAATCCTAGTTTCGAAGTGTTGCTCGGGAGGACGGATCGCATTCCCCAGCATATCAAATAATTGCAATTGAATGGAACCTAGGTTTTCGGGTACTTGAATCACACTGTAGTTAGCCATTGGGTTAGGACTAATCGTCGTTGCCGTTAGCGGATTTTTCTCGTCAAGGAGGGAAGTAGTGGCAATGCCTGTGGTATCGTTGGTGTACATAATAATGAGCACCATCATTTCATCATCAGAGGTAAAACCAAAGTTGACGGGACTAGGACCAGTATTAACCCATTTTGCTTGATGTTTTATCCCCGCAGTAGAACCATTAAAACGGGCCGGAAATAAGGGCTCAAAATAACGGATTGGAATGTGTTGATAATCAAAAAAGGGCGAAGGACAACCGGGCACACCTTCAGGACATTTAGCGTCGTAAATCAAATCGGATTCAGTACTATTGGTGTAAAGGTTGGCCGTATAATCTTTTCCATACTTATGCGTATGTCCCGTAAGCGCCCAGATGAAAACTTCGGAATCCGTATTGTGGCTTAAATTCAAATTTAGCTTATTGTGGGTCGTTAAGTTGCCGTTGTTGTTAATTGGAATAGAAAGATTAGGGAGTAATTCCGTAATCATTTCTTGCGCGGCGGTGCCCGAAGGCTGTGTGTAAACATTAAGGTAAGCCTCCGCTTGATAGATCATTGTGTTGGAGTAATTGATATAGTGAGCATTGAGATCCAAAACTTGATCATCTTTCCAAAAAAAGCTAGTCCCTTCGGGCAATTTGATATCTTCTGCCTGTTGTACAGCACCGACGATATTGATATTAAAGTGATTGGCATTCGTTCGTAATCCTGAAGGAGTGTTGGTTGCCGCATCCTTAAATTTGTACAAAATAAAATGATGAGAATAACTTGCAATTTTGAAATCTAAGCGATTCACTTCTATGTCGGCGGGTAAATCTAAAGCGTATTTTTGTAAATATTCAACTTCCCCGTTGGGTGGTAAGAAAAAAGGTCCCATTTTAATTTGAAAGCCTTCATCGGGCGCCGGAGCAGGTGGTGGACCGTCAGGAAAGCTGGCTGCTCCATTTCCATCATAATATGCTTCTATCATATCAGTGACCAGAACGTTGTTAACTTTCAAATCTCCCGTAGCCGGAGCACCGTATAATATCCATTGCCGAATCAATTCTTTTTCTGGGTCGCTAAGGGAAGGGAAAGGGCTATTTGGCATCGGATCACCTTCGTCGGGATGTAGAGTGATTTGGCTGTCCAAGCCCTGATTAATTTTTCTGAAAATCATACTCTTGTCGATGCGCCCCGGATAAATATATCGCTGACCTTGTGCGGCAGCAAAGCTGTTGCTCGGTGTTACATTGACAATATTATTTCTAACGATGGCCATTTTTTCGGCATCGGAGTTTCCTTCTCCTTGCAAATCTAAGCCATTTTGAGGATCATCGTTACTGTGGCAAGCAGCACATTTTGTTTTAAAAATTTGGTAAACGTCGAGACTCGTTTGAGCAGAAACAACGGAAGAAGTCGTTGTTAATAATAGTAGAAAGAGTAGAGGCAAGTGTTTTAGCATAACGGAAGTTTTAAAAATATAGAGCGGTGAAAAATTAGAAAAACTAATTTCATGAAGCTATTTTAAAGCGACTTCAATTTTTAGTATCAATAATATGGCAATGAAAATCACAAAAAGGCTTGTTCTTAAAAGAACAGCAAACAGCGTACCTGAAAAGGTGTAGCACTTTAAAGTTTTTAAGTTGACTCAATCAACAAAAAATTATACCATTGAGCTTTATACCATTGAGCTTAATGTAAGCAGTTTTTAGCGAAAGCTTGTCTGCTGAGTTTTTAGAATCGTACTGTATTTTACCACTTTCAACTGTGTTTTTGCTAAATTTAGCCCGAGTTTAACAAAAAATTAGGAAAGGAACCATCTATTTGTTCCCTAAATTACGTTGTATCATTAAACAAAAAGATGTATCTTTGCACATTCATGAAAAAGAATCTAATATTTAGCCTATTCATAGGCATTGGCGTACTAATGATGTCTTCTTGTAAGACAGAATTCGAGCGCATCCGCGCCACGGGAGATTTTGATACCCGTTACAAGAAAGCTTTCGAATATTACGAAGGAGAGGAGTATCTTAAGGCTCAGACCTTATTTGAATTGATTATCAGCGAGCTACGTGGTAAGGTAGAAGCCGAAAAAGTATATTTTTATTATGCTTATACCCATTATCATTTGGGGCAATACATTTTAGCTTCGTACTATTTTAATACGTTTTCGAGGACATTTACCAATAGTAAATTTAAAGAAGAGGCGGATTTTATGGCTGGTTATTCTCATTATGAGTTATCCCCAACCTACCGCTTAGATCAATCCTATAGTAAAAAAGCAATTGACGCATTTCAATTATTCGTTAATACCTACCCGACTAGTAAAAGAGTGGCAGCTTGCAACGATTTGATTGACGAAATTCGTAAGAAAATGGAGGAGAAAGCTTTCGCAGAAGGTACCCTTTATTTTGATTTGCGGCAATATCAATCTGCAACGCAATCTTTTGAAAACTTGCTGCGCGATTACCCAGAAACCTCCAACGCAGAACAGGTGCGGTTTTTGGTACTTAAAGCAAACTTCCTCTTGGCAGAAAATAGTATTTTCGATAAGCAAATGGAGCGATTTCAAGAAACTTTAAAGTATATCGAAAAGTTTAGATCTAAATATCCTAAAAGTAAGTACACAAAAGAAGTCAAGAATATTCTGAAAGATTCCAATAAAAAGTTAAAAAAAATCAAAAATGTCAGATATTAAGTCCAAAGTACAAGGTTTAGAATCGAATGTTCAAGCACGAAATATTCATGAATTGGTTAAAGATACCGATAATATTTACGAAACCTTAACGATCATTTCTAGACGTGCAAAGCAAATTTCGGTAGATCTTAAGCAAGAATTACACTCTAAATTAGAAGAATTTGCAGTGACTTCTGATACCATCGAAGAAATTCACGAAAACAAGGAGCAAATTGAAATCTCCAAGTTTTACGAGCGTTTGCCTAATCCGGTATTAATCGCGATGGATGAATTTCTAAGCGGCGATATCCATGCGCGTTACAAGGATAAAAGCGTAGAAACCGATATTTAAGCAACGAAACGAGTTCCTTTCATAAAGCACCGCGAACAAATCGCAGTGCTTTATGGATTTAGCTCATACTTACTCATCTTTTACCAGCTTTAGATGAATACATTAAATGGTAAAAAAATATTGCTAGGAGTCACTGGCAGTATCGCCGCTTACAAAGCAGCATTCCTCGTCCGACTATTCATCAAAGCCGGCGCGGAAGTAAAAGTATTGATGACGCCCGCTGCGACAGACTTTATTACGCCACTCACCCTTTCTACCCTTTCTAAAAATCCAGTTTTTACTTCCGTAAGCTCCGAAGAGAGTTGGAACAATCACGTTGAACTCGGCCTTTGGGCAGATGCAATGCTTATTGCTCCCGCTACGGCAACTACACTTTCTAAACTGGCGAATGGATTATGCGATAATATGCTCGTCGCTTGCTACCTTTCGGCAAAATGTCCCATTTTCTTTGCTCCCGCTATGGATTTAGATATGTGGAAACATCCTGCAACTATCCGCAATATTCAACGTTTACAAACATATGGAAATCATTTAATTCCCGTAGGACACGGAGAATTGGCGAGTGGATTGGTCGGTGCAGGACGGATGGCAGAGCCAGAAGATATTCTCGATTTTATCCGTACCGCTTTTGCGGAAACACTAGATTTAACGGGAAAAACGGTTATGATTACGGCGGGACCTACCTACGAAGCAATTGATCCCGTACGGTTTATTGGGAATCGTTCGTCGGGAAAAATGGGCCTAGCGATTGCAAAGGAACTGCTTCGCAGAGGTGCGACCGTCAAATTGATTTTAGGACCTTCTAGTTTACAGCCACCAACCGAAATGGAAGTCTTTCGGGTAGAGTCCGCTCAAGCGATGTACGAACGGGCACTCGCAGAATTTGCAAGCTGTGATGTTGCGATTTTAGCGGCGGCGGTGGCAGATTATCGACCTACCGTTATTGCTGACCAAAAAATCAAGAAGAAAGGTGAAAATTTGCAATTAACCCTAGAAAAAACCAAAGATATTGCTGTCGCGTTAGGACAACAAAAGAAGGCTAATCAATTTATGATTGGCTTTGCACTAGAAACTAATAATGAGCTAGCAAATGCCAAAGGAAAACTAGCTCGGAAAAATTTTGATTTTATCGTCTTGAACTCTCTCAATGATAAAGGAGCCGGTTTTCAGCACGATACGAACAAAATCACAATCTTTCACAAAGACAATAAGATTCAAAAATTTGAGTTAAAGTCAAAGCAGGCCGTTGCAGTTGATATCGTCGAAACTTTAATCGAACGACTCTCTACCTCCTGAAACTACCTCAAAGTACAGGGGCGCAACGACTAAGAAACCTGTTCTAATTTTAAAACTACTTCATTAATAATCATTTTATAAATGAAAAAATTTATTCTATTTACCGTTTTTGCATTGCTTTATTTTGCTCCGCAAGCCCAGGAAGTCATTTTTGATATTACGATCAATACGCCAAAGCTTCAAACGGCTGATCCCAAAGTATTTGAAAGCTTGAAGGAAGCGCTAGAAAACTTTTTAAATAATCGTAAATGGACTGAAGATGTTTACGAGCAAGAAGAACGCATCAAGTGCAAAGTACAATTGACCATTCGGGATGAATTATCGGCCACGAGTTTTAGTGCAGATTTAGCCATTCAAGCGACCCGACCGGTTTTTGGAAGTAGTTATGAGACCGCTTTACTTTCTCACGTAGATAAAGATGTAACTTTTAGCTACGAACCTTTCCAACCTTTAGTCTACGCAAAAAATACCTTTAATGATAATCTGACTTCCGTCATGGCTTTTTACGTTTATGTTATTCTAGCGATGGATTACGATTCTTTTTCTGCTTTTGGTGGTGAACCCTATTATCAGATTGCACAGGATATTATGACTAACATTCCACCGAATGTGGCTTCCAATAATCCGGGTTGGCGGTCCTTAGATGGTAATCGAAATCGCTATTGGATCATTGAAAGCGTTTTGAGTCCTACGGCACGTCCGTATCGACAAGCGATGTACGATTATCACCGATTATCCTTAGATAAGATGAGTGACGATGTGGATAAAGCACGTGCCAAAATGGCTAAAGCCTTAGAAGCCTTAGATGGTGTTCGAAAAAATTATCCGAATGCAATGATCTTACAAATGTTCGCCAACGCAAAGTCTTCGGAGATCATCGAAATTTTCAAAAAATCACCACAAACGGAGAAGTCAAGAGTGTATCAGATCATGACAAAACTGGACGCTGCTAACGCTGCGAAATATCGAGAAATGGGCATTTAAGACTTACTTTCTGATTAGGCATTTTGCCTCATAAATTATTCTACATAAATCCCGAATTTTCATTCAATTGGAAATTCGGGATTTATCATTTTGCCTCAATTTTAAACAAACTCTTTTGTCTACATAAATAATTTCCCACAAATTTTCCTACTTATTTATAAGCTGGCGACTGGATTTTAGTAAGCTGTATTTTTTTGATCATCAGCAGTTTAGTATACCTAGCGGCTAAGTTGAGAATCGTAGAATGGCTGAAAATTAGGATTGTGCAGCGGTTTATTTCTCTCTACTTTGGTACTTTATTGAGGAGAAGCTGTTAGCATTAAGCAGTGCTCAACTTCTTTCTTTAATCTTAGTATCCAAAACTTAAAATGTCTAAAAAATCAATTCCTCAAACGCTGTTTGATAAAATATGGGATCAGCATATTGTCCAGCAAAAAACAGCCTACCCTGATCTAATTTACATTGATCGGCACTTTATTCACGAAGTTACTTCTCCGCAAGCATTCGATGGTTTACGCCAACGGAATAGTGCTGTTTTTAGACCTGCACAAACAACGGCGACGGCAGATCACAATGTTCCAACCTTGAATCAGCATTTACCAATCGTAGAACCGCTGTCTAGAAAACAAGTAGCTACACTCGTCGAGAATTGTCAAGAATTTGGTTTAGACTTGTACGGTTTGGGACATGAGAAACAAGGCATCGTACACGTGATTGGACCGGAGCAAGGTTTGACTCTTCCGGGGATGACGATTGTCTGTGGAGATAGTCATACTTCTACACACGGCGCTTTTGGAAGTATCGCATTCGGGATTGGTACGAGCCAAGTGGAGCAAGTTTTAGCCAGCCAATGTTTACTACTTGATCGTCCAAAAACGATGCGTATTGAAGTCAACGGAATACTCGGTGAAGGCACTACGGCAAAGGATCTTATTCTTTACGTAATCGCTCAATTGAGTACTTCGGGCGGCACGGGATATTTCGTAGAATATGCGGGTACGGCGATTAAGGCATTATCCATGGAAGCAAGAATGACTATCTGCAACATGAGCATCGAAATGGGCGCTCGGGGTGGAATGATTGCTCCGGATGAAACGACCTTTGCTTATCTTAAAGATAAACCCGAAGCACCGAAAGGCGCAGCTTGGGAAACAGCAGTTCGATATTGGGAAACACTCAAAACAGACGAAGGAGCAACTTATGATAAAGTAGTATACTTTGATGCCCAAGACATTGAACCGATGGTTACATACGGTACAAATCCTGGAATGGGAATCGGTATTTCAAAACGCATTCCCATCGCTACAGAAAATCAAGCAGCGCTACAAAAAGCATTGACGTATATGAATCTTGCGCCCCAACAAAGTATGCAAGGTCAAAAAATAGACTACGTATTTATTGGAAGTTGCACGAATGCACGGATTGAAGATTTGCGTACGGTAGCCGATTTTGTCAAAGGCAAACAAAAAGCTACTGACGTAAAAGTCTGGATTGTGCCAGGTTCGGTTCAGGTAGAACGACAAGCACAAGCAGAAGGTTTAGACCAAGTATTTCAAGCCGCAGGTTTTGAGTTGCGACAACCGGGTTGTTCTGCTTGCCTCGCAATGAATGAAGATAAAGTACCCGCAGGGAAGTATTGCGTTTCTACTTCTAATCGAAATTTTGAAGGTAGACAAGGGCCTGGTGCGCGCACTTTTTTAGTGAGTCCGTTGATGGCGGCTGCGGCTGCGGTAGCGGGAGAGATTGTTGACGTAAGAAAATGGATAAAATAAGATGAAAAATAAATTTGAAACTTTTAGTTCAACGGCTATTCCTTTGCCGATTGAAAATATTGATACCGATCAAATTATCCCTGCGCGATTTTTAAAATCAACTTCCCGACTGGGATTTGGCGAAAATTTATTTTACGATTGGCGCTTTGATAAAGCAGGAAAACCACAAACCGATTTTGTACTCAACAGTACGATCTATACTGGAAGCATTTTGGTGAGCGGCGAAAATTTTGGTTGTGGATCGAGTAGGGAACACGCGGCTTGGGCTTTAGTTGATTACGGAATCAAAGTGGTTGTCTCCAGTTTTTTTGCGGATATTTTTAAAAGTAATGCCTTGAATAATCACTTGTTGCCGATTACGGTATCTCCGATTATTTTAGAAAATTTATTAAGCCAGATTCAAACAAATCCTACAACGATACTTACGGTCGATTTAGCGGCACAAGAGTTGAAATTTGCCACACAACGCATTTCTTTTGAGATCAACCCTTACAAAAAAGAATGTTTGTTGAATGGTTATGATGATCTAGATTATTTGCTTTCGCAAAAAGCCATCATTGAAAAATACGAACGAGAAAAGAAAATGCCTTACTTGAAAAATACCTCAGTATGATTAAACATAAAAATAAAATTTTAGTATTAGCGGGAGATGGAATTGGACCAGAAGTAACTGCTGCAACAACACCAATCTTTAATTTTTTAAATCAAAAATTAGGGTATCAGTTTGAACTGGAAGAAGGTCTTATCGGACACGCTGCGATCCTTGATCAAGGAGATCCGTTGCCCAAAAAAACATTGCAACAATTTGAAATGGCAGATGCTATTTTACTCGGTGCCGTTGGTGATCCTAGCTACGATAATGATCCAAGTTTGACGGTACGGCCAGAACAAGGCTTGCTTCGAATGCGTGCGCATTTAGGTTTATATACGAACCTGCGTCCCATCAAGGTGTTCCATGCCTTGGCAGATGCTTCTAGTTTGAAACCTGAATTATTGGAAGGTGTTGATATTTTATTTTATCGAGAATTGACGGGGGGCATTTATTTTGGGAAACCAAGTATGCGTCAAGCGGGCGGTACGAAGGCGATTGATACAATGTGCTATTCTAAAATGGAAGTTCGTCGGATCGTCGTAAAAGCTTTCGAAGCCGCGCGTCAGCGGAAAAAAGTTTTACACTCAGTAGACAAGGCAAACGTACTAGAGACGTCGCGCTTATGGAGGGAAGTTGTACAAGAAGTACAAACGACTTATCCCGATGTAGCAGTTATCCATATGTTTGTAGACAATGCTGCGATGCAACTATTGCGGGATCCTCGACAGTTCGACGTCGTCGTTACTGGGAATATGTTTGGAGATATTTTGACGGATGAAGCGGCACAATTGGCTGGTTCGTTGGGTATGTTAGCTTCTGCTTCCATCGGAGCAAGGGTTGGTGTATACGAACCTATCCATGGCGCTGCTCCGGATATTGCTGGACAAGGTATTGCCAATCCATTAGCGACCATTTTATCAGTTGCTTTGATGCTGGAACACAGCTTTGGCTTGAGCCAAGAAAGTGAAGCGATTGTATCCGCCGTGGAACAATTCCTAGAACAAGGATATCGTACTGCGGATACTGCTGTTGGGAGTACTGCTCCTGAATTTATTTTAGGAACAAGTGCTACCGGGAAAAAAATACTAGCCTTATTGGATCAAATTTTCACTAAAGCAACACAAGAACAGTGTGTTCAATTTGAGTTTGACAAAAAATCATAAACAACCAACCATGAGTGATAAAGTTTTTATTTTTGATACCACTTTGCGGGACGGGGAACAGGTACCAGGTTGCCAACTTTCTTGCACCGAAAAATTAACGATTGCGAGACAATTAGAACTGTTGGGCGTGGATGTGATTGAGGCCGGTTTTCCAATCTCCAGTCCAGAAGACTTTCGTTCGGTGGAAGCGATTTGTAAAGCCATTAACGATCCGGTAATTTGTGCGTTAACACGTGCTGTAGAAAAAGATATTGACGTAGCGGCGGAAGCGTTGAAATATGCGAAACGCAAACGTATTCATACGGGCATTGGTGTTTCGGATTATCATATTTTAAGTAAATTCAAAAGTAATCGAGCTGCCGTTTTGGAAAGAGGCGTGGCAGCCGTAAAGTACGCAAAACGCTACGTAGAAGATGTAGAATTTTACGCGGAAGATGCTGGACGAGCAGACAATGCTTTTTTGGCAGAAATGATTGAGGCGGTGATTCGAGCAGGAGCAACGGTGGTCAATATTCCCGATACAACGGGGTATTGTTTGCCTGCACAATACGGTGCAAAAATCAAGTACTTGATGGAGCACGTTTCGAATATTGATCAAGCGATTATTTCTTGTCATTGTCACAACGATTTAGGGATGGCGACGGCGAATACGATTGCGGGGATTGCCAACGGCGCTCGTCAGGTAGAAGTAACGATGAATGGGATTGGTGAACGTGCGGGGAATACTTCGCTCGAAGAAATTGCCATGATCCTGAAAACGCACCAAAGTTTGAATTGCCACACCGAAATTAAAACGAAGCGCATCTTTGTCCTGAGTACTTTAGTTGCTAAAATGATGAATATGCCTGTGCAAGCCAATAAAGCAATCGTTGGTCGTAATGCTTTTGCACATTCTTCCGGTATTCATCAAGATGGTGTCTTGAAGAATCGAGAAAACTACGAAATCATTGCCCCCGAAGACGTAGGCATTGCACAAAGTTCAATTGTCTTGACGTCAAGAAGTGGAAAAGCGGCGTTGCGGTATCATTTAGAGCGGCTAGGATTTACGCCAGCGACAAAAGACTTAGCTAAGATTTACCAAAAGTTTCTTTTAGTTGCAGATGGTAAAAAAGAAATGACGGACGACGACTTGATGGTTTTAATGAATCAAGCGGTAAAAGAGGATCGAGTCAAACTAGAACGCTTGCAAGTTGTCTGCGGTCAACCCTTGCATCCCGTCGCGACGGTCGAACTTTCCATTGACGGTAAAATCGAGCGAGCTTGTGCAACGGGAAATGGTCCGGTGAACGCGGCGCTCCTTGCGGTTGATAGCATTTTGGGACTTAAATTTGAATTGGAGGAATACTTGGTACAAGCGATGGCGAATGGGAGTAGCGACGAAGGAAAAGTAAATATGCGCATCCTTTATGAAAAAGGGCAGTATCACGGCTTTGGTGTTGATAAGGATATTGTCCTTGCTTCGGTTAAAGCGTATTTACATGCGGTAAATAAAATTGCTATCATTAAAGCTCCGAAAGCCTTGACGGCAAATAAAAAAATTGCAGTATAGAAAAAACGCTAAGCACTTGAAATACAAACAGGATCAATTAAAGGGAAGGATATACGAAGAAGATTAAATATCTTTCAAAAAAAAGAGCGCTCTACAAAATTTGTAAAGCGCTCTACTATATTGATTAATTAATTTCTAAGTTGAAAATCTTCTTAAAGATCTACTAAGATAGTTAAAATTTGATAAATCGTGCAGATTCAGAAGATTCATTGGTCGTTAATCGAATGAAGTAGTGACCGTTTTCTAAAGCATCTACCTTCATTTCAATTTGCTCCGCGTTGGCAGGGAAAACTGCATTTAAAACTCGTTGACCCGCTAAGTTGAAAACTTCAACGATGGCAGGACTAGCAAATTCTTTTTCCGTTACCACGAAGATATCATTTTTTGCAAATGTTGGTCGTACCGAAATGTTTGGTGTCGCTTTTAAGGCTACCACTACAACATCGCTGTAGCTAGATGCACCAGAAAAGTCTACCTGTAATAATCGGTAGTAGTTGTTTCCTGTTTCGGCACGATCGTGCGTGTAGCTGTAATTTAAAGTAGTAAAAGAAGTACCCGCACCTTCTACGATATCAAGCGTAGAGAATGTTCTTCCGTCGTTGCTATACTCAATCGCAAAGTATTCGTTGTCTTCTTCCGAAGCCGTTGTCCAATCTAATTGTACCGCATTGTTCCCCACTTTCTTTGCGTTGAAAGCACTTAAAGTAATTGGAAGTGGCATGGGGCAAGTTTGTGCAGGACTTGGGTAACCATTTACACCAGCACCAGCGTTAGAGCTTTGACCGTCTAATGCGTTAGGACCGCTAAAAGTCCAATCAGCACAGTCGAAAGTACCGCCGTTGGCTGCACCAGTATTATTTACGCCCCAACCGTCTAAATATTCCCAACATTCTCCATTTCCGTCAGTACCAGGATCTCCAAAAAGGTCCGTTACGGCACCGTTACAGAAAAGCTCGATGGCATCATCTCCATTGATACCCATTGCGCCACTGGTAAAGCAAGGCGCAAAACCAAACCAAGTAGTGAAATTAGTAGCTTCAGAAGCAACCCAGATACATTGTCCTGCATCAAGACTCCCCGCAGGAAAAGTAAATTCTTCCCCGTCGGTTCCGCCACCATTGTTGGCACTTCCAAGACCATAAATAGAAATATCCGCTACGTTCGCAGAAGCACAGATTTGAACACCTTTGGGTACACCACCAGTTAGGGTAGCATCAATAACTCCCCCAATGTAGAGGTTGCCACATTGAGCGTGGACTTGCGTTGCTAAGAAAGCAAACATTAAAAGGCTAAGTAATTCTTTTCTCATAGTAAAATAATTTGACTTAAGGTTAAAAATAAGAGTTCGTTTAAAATAAGTAGTTGGGGCTACAAATAGTATGTATTACTTGAATGATCAGTTGAGTTCAAGATTTTTGTAAAAGTCGGAAATCATTTGGAAATGGGATGTGATTGGAAGATTAAGTAAAGATTAAATCTTCCTTTGTGTTGTTACACAAAATTAAACAACTTTATGGGTTTTAAATAAAAAAGACTGAAGAATTTTCTATTTGGTAATTAATTAGCTAATTTTTTACTTTTGCCAGGTTTAAAAGCGGGAAGTCTACGATAGCATCATACAATTTAGTGGAGCTTTGGCAATTTCAATTATAGCTATTTACTACTATAGTCCATTCCAAAAAAAAGAACTACTTTTGTCCCTGCAAGAGAACAAAGCGAAAATATTATGGAAGATATACTGCTCTATTTTGGGATTTTTATACTAGCCTTAGCGCTTTTATTAAAAGGCTCAGATTGGTTTGTAGATGCTGCGGAAGAGGTTGGTCTTTCTTGGGGAATATCTCCATTTATTATTGGGGTAACGATCGTTGCCTTTGGTACTTCTTTACCGGAGCTCGCAGCTTCGGTTGTAGCGGTATTAGAGGGCGATGAAGGAATTGTAGTGGGCGGAGCGGTAGGTTCTAATATTACAAATATTTGTCTGGTACTCGCGGTTGTTGCGATTTACGCCAAAGAGCTGAGAATAGATCACTCGATCATGAATATCGATATGCCTTATTTGATTGGCTCCTCTTTTATTCTCTATTTTATTCTGCGAGACTTAGTCATTTCACTTCCAGAAGCCTTATTTTTACTTGGAGGGATCATTACTTTTTTGGTCTATTCTTTCAAAGTAGATGAAGATGATTTGGAACTAAAGAAAACGAAAACATCTCCCAAAAGTTATATCATGATCTTGGTGGGCGGTGTTTCTGTCTATTTTGGGGCAGATTATACGGTTTTCTCCATTGCAGAACTTTCTAAAATTGCGGGTATTGATCAAGAGATTATTGCCCTTACTTTAGTCGCCTTCGGTACTTCTTTACCCGAATTAATGGTCAGCATCTCCGCTGCGAGAAGAGGCAAAACAGAATTAGCCGTCGGTAACGTGCTAGGTTCCAATATCTTTAATACTTACGTTGTCCTCAGTATTCCCAACTTTTTTGGAGCGGTAGCCGTGGGGCAAGGTTTTGTGGATTTTAGTGTGCCTTTTATGGTGGCGATCACGGTTTTGTTCTACGTGATGTGTCATTCGGGCAAAATTTCTCGTTGGGAAGGCTTTACCTTACTTGCTTTTTATGGCTTTTTCATTTTAGAACTTTCTAAGAGTTACTTTTAATCAAATTTTACTTTCCCCCTTGGTTTCCACTGAACGCTCCCAATAAATTCGTAATTTAGGAAAACGAATATATGGAAACCATGAGAAACTTACTACTCCTTTGCCTCCTCCCAATCTGCGCTGCTTTGAGCACTGCACCTTCGCCGATCGGTTTATCTCCCGCAGACGGCTTGATTGCTTATTACTCTTTTGACCGTTGTGATGCTCGGGATGATACTCAGCAAGGTTCAGATGGTATTTTACACGGTGCAATCACTTGTCGGTGTGGGGTGTCAAATAATGGCATTTATCTCAACGGTGCACAAGACTACGTAAGCTTTCAAGGAAAAGTAAATCAATGCTTCAACACAACGGATTTTAGCCTTAGCTTCTATTTCAAGCCGACTACCTATGTGGTTTATAAACAAAGCTTATTGTCAAAAAGAGACAGTTGTAACCAAAATAAGATGCTAGATATTCGCTTAGATTTACATCAAAAAATAGTACAAACAGAGCTTTACGAGCACGAAAATAAATCGTATCCCGACGTATCTCCAGATTTGCCACAAGGGGATTGGTTTCATTTCGCTTTGGTACGGGAAGGGATTTGGCTATACAGCTACCTCAATGGTGAACTTCAAAAGAAAGCCCGACGTTGTAGTGGCGTAGATATTAGCAATGAAGCTTGGTTAGCATTGGGTCACAGTCCTTGCATCGGCGAAGATGGTACGCGGGGTTTTAAAGGTGTCATTGATGAACTCAGTGTATATGATCGTGCGCTTACTGAATTTGAAATTGCTCAATGCTACGCTCGTTTCCCCGTAGAAACGGCAGAAGTAGATTGTGTAAGCTGGAATTCTAAAAAAAATGAAGAAGACCTACCCAATCAAAAAGAAAGCGATTACCTTTGCAACTTGTAATTTTTTTTATTTTTAAATCCTAAGTACTAAGACAAAATTAATCTACCATTAAATTGTATTTGTACTTAAATACATTGTAAACTAAATAATACTTTTTTTGAAGACTTCTTTTCAGCGATTACTGCGTTAAAAATAACGCCTTCAAATTTGAACCTTACTTAATTTACAATGTACTAAAGCTATTTGATTTATGTTTGGAGATATGTTCGGAAACATGGAAGAAAAGCAAAAAGAGCTCAGAGCTAAACTTGCGACCATTATTGTAGAAGCCGAAGCCGATAACGGTGCCGTAAAAGTAAGCGCCAATGCGAATCGAGAAATTACCAATATCAGCATTGATCGCGCAAAAATTGACGTGGAAGACCTCGAACAAGTAGAAGATTTGGTGATGGCTGCCGTAAATCGTGCCTTACAATTAGCCGCAGAGAAAGAAGCAGAAGGCTCACAAAGTTTACTAAAAGATATGCTCCCTCCAGGCATGGGCGACTTACCTAATATTTTTGGATAAAATATTGCTTATAGTTTAACGTTAGATACAGAGTAAGTATAAGCACTCGCGTTATACTGCCCTAGACTTGGGAATATTGTGAATTACTCAAGCTTTTACAAAAAATAATATTTGATATTTAAACCCTTTACTTAATGAGGTTTTTTACATTTTTAATTGCGCTTTTTGCCTGCTTGTCTTTGTCTGCTCAAGTTCCGCAAAATGGATTGGTAGCTTATTATTCTTGCGATAATTGCGATGCGATTACGGATATGGATAATCCGCTACTCATTGACGATAGTGGTAATAATTCCAATGGTATTATCAGTGGCAATCCGACTTGCGAGTGTGGTGTGCTGGGTAATGCGATCAAATTGGATGGTTTTGATGATCATGTGATCTTTCTAGGGACAATCAATAATTTTTTCGATAAGAGAGATTTCTCCCTGAGTTTTTACTTCAAACCGACCGATCAATCCAGTACCAAAGATATTTTTTCGCGAAGAACAGCCTGTGATAATGAACAAGTATTCGCCGTTCGCTATACACCAATGTCCAGTCTCGTAACGGCAGAGTTAATCGAGAATCCAAGTAAAACGGGAACGGTCAGTAGCCAAATTGAATTTGGAACTTGTTGGCAACACGTAGTTGTAACGCGACAAGGAAACCGAACGGTATTGTATTTGAACGGAGAAAAGAAGCAAACGACGACGGCAGTTTCTAGAGTAGACATTGAGAACAACGTCATTTTTAGTATTGCAAATAGTCCTTGTTTGGGCTTAACGGATAGTCCTTTTGCTGGATTATTGGACGAAATTAGAGTATATGATCGGGCGTTGGATGAAGATGAAGTGGAAAGACTTTATTTTGGACCAGATAAAATTGCGGAAGATAAAAATATTCAGGTTTATCTTGGAAGCACGGCGGAGATTGCAACGACTTCTTCTTGCGCAACCCAATTTAAGTGGGAACCAGATATAGAGATTAATCAGACGGATGCTCCTACCGCTGTAATTAGTCCGACGGAAAGTCGAACTTATCGGGTGTCTTTCATTGACGTTGATAATGGTTGTGTGGCCTTTGATTCGGTGACGGTGACGGTAATTGATCCAGATGATTTAGACTGTGCGCAGATCTTTTTGCCAAAAGCTTTCACGCCCGACGAAAAGGGACCAGAAGAAAATAATACGTACGGTATCAGCAATCCCATTGCCATTGAAGAATTAATTTCTTTCGAAATTTTTGACCGTTGGGGTAATCGGGTATTTTTGACGACGGATGCTTACGAAACTTGGGACGGTTCTTATAAGGGGCAACCCATGAATCCGGGCGTTTTACTGTATCGGGTACGTTTTAAATGCGGTGGCGAAGAATTAGTGGATGTTGGTAGTCTTTCAATTATTCGCTAATCGACGCAAAATAGTTTTACCCTAAAATAGCTGCATAAACAATGATTTATGCAGCTATTTTAGGTTTGTCTACCCAGCTACATTGATCCAAGGGGTTTAGCATTGACGTTAAGGAGTGACTTTGCTTTTTTGCTAGTCGAGATTAAGGAACTGTCAACCAATTGATTAAGTCTTTTTTATTGCGCTAGTTTAAATTGTGGATCTCAAAAAAAGCTTTACCGAAAACGCTAATGCTTTATTTCTGCTGAATCGGGTGGGCAGTTTAGTTGTAACGCTCATTTTAAAACAACATCACGATAAAGTGTCTTCTAGGAAGAATGTACGTCTATATTATTATATTTGTACTTAGACTAAACAAATTGGTATGTATTATATGAAGTATTTTAGCTATTGTTTGTTGTTGTTAGTAAGCTTATCTGCCTGTAACAACGAAACAACTAAGGCAGAGGAAGCAAAAGTAATCTTAGCAGAAGCAAAAATTGCTGCAGAAACGGTCGTAGCGGATGTTACGGTAACGGATAGCACCGAGAATATGGTCGCTAACGAAGAAAATGAAACGGAAATAGCGGCGGAAACGATCAAAGAAGAGTCGATCAAAGCAAAATCAGCCGAAAAAAAGGTAGAAACGAAAGAAGAACGGCTTAAAAGAGAGCAACTGGCACGTCGAGCAAAACGTAAAGCCAAAAGAGAAAAAGAAAAAGCCCGTCGTAAAGCGGCCAAGAGTGGACCCAAAATGGATTTTGCGAAAACTGCTTATAAGTTTGGTACCATTATGCAAGGTGACGAAGTGGAGCACGTATTTAAATTTACCAATACCGGAAAAAAGGACTTGGTCATTTCTAACGTAACGGTTACCTGTGGTTGCACACATCCTAGTTATCCTTTTGTACCGATTGCACCAGGTGAAGATGGTGAAATAAAAGTGCATTATAATAGTGCCGGAAAATTAGGTCCACAAAAACCTACCGTTACGATTATCTCTAATGCTTACCCGAACAAACAAAAAATTTATATGGAAGGCTTTGTCGACGCAGAAAGAGCACAACCCATAAAAGATACTTTGTAACCATAGAACTTGTTAGCGAAAAGCTTGGTCGATAATATCCCTAAAATTATCTGTAAATGATATCGCTATTTTATTTAGCCAATTTCATCAAACCAACCTTAGGCTTGATCGCTAAAGAAATACTATTCACTGCGAGTTTAATGCATTAGTAATAAAAAAGGGAATATTATTTTTTGACAAATTGGTGCAAGAATAAAATTCATCCCCTTTAGGTAAAATGCTGCAATTGTAGTACTTAAATATAACTACCTACTGTTATTTCCTTTTTTTTATATAAATTTGAGTACGGAGGATAAGCACACACTTCCTTGGTAAGCCTCAATTTCGCTTGACTTTCAAGTTAATTTTTTAGACTTTTGCAGCATTAAGTATCAAGACAGAAGAGAACGAAGTGATTCAATGCTGCACACTACTTAAGTCGTTCACGGAATCCCCGAAATGATCATAAAACCCATACGGATTATTGCTTTAAATTTGCGCGCTTATCCATACCATCAATGCTTGACCAGCTTTTCCAACAAATAGAAGAATATTATGATGCTAGGCAACTAGCAATGGCGCTGCCACTCGCACAAAAGGCATTAAACATCGCGACGGAGCAAGCTGCCACCACCGCCATTACGCGGGCTCATTTGTACCTTGGAAAGATTTATCAGACTCGAGGAAAGTACCAAGGTCAACCAGAAGATTTTACGCAAGCGCTCGCGCAACTCGCGCAAGCAGGAACATCAATCGCGGCGGAACAACAATGGGAATTACTCCACCTAAAGGCGCAAATACTTTTAAGTCAGAAGGCTTTCGTCGAGGCAGAGGATTTGCTACAAGCAGCCTCTCAGCAAGCACAACAACAAAATGTACCAGCCCAAAAAATATATACTTGGTGTAGCTTATGTCAAGTACACCTTGAGCAGAGTCAGCTAGAGAAAGCCCAACAATACGCTGAAAAAGCTTTGCATCAGTTGTCTCCAAACGATCCTCATGCGGAGGCCAACTTGGTGGCTGCGGTGTATGAACAATTGTGTAAAGTATTGATTAAAAAGCAAGTTTATGCCGAAATCTCAAAATACGGTGAAGTCGTACTCAAAATTAGTCAAAATAATCATCAAGTAGAGCAAGAACTACTCGCCTTCAAGCACCTCGCAATTTTTTATGGATCAAATGCAGACTATAAAACAGCGATGCAATATTTTTTGCAAGCCTTGGATAAGGCTAAAGCCATTGGTTATCGGTATCAAATTGGTCAATGCTTAATTAATATTAGTACGATTTATGCTAGTTTGCTGAATTACGATGATGCCTTAGCGCGCTACAATACAGTGCTGAATGATTACGACGATGTTTTGGATGGTTACACCAAAGTCATTTTATATAATAACGTAGGAAATATTTACCGGGAATTGGATCAAGTAGACTTGGCTAAAGATTATTTTAACCAAGCGCTAAGTCTTGCGCAAACCATTCAGTACCAAAAGATGATTGCCCATTCTTATGCGCAACTGAGTTGGTGTAATATTATTCAAAAAGATTTACCTACGGCCTTAGAAAATGCGAACCATTCGCAGGCGATCTTTAATGAACTTAACGAAAAAGGAGAACAACAGCTCAACCTCATTAATTTCGGTCATCTTTATTTTTATGAGGAAGCTTATGAGGAAGCTATCAAAATTACCAGCAGAGGAATTGCTGGCGCAAAATACCTAGACGACGTCAGTAATGAGATTAAAGGATACAAATTATTAGCGAGTATTTATAAAGCAAAAAATAATTACGAAAAAGCTTTCCAGTATCAAACCATCTACGCCAAAACGCAAGAACACTTGGCAAAGGAGCATAGCAATAAACAATCCTTAGATTTGGAAATTAAATACGCGATTAAAGAAAAACAAAAAGAAATTGAGCAATTGCTCCGCGAAAACGAATACCAAGCTTTATTACTTAAACAAAATGATCAGATTGCGAAGCAAAACAATCAATTGCGACAAGCGAATGAAGATTTACGGCAATTTGCCTACGTAGCTTCTCACGATTTGAAAGAGCCGCTACGAATGATCGGAAGTTACATCCAACTGATTAATCGCCGTTTGAAAACGAACATCGACGAAGAAACGGGTAGCTTTTTTGACTTTGTCAGTGAAGGCGTAGTACGCATGAATAACTTGTTGGACGCTTTGCTGCGTTATGCCATTATTGGTAAAATGGAAGATGATCTCGAAAGGGTTTCTATCGAGCGAGTGGTGGAAATGGCTACCTTCAATCTGCGATTATCCATCGAAGATTCGGGCGCTGAAATTACACAGGATAATCTTTTTGAAGTTGAAGGAATCTATTCGCTCTTGGTGCAACTTTTTCAAAATTTGATTAGCAATGCCATTAAATTTAGCCAGCCAGACAAAAAGCCCAAAATCCATATTCAGGGAGAAGAAACGGAGACGGAATATCTCTTTAGTGTGCGCGACGAAGGAATTGGTATTGCCAAAGAATACCAAGAACGAATTTTCGTTATTTTTCAACGGTTGCATAGCCGTGCGGCGTACGAAGGTACCGGAATCGGACTTGCCATTTGCCAAAAAATCATGCAAAAATTAGGCGGTCGAATTTGGGTGAAATCCGAAAAGAACACGGGCGCTACCTTTTATATCGCTTTTCCTAAAAAGAAAATTTGAACACGCCCTATCATAATTTCTCCTGCTAATTTATTTCAAGCCATTGAGGAATAGCTTATTTCCATCAAAAAATACCCCATCAAATCGCGCCGCTGACAAAGTTTAAGCTTGTTTTTTAAACAATTTTCCTGTTAAATCCCTTATCTTAGAAGCACATAAAATGCTAGGATTGTAGCTTAAAAAGCGGATTCAAGCGCAGTAAATAAGCTTGGTGGCATTTTTGCATAAAGTCTATTGTTGATAAGTACCAATCGTCGAAAAGACTTTGACCTTATCCCTTTACTACTAGGCTAAAAATTTGGTATGAAAAAGATCTTATCCTTGACATTGCTTTTTTGCTTCCTTACTGGGGGAAATCTTACTGCGCAGCTGGGTTATTCTGCCAACGAGCTCGTTCTCCCTTACGAAGGTGGATTTCGACCGGGATCAAATATTGGTCAATATCCGATTTGGGATGAAATTGAACTGGCTAATCTCGCCGCAGGAAATGCCGCACTTCAAGTAGCTGGTGTCGGCGTCAAAGCACTGCGACCCGGTCTTTTCGAAGATTACGTTGAAAACTTTGGCTATGAAACGGAGCTGCCAGCATTTCAACATTTTGAAAATTTAGATATTTTAGATAATACTTGCATCGTAGGTTTTCCTTCTCCACAGCATCAAGATCCAAACTTTTATTGCGACGAACATCAGTCTCAATTATTTGCTAATATGTATGCCGATATTTGGGATGACGGTACGGATGGTACGCCGATTAATGAAGAAAATTATTATGCGAATTACATTTACCGTTTGGTAACCTTATATAAAGATTATATTAAGTTTTGGGAAATTTGGAATGAGCCAGGCTTTGATTACACGAAAGCCAAAGGTTGGTTACCTCCCGGTGCACCCGGCAATTGGTGGGAAAATAATCCAACTCCTTGCGACTATAAATTACGCGCACCCATCTTTAATTACATTCGGCTACTGCGTATCAGTTATGAAGTCATCAAAACGGTTGATCCAGAAGCTTACGTCGTTGTTTCAGGCGTTGGGTTTCCCAGTTTTTTAGATGCCATTTTGCGGAATAGCGATAATCCAGTGGATGGGACGAGTTCTACCGCGTATCCGCTAAGGGGTGGTGCTTATTTCGATGTTATTGGTTTTCATTCTTACCCCCATTTTGATGGTAGTTTACGATATTTCGACGAAGATTTACAAGATTTTGTTAATACGCGGCACTCTGATGCGGCGGCGGATGGTATTATTCGCACCAAAGCGATTTACCAAGAAGTATTGGATAATTATGGCTATGATGGGAATACTTTTCCAGAAAAACTGTGGACAATCACGGAGGCAAACCTTCCCCGAAAAGCCTTTGATGATTTTATCGGTTCGGAAATCGCACAACGCAATTACCTGATCAAAGCACAAATCGAATGCGTAAAAAGTAAAATCACACAATTTCATGTTTATAAATTGGCAGAAGATCAAACTTACGACGGTGCAGGCTACGAATTTGACCTAATGGGGTTTTATCAAAAACTAGATTATAACGACCTCTATTTTAATGAAGTCAACGAAGAAGGAATTGCTTATAAAACAACCACCGATCTCATCTTCAACAAAACCTATGATCCTGTCCGAACGGCGGAAATGAATATGCCAACGGGCGTAAAAGGTGCTGCTTTTTTGGATGCCCAAAATAATTACACCTATGTACTCTGGGCGGAAACGACAACGGATAATTCAGAGTTAGCCAATGCGGTTTATAGTTTTCCAACGAATTGGAACCTAACTACGCTACAAAGAAAAAACTGGGATTATAGTAAAACTTACGCCACGGACTACATTGCTGCTAATAGTATCAATTTAACGGGGACGCCAATTTTTCTCACGGAGCCGGTGTTTCAAATTCAAACTAATAGTGCTTGCCTGCCCGGAGATTTCAATTTTTCGGTGCCGACGATTCCTAACGCGGCAAGTTACGAATGGAATTTTGTTGGAGCAACTCCGGCAAGTTCCACCGCAAGTTCAGTCAACGTAACGTACAACCAAGCGGGTAATTTCGAGGCAAGTTTAAAAGTATTTGATGCTGCTGGAAATATTTTAGCAGCGCAAAAAGAAATGGTACACGTCGGTGAATTGGCTACGGCAAATTTTTCAAGCTACAATTCTGGACCATTAGTGGTTTTTAATAACCAATCCTCCAACAACGTAGAAAGTTTTGAATGGGACTTTGGAGATAATACGACTAGTAATTTAGCTAATCCCACTCACGTTTATTTTTTTAGTGGAAACTATACCGTTACGCTAACCGTGACGAATGCCTGCGGTGCGGTCACCCACCAGCAAAATTTTACGATACAAGCACCGTCTACTTCTCAACTTACTTACACCGCAAAAGACCAAATTGCGCCGTATACTAAAGGCTTTCGACCGGGCGTAAATCTTAAATTTTATGCCCCTTGGACGGATGATCAGCTGGGAGATATTGCGGCGGGTAATCTTGCGCTTAATGTTCCTGGCGCGGGGGTGAAATCTTTACGAACCTTATTGCCCGAATCCTTTTTTAGTTTTTGGGGATATGATATTAGAGTCAATACCTTTGAACATTACAACAACTTAGATCTTCGCGAAAATACGGCGAGAGTAGGCTTTCCTTCGCCCGCCAAACGCGATCCTTATGCTTATTGTCCGGACGAGCAATCTACTCTATTTGCTAATCTGTATTTAGATATTTGGGACGATGGTAGCGATGGAACGCCCGTCAACGACAGCAATCATTACGCTTTGTATTTGTACAATACGGTGAATGCCTACAAAGATTATATTCGCTTTTGGGAAATTTGGAATAGTCCGGATTATGATGAAACGGGCGAAACAGGTTGGCTTCCACCGGGACAGCCCGGCAATTGGTGGGAAAACAATCCTGATCCATGCGATTACGAATTAGCCGCCCCAATTTTCCACTACGTCAGAACCTTGCGAATTAGTTATGAAATTATCAAGCAGCTTGACCCTGATGCTTATGTGACGATTCCGGGTTTGGGCTTTCCTAGCTTTTTAGATGCCGTAATGCGAAATACAGATAACCCACAAGATGGCAGTATTTCACCGGGTTACCCACATCGCGGTGGTGCTTATTTTGACGCCGTAGGTATCAATGCCTTTCCCCATTTTGATGGTTCCATCAGCTATTTTGATGCAGATCAAGGAGGCTTTGTATACGAGCGACATTCGGATGCAGCGGTGGATGGCTTATTTGCAACACAACAAAAATATCAAACGGTAGCGGAGTCTTATCAATACGATGGAGCAACGTACCCCGCCAAACTTTGGTTGTTTAGTGAAACGAATCTTCCGCGTAAAGCTTTTGGAGACTTTATTGGGTCGCAAGAAGCACAACGTAACTTTACCATCAAAGCTTATATTAAAAGTATTCGGCATAATATCGCCCAACTTCACTTGAGGAATATCGGAGAAGAGACTAGTTTTGACGCAGCAACCAATGAATTTGATTTGATGGGGCTGTATAAAAAACTGGAAGGAACAGCACCTTATAGTCAAGAATTGACGCATCAAGGAATCGCCTACCAAACCACTACGAAAATTCTATTTGGTAGCGAATTTGATCCAATAAGAACTTTGGCACTCGATTTACCAGAAACGATAGAAGGGGCTGCTTTTAAAGATGGCAACGGGAATTATACTTACGTGCTTTGGGCAAGAACGATCGTTGATCAATCGGAGTCGGTGAGTGTAAATTACAGTTTTCCAGACAACTTGAATCTGACTTCTTTGTACGAACGCTTATGGAATTTTGGGCAAACAGGAAATGTAAATATAGTCGGTAGTACTAATCTAAATTTAGGAGGAACGCCAGTCTTCTTATCAGAAACGAATACTTTAATTAGTCCACCGATTGCTAATTTGCAAGCCATCAACTCCGAAGCTTGCCCCAATGCTGAAATACAATTTTCCAGTACGGCTACCTCCAATACTACAAGTTGGAATTGGAGTTTTCCGGGAGGCATTCCTGCGAGTTCTACGGAAGAAAACCCTAGCGTATTGTATCTGGCATCAGGAAATTATCAAGTAGCACTAACGGCGAGTAATGCTGCGGGCAGCCATACGGTAATCAAATCGGATTATATTTTTATAGATTCTATTCCTACGTCGGATTTCAATTTTGTGGTGGATGGTTCTTCCGTAGTTTTCACTAATCAATCGAGTAATGCGACCGCTTATCAATGGCTTTTCGGTGATAATATGTCGACGGGAGCTTGGAATCCAACGCATAGTTTTTTTGAAAATGGAACGTACGTAGTAAAACTTATAGCTATAAATGCCTGTGGCGCGGATACGAGTCAACAAACGGTAATGATCAATGCGGCACCAATGGCTAATTTTGCTAATTTTATTCAAGGAGATTGTGCGCCATTTTTAATACATTTCGTAGATCAAAGTTCAGCGAATCCAATTGCTTGGGAATGGAGTTTTCCTGGTGGAAATCCTGCGGAATCTAATGAAAAAGATCCTTCGGTTACTTTCGCAGATTTTGGAACGTACCCAGTGCGTCTGATCGTTGATAATGGAATTGGATTGGATACCATAACTAAAATAATTGATTTGGGGAATCCGACAACTTTGATCAATGAAACGCTTTGTATCGGAGAAGTCCTTACGGTAAATGGAACCGTCTATGATGAAAATATGCCCACGGGAACGGAAACGATTGTCGGAGGAAGCATAGCGGGTTGCGATAGTATTATAAACGTAAATCTAAACTTTGTCACGGCAGTCATCAACGATATAAATGAATCACTTTGCGATGGTGAAAACCTAATCATTAATAATGTTGTTTACGACGCATCAAACCCATCTGGCGTGGATACGCTCCTGGGAGCAGCTTATGGAGGATGCGATAGTATCATTCAAGTTGCGTTGAGCTTTACGCCAAATGTGGTTACGGTACTGACGGATACAATAAATGCTGGCGAAACGTATATGGTAGGAAATTCTAGCTATACCAACTCGGGGGTCTATGCTGATACGTTGCTGAGTGCTCAGCATTGTGATAGTATTATTAACTTAAGCCTTACGGTGATCACACCTACAAGTACTACGTTACTTGCTCCTACCGCATTAGAATTTAGTTGTTTTCCAAATCCATTTGCCAATGAATTGACTTTTGAATTTGAGTTGCCACAAGCAACTAGCTTAAGTTTGCAGCTCTATGACCTTAGCGGAAAAATTATTTTACAAATTTTTGAAACAACAGATTTTGCCGCAGGTCGTCATACAATTCAATGGGAAACTTTGCCCCTAACGAGTGGTGTATACGTCGTACGATTACAAACGCCACATTCCCAAGCTATCCAAAAGATGATAAAACTATAGCGAAAAATATCATTGTACGTATTTATTTGCTTGTGCAAGCGGGAAAGGACTCACTATTACTAGTGTTATCCTGTTAGTTTCCTTTGGTGCAATCCCTTCTTTTAATTGACTCTTTGATAAAGCATATTTTACTTTTTTGACTCAAAAGTGTTACTTTTCTAAAATTAGGATGTCCAAACAAATATAAAAGGAAATGTTAAATTTAGATTTATGCGAAGCGAACTCTAAAAGCAAAATTAAAATAGCTTGTTGACCGATCAGTAACTTCTAATACCGTCAATATCATTTTAATTACCGTCTTAACTTTTCCAATATTCCCCAATAGATAATAGCGACTATAATTTTATTGATATCAATAAAATTCCTTATATTGGCTATAACATACCCTCTTTTAAAATAGCTTCGATTTTAAAGAGAAAACTAATTTTCACAATTTTAGAGTTTATGCTTAGATATTTTGTAACGTAACTAAATAGCATTTTAGCTTGGTAGAGAAGCTTCTAAAACTTAACAGCTGCAGTTGTCAAGGAGAGGATGCAACCCTGCATTAGCTAAAAGAATTGTTTGGAGTCGGCGTAGAATTTCTAGTGATAAAGTCTTTTACAAAAAACAAAAACTCAAACTACATGAGAAACCCTGTACCTTTGCTATCGCTAGCACTAATTGCATGGCTGTTGTTTGGTGCCTTCTTCTATCAACAAAATTGTTGTAGTGGTGTGGCAACCGGTCTTACGAGTTCGATGCTCATTAAAGATGGTGCGACAGTTATTGCTTCTCATCCCAACAACCTACGCTTTGGTTTATCTAGCAACCAGGCAATTATTCTTCCTGAAATCAAAGCTGAGTTCGAAAAAGTCGCGGGCTACCTGGGCAAAAATCCTAATAAATCTTTAGCGCTCGTTGGACAGTACGGCGCGGAAGAAAAATATCAAGGAGCTTTGGCAAATCTTGGTGTAGCGCGAGCCGAAGACATCAAAAAGTATATTTTGGGTTTAGGCTTAGGCGTTACTGCTGCACAAATTACTACGAGTGGAGCAGTCAATAATGAACTTGTTGTTGATGGAGACGAAGTATTAGATGGTATTCGCTATAACTTCAAAACCTTGGCAGTCCCGAGTAAAACAATTTCTATTTCTGATGCGAGTGCCTTTACAGAAAGCACGAATGACAACTTGGTATTTAATCGCGATGGATTCAAATACAACGCACCGTTATCGGATAAACTTACGGCCGTTTACACGAATACCGCAGCTTACTTAAAAGCGCATCCCGATCGTTCGATTCGAGTAACGGGGCTATACGGAGAAAAGGAAAAAAATACAAGTGCTTTCCCTTCTCTAGGTCTAGCTCGTGCTAATGGTGTCAAAGATATTTTACTGGGTTTAGGCGTACCCGCCAAGCAAATTGATATGCAAGGAAAAATGTTGCCTACACTTGTTTTCAACGAAGATGAATTGATCGGTGGAATTGATTATAGCTTTTTTGCCATGCCAAAAGAAGCGGATGATCGCTTGCCACGGGTCGAAAAGATGTTGAAAGCCAATCCTTTGACGCTTTATTTTCAAACGAATGCGAGTGAATTAAATCTTAGCGCTACACAACGACAATACTTTGCAGACCTGATTTATTATTTGGATAATAAGCCACGGGCGAAGGTAAAGGTAGTTGGTCATACGGATGATCGTGGAGACTTAAGGGCTAATGTTCGGCTAGGACGAAAACGAGGAGAATTTGTTAAAGTTTACCTCGGAGAGAATGGTATTCCGGCCAAAAAAGTCAGTGTGATTTCAAAAGGACCTGACGAACCTATTGATACAAACGAAACTCGAGAAGGAAGACAGAAGAATCGGCGGGTAGAGGTTTCTATTAACTAAATTGATCTAGAAATGGAGTACACTGTATATTATATAGTGTATTGAATAATTAACTTTTAAAATAAAACTAACTATGACTTGTTTTTTATTCCCGTTTATTCTGGGAGCAATTGCTGCGTTACTGGGAGGGTTAATTGGTTGGTATTTGCGCAGACCAAGAATCCACGAATTAACGGGTTTGCTAAGTACGAAGGAAAAAGCATACAACAGCTTGTCGGGAGAATATGATACCTCGGTGAGTAACTATAATATTTTGCAAAATAAATATGGCGACCTAGAGCGTTCAGAACAATCTGCAAAATTGTCTTTATCAGATTGGCAATCCAAATACAGCACTTTGGATGGAAATTATAGTAAACTTTCTGCCGCCAATACCGAACTTACGACGACTTACGAAAAGTACCAAGTAGATTCAAAAGGAAAGATTACCAATTTAGAAAAATCACTTTCTGATTTACAAATTCGATACGATGAATTGTTAGCTAAATTTAAAAAAGGCGAAGCAGATTATGCGAAGTTGCAAAAAGAGATGAAAGAAAAAATGGACAGTGAGCGTACTCGCTACGGTACATTAGAGTCCAAATATAGTGAGCTAGAAACTAGTAATAAAGCTTATACGGTAACCATTGGAACTTTGACGACGGAGAAAAGTGGTATCATAGCCGATTACGATCAGTATAAGAATGACAGTGAAGCAACTTTGCGTCAAGCGAATGCAGATTGGGAATCGAAATATAATTTACTAGAAGGAAAATACAACGATAGTCAAGCAGCCTTGCGTCAAGCAAATGCGGATTGGGATGCTAAGTACAGTTTATTACAAGGAAAGTATACGGATGGCGAAGCAGCATGGAAACAATCAAATTTGGATTGGGACGGCAAATACAGTTTGCTACAAGAACAGTATACCGATGGTGAAGCAGCGTGGCGTCAATCGAATGCAGATTGGGAAGCAAAATACAATTTGCTAGAAACGAAGTATAACGAGAGTCAAGCAGCCTTACGTCAATCGAATGCAGATTGGGAATCGAAGTATAGTTTGCTAGAAGGAAAGTATAACGATGGTGAAGCGGCATGGCGTCAATCGAATGCAGATTGGGAAGCGAAATATGGTTTACTAGAAGGTAAATATACGGATAGCGAAGCAGCTTTACGTCAAGCGAATGCAGACTGGGACGGTAAGTATAGTTTGCTACAAGGTAAATATACGGATAGCGAAGCGGCTTTACGTCAAGCGAATGCAGATTGGGACGGTAAGTATAGTTTACTACAAGGTAAATATACCGATAGCGAAGCGACATGGCGTCAATCGAATGCAGATTGGGAAGCGAAGTATAGTTTGCTAGAAGGAAAGTATAACGATAGCGAAGCGGCATTGCAACAATTGAATGCAGACTGGGAATTGAAATATAATTCGTTAGAAACGAAGTACAAGGATAGCGAAGGCGAAAAGAATAAGTTATTGGTAAGTATTCGCGATTGGGAAAACAAAACGGCAGAATGGGAATCGAAGTACACGCTCTTGTTAGGAAACTTCAATACGAGCGAAACGGCCTTGAAGGATGCCAAAAATCAATACGCAAAATTAAACCTGAGCTTGCAAAGTAATAATAAGCAAATTACAGAATGGGAGTCAAAGTATGACGCGTTAATGGGTAAGTATAATGAAAAGCCTAAGGAAGTTGAGGTGATCAAAGAAGTGGAAGTTCCCGTCGAAGTGATCAAGCAAGTCGAAGTGGTGAAAGAAGTTGAATTAATCAGCGAAGTGGAAGTCCCAGTTGAGGTGATTAAGGAAGTGGAAGTCATTAAAGAGGTGGAAGTGATCAAAGAAGTTGAAGTGATTAAGGAGGTCGAAGTTGAAGTGATCAAAGAAGTTGAGGTTCCCGTCGAAGTGATCAAGCAAGTGGAAGTAGTGAAAGAAGTTGAGTTAATTAGCGAGGTGGAAGTTCCGGTTGAGGTGATTAAGGAAGTGGAAGTCATTAAAGAGGTGGAAGTGATCAAAGAAGTTGAAGTGATTAAGGAGGTCGAAGTTGAAGTGATCAAAGAAGT
>CALFBG010000235.1 GCA_937951685.1 uncultured Saprospiraceae bacterium | reverse complement strand
AAAATAGATTTTAAGATATTTTCGTCGGTAGTAATCGTTTTGACCACACCAAAGTTACCTAAGCCATCCAAGTTTTCAAGCCAAAAGATTTCATCTTGATTGTGATAATAAGATACGATATCAAGGTCACCATCGCCATCTACATCAGTAGGATATAAATCTCCACCCGGCGTGTCTAAAATCGCGATTGTCTTTTGTTTACTAAAGCTTCCCATTCCATCTTCGTTTTTGTGCCATGCGATTTTTTGATCAGAACGAGAATTCGATAGAAAGTCTAAATCGCCATCGCCGTCGAGATCGGCTGCGACAACGAAATTCGGTTGTACGGTTTCGGTTTCGGCAATCGTTTGTGGAGGGCCAAATTGTCCCCAAGCAAAGCCCGGAAGACATAATAAGAGTAAAAGTAACTTTTGCAGTTTCATAACAATTGATATTTTTTGTGAAAAATTATTCGGAGTCGAGTTTAGCTACGAACGGACTTGATTGTCTATGCTCGCAACTAAAGCTGATTTTGGGGGCAATTTCTTTGCTGCAATTCTCACGCCATATTAGTATTTCTTGGAATCTTAGGCATATGCTTTCGCAGCGTAGCAGCATAATTGTTTCTATTCAATAAGATGCTTGGTAAAGCATTTTTGTTGGGTTGGCATTTATTTTTCTACTATTTCTTCCACGCTTACTAATACATTTAGTAAGCTTACCGCAAATAGAAAAGACCAAACTGAGTAAAAAACTTTCGTTAGTAAGGACTGCTCTACAATCCTAACGAAAAAATTGATGTTCTATTTTCCAATTAAAACTTCGTAACCGGGCGGTAATGCAATACCCGTGAAGCCATTCGTAAGTCCGTAAAAAATTAGTAGACTGAGTAAAACGCCCTTTACCAAAATCATCTTAGCTTGTTGGTTTGGCGAAAAACCAAGTATCGTCTTTTTCATTTTTTGCGCGTGAATGCCCGCGATGTGTCCAAAAAACGAGAAAATTGCTAAGCCATAATAGGGAATAAAGAATAAGTTAGCCGGAAAATGGTTCAACCCCGCAGCACCAAAATAAAAGTTAGTATCCAATTTTAAAATAAATCTCCCCACCAAGATAGCACTGACGTGAATCACTAAAAAAAAAGCAAGGTATAATCCGCTCCATAATTGTAGCCACTCAAAAGAGCTCGTCTTCATTTTTCGCTTTTTCCAAACCAAGCGAGTTCCTGAAATAATTTGGGTCAATACGGCTATGCCTAAAATGCTTTCTACCAACGGATTTCGATAAAATAGGCGAAGGCTTTCCATCACCGCGAGATGTGTTTCAATGCCAAAAATACTCATGGCATGATTGAAAAGATGCAAACCGATAAAAATTGTCAGTATGATGCCGGAGCAATAGTGTATATGTTTAAGTTTCATTTTAGAAAGATTAAGGAATACTAATGATGTGCGTGCTCGTGTTTTCCGTCCTTTGCGAAGGCTTGGTAAGCGTACGGAATATCTTTGAGTTTGGTCGCTCCTTCTTCCAGTTCGTATTTTTTATTAACGGGTACTTGTTTAAATACTTGCTCTACCCCACTTTGCCAACGGACGATCATTTTCTGGATTACTTGAGCGGTTCCCAAGCCAATTTCTGCTTGGAGGCTATTGGATCCAAATGAACTTCCCGTGCCGACGGTATGAAAAATCTTTTGTCCATTATCTAATTGCAATTCAAGGACAGAGCCAATCCCACTTTTATTGGTACGGGTTCCTTTTAGTGCTATAATTATCCATTGGTTTTTTGAGATTGGATTTTCGAATAAGACATTCGTAAAAAGATCTCCTTCAAAAGCGCCTCCCAGCACCGCGTAAATATCTTGGTCGCCATCTTGGTCGATATCCGCAAAACCTACGCCGTGACCTTTTTGAATATGTCCGAATCTGCCCGCCGAGGTAACTTCTTCAAAGCCTTTACCCCCTTGATTTCTAAACATACGATTTGGCACTACGGAAGTATAATCTGGTGCGCCCGTTCCAATATAACAATCCAGAAAGCCATCATTATCTAAATCTCCAAAGTTGGACCCCATGGCGTACATGGTTTTATCTAGCCCAAATGCTGCGGTACGATCCATAAAACGTCCTTTACCGTTATTGATATACAACCGAGGTTTGGCAGTCGTAACGGGTTTTCCTTGTAACTCTTTCAAAAAGTCGCCCGCTAAGTAATCAAAGTTTGGCGTGTCGTAACCACTCACAAAGATATCTTGATAACCATCATTATTAACATCCCAAAACCAGCAAGGAAAGCTAAAAATAGGTTCTTGAATACCTGCTTTTTCGCCAATTTCTACAAAAGTTCCTTTTTCATTTTTATATAATAAATTTTTACCGCCCATTACCGAGATAAATAAATCAGGCCATTGATCATTATTGATATCCCCAAAGCTTACCCCTTTGACATAAGCTTGAATATTTGCTAATCCAAATGCTTTAGAAGCTTCTTTAAACGTCCCATCTTTTTGATTCAAGAAAAATTCACACCGTTGTATGGCACCTTTTTTACTTTCATTGCCAATAAATAAATCCAGCCAACCATCGCGGTTGACATCTGCCCAAGCGGCCGTTTGTGTTGGTCGAAAAGAAAGGATACCCGCAGCTTTGGTCACGTCGGAAAATTTTCCGTTTCCTTCGTTTTTCAGGAGCGAATTCGGATGTCGTCCTCCCCTACCAAACCAAGCACCCCGCAGGATCAAAATATCTTTTAAGCCATCATTATCATAATCGGCGTGAATACAATTTAGTCCACTAACGATCCCAATCAGCCCTGCTTGATCCGTATAATCTACAAAACCACCTTTCCCATCATTTAAGTAGAATCGTACTTGATCTTCCATTCCGTAGGACGTCGCAAAAATATCAACGAAGCCATCGTTATTAAAATCATCTAAGCAAACGCCTCCAGAAAGACCATTCATTGCTACTCCAACTTTGGAAGCGATCTCTGGAAAAGCAGGAAAGTCCCGTTGCTCTTTTTCCCAGTTTGGAAAATCAACGCGCAACGCTTCCGGTACTTGATCAGGATGTTGTCCCAAAGTCATGTAGGCCAAGTTGAGGAGCCATTGGTATTGTTCGTTGGGTGCGTGGTTGTGGAGAAGGGTGTAAAGTGCTGCCGCTTTGGTAGAACCATCTTTGAGTTGATGAACAGCAGCAGCTTGCAGCGGTAAGATACAAGAAAATTCCGTATGATTATTTTGACAATTGACCTGTTCCCCTAACCTCAAATAAGCTAAGGCGAGTACCTCTACCGTTGCTTTATCTCCTCTTTCGAGTAACATTTCAGGCGTCATTTGCTTGGCTTTGAGCGTCGTTTCAATTTCGTTGATACAAGCTTGACTGTCGCCCGCATTCAGTAGTTCTTTGACGTATTGCAACCAAATTTTTTGATACGCTATTCCTTTTGCCGTCTTCAATTTTGCTTGTAAAACCTCTGCTATTATGGCATTCCAATGATAATAGTATTCCGGTTTACCATTGCTAATGAGCCGTTTCAATTCGTTGATCATATATTTGGTTCCCTCCGATTGGGGTACACTAGAAATTGCTTTTTCTGTTTTGGGGGCTTGTTTTTTTTCCTCAGTGGTAGGCGTAGACTTTTCGCAGCTAAAATAAAGGAGTACCAAAAAGAGCAGCAGTGTATTTTTATTAATCATGTGGTGAAGGTAGTTAAGTACTTTGTAATTTAAGTTTGTGAATATTTTGAGCGTTGGATTTTGGTCCTAATTAAGGAAGCCCCAGAGTCCAATCCTTGAAAAAGATTAAGGCGAGGAGTAGGACGAAAAGGCAGTTTCAAAATGTTCGATAATTTATATTACAAAGTATTAAGGCTTTGGTAGAATGAGCGCGCGCAAAAGTCTCCGTTTAAACCTCTTTTAGGGTAAATAATAAGCTAAGCGAAGGAAGTATTAGCGCATAAAACACAAGTTACATTATCTTTAAAAGAGCTGATTAGGATACCCTATTTTTTTATAAAAAAAATAAGTTTTAAGCGCATAAACATTCGTGTAAGCGACAAAACAAGCTTAAACAAATAAGTACTTACACGCTTTTAAACAACTTTATCAAATCGCTTAAATCGTTTCTATTTGCCCTTTTCGGATCACGAAAGCTAAGCTTAGGGCTAGTATGGCCAATCCTAGAACATAATGCGCAGATCCGGGAGTACTTTCACTGACTCTCGCCCCCAAGTAGTCAGTATAAGGTACGTAAGTCAAATAACAATATGTTAGTATGGTAAAAAGTACTTCGAAGAGTTTGCTACCTTTTGTTAAGGTTCCTAGTAAAGTTGCGACGGCGGGCAGCAATAGTGCCGCTGCAAAAATCGCAAAAGTAGCGTAGAAATTTCCAAGTAATAAAGCTCTCAGTAAAATTGGTGTCGCTAAAAGCATTAAGAATAAACTGACCGTGAAGGAAGCACTGGGCAATTGTCGGCGCAAAGCATCAGGGAAAGCGAAAAGGTAATGGTGGCATTTTTTTACAAAAACGGCACTTCCCAATTCAGAAAGAACCAAGACTTGAAAAAACCACATTATTGGAAGTATAATTTCATATCCTATTTTGAAGTCAACAAAGATCATCGCCAAAAAAAGTCCGCCCGTAAATAAGCGCCACCACTTCCCTCGTCCTTTTAAGCGCAAGCGAAATTCAGCTAGGAGTAAATGACTCCAGCTAAATTTGACAGGAGGCAATGGAAGCGTGCTTAGTTTTGGAATAGTTTTTCTTTCGATGGTAGTCGAAGCTTTTACGTTTTGCTTGCGAGACCACCATCGTTTTTTATGCTTTGTGGTTTTATCATTCGGCGATCTAAAGCGCCTAAACCCTAAGGCAGACAATAATACTAACCCCAAAGAAATAAGTATCAAGAACAACCGTTGCTGAATAAGTTGGGTCGTCCATTGCATCCCTTCCCAAACGAATACTTTAACGCCAACCAAAGAGTCACTAATTAAAATTCCGGTTCCCAACAGGCCATTCCAATCTGAGTGCGTAGCTGAAATTGCAGTATTGACCTCATTCATGACCGTGTAAGCATTAAAGACATCAAGAAAAGGAGAAGCTTCACTATTGACAACTGCCACGATCCAGATGATTAAAAAAGCAATATTCATAATACCTCTACTTAGCCAGCTAATCGTATCAAAGAAAAGCGCTAATCCAGCCAGAAAAATCATACTGGGCACCGTAAGGATACAGAGCGGCAGCAGCAATTTATCCCATTCCAAAACACTACTTTCTGCTCGCCATCCAAACATTAAGATTGTCATGACCGCAACGATCAAGAGAATGAGTAACAGTACGGCTAAGTTGCTGCAATATTTCCCTAAAAGATAGGCTAAGTTTTTCACGCGCGTTGCGGCGATGATTTGACCAACGCCCGTTTCTACATCTCGTTGCACCGCGTTGTTAACAAAATAAAAGCCAAATAAAGCGAAGAAAGATCCACAATTGGCGACCATCGCACCAATCCACGCAGCATTGTAATAGCCCCGATAATTACCCAGTGATACAATCGTATAGCCGGCATCTAATCTAGGAACAAAGGAGTAAATCATGAATACACAAACGCCCAACATGATCAAAAAAGAATAACTACGTACTCGTTGTAAGAAGTCTGCTTTACCAATATGGTAAATGCTGGATAAGGTATAGTGCTGCATTGGCTTTAATTTTCGTTTTTTGCTGCGGAGACGATGCGCAAATAAGCGTCTTCCAAGGTTCCAAGTACGGCTGTAACAGGCAGCGTAGGAAGTGGCATATCTCGCTGTAATACAAACCGTACAATCCATCCGCCAGCTTTGCGCAGCGTATTCGTGACGAGGTATTGTTTTTTGAAAGTCTCAAATTCTTCGTTGGTAAGTTGTACTTCGTAAGTACGATCTTCCACCGCTTGCAAAATAATGTCGGGCGTTTGATGCGTCAGTAACTGCCCTTCGTACATAATAGCAATCTCGTTGGCAATCGTTTCAATGTCGGAAACGATGTGGGAAGAAAGTATAATAATGCGTTCTCCCGAAAGGTCAGAAAGTAAATTTCGAAACCGAACGCGCTCTTCTGGATCAAGTCCAACCGTGGGTTCATCTAAAATAATTAATTGGGGTTCTCCCAAAAGTACTTGAGCGATGCCTACGCGCTGCCGCATTCCCCCCGAGTACGTTGAAATAGCTTGATCCCGAACTAAACTCAAGTTCAATTCTTCGAGCAAGGCTTCAATTCTAGTATTAACCAATTTTCCGGAATACCCTTTCAACGCCGCAATATATTGTAAAAACTCAACCGCCGTTAAATTGTCATATACGCCAAAATCTTGAGGAAGATAACCCAGTAATTTCCTGAGGGCATTTGGCGATTTGGTAATATCAGTACCGTTGAGTAAAATTTGTCCGCTAGACGGTTTGGTGATGGTGGCCAGCATTCGCATCAAGGTAGATTTTCCCGCACCATTTGGCCCCAATAATCCTAGCACTCCATTCTTCAATTCAAGGTTGAAGTTTTTTAATCCGTATTTATCCCCTTTATATTTTTTACTCAGGTTTTTAATTGAAATTTCCATTGATTCAGGTATTTGTTCTTATGAGTGATCAGCACTGTTGTTCCAAGCTAATTTAACTAGCGTAAAAAGCATAAACAAGCTTATCCGTAAAGCTTATACTTAGTACATGATAAACTAATATAAATATAATTGTATAAAATAGGCTGAAAAGAAAAAAAGCTGCTCCTTTGGAATGTACTTACTATTTTCCAGCAGGAGGCGTATGGCGAGGATTGCCCGCATCGTCAAAATGTATTTTAAGCTGCTTTTCCGTTAACGGTAAAATCGCGATTAAGCCAATCACTAAAATTACGCAAGCTGCTAAAATTGCAGTTCTTGCCGGCAAGATAAAATATAATCCAATTTGTATCAAGCACAAGTAAGCACTCCACTTCGTCATCAAATTCATACTATACGTATTCGCAAGTTTCCAAGTTTCCGCATTTTTCATCGAACGCTTCGTGCGATACCCATAGAGTTGATTGATTTCTTTCGGTGGGTATTTGCTAAATATCCAACTTAAAAGTAACATCATCGGACCGATAAACAAGTGGGGTAAGACGGTTTCCATTGGCTTTATAACGCTTTAAGTTGTGAACGATAAGGTGGCGATTAGCGAGTGATTGACTAGCACAAATTTGAATACGTTTATCTCTTTTGTTTGATTTACAAGATGAACAATTTAAGGAATAAATCAAAACTTTATTCGACTTTCCTACGTGATGAATCGACCAAAATACAAAAAGCCGTCAAACTTTTCAGTTGACGGCTTTCTACTTTATAAAAAGGATTTTAATTCGCAATAGTCTGGAGCGTAGAACTATGATCTAATTCTCTAAAGTCAACTGGACTTACTCCAGAAACACCTTGTTCCTGCATATAAACACCATAAATTACATCTACAGCTGCCATTGTTTCTTTGTTGTGCGTCACAATGATAAACTGAGATTCTTTAGAGAATTTTCTAACAATCTTGTTAAATTTCTCAATATTCGCATCATCCAATGGTGCATCCACCTCATCAAAAATACAGAACGGAGCGGGCTTAAGCAAGTACAGCGCAAAAAGCAATGCGGTTGCGGTAAGCGTTTTTTCTCCTCCCGATAATTGGTTGATGGATTGTGGTCTTTTCCCTTTGGGTTGTGCAATAATTTTGATGGGAGATTCTAGTGGATTTTCTGGTTCTGATAAAATCAAATCACAGCTATCATCTTCCGTGAATAAGGTACGGAATACGTCGATAAAATACGTTCGAGCTTTGGAGAAGGCTTCCATAAACTGTGTCGTGGCAGAATCTTCGATTTCTTTGATCGTATCTAGTAAAGAAGATTTTGCGGCAAGAATATCATTCTTCTGTTCGGTAATGTTATCGTACCGAATCTTCATTTCATCGTACGCTTCTACCGCCATTGGGTTAATTTCACCATATTTCTCTAAGCGAGATTTGAGGCGCTCTACTTTAGTTTGTAATTCTTCTGGATCAATATCGAGATTCGCTTCTCGCTGCATCACCTCTTCTAAGTCTACCCCAAACTCAATTTTCAATCTTTCGCCCGTGGAGCTAAGATCGAGTTTCATTTCGTTGAATTTATCTTTCAACGTAGTAATCAACAACTGCGTTTCGGAACGAGCGCGATTCACTTTACGAAGTTCGTCTTCAATTTCGCTAATGCCGCCTCTCACTTGGAAATAGTTTTGCTCCGCCGAGCTCAACAATCCTGCTTTCTCTTCTTTTTGTTCGTAAAGCAGTACCAAGTTTTCTTCTAACCGTGTAATTTCTGTCTCGATTTCTTTGAGTTCGACTTGCGACTCTTCTAAAGTTTGTTGATTCTTGCTTAAGCTGTATTTCGTTTCCTCAAATTGATTTTCGCGAAAAGAAAGTTCTCGCTGAATCGAATTCACCTTATTTTGCTGGCGAATAAATTCAATATTTTTTTCGTTGAAGGCATTCGAAGCAATGCTCAGTTCATCAGCAATTTTGCGATAAGTATCGTCCGTGTCCGAAATTTGTGCTTTGGCTTGTGCCGCAGTCTCTTTACGCGCTTTCAAATCCACTTCGATCTGTTCGTTCGCCCGCTTCAAAGATGCAATAATGTTCGCCGAATCCTCGTGCTTAAGATTAACATCTCGCAAGAAGTTCTCAAAATTTTCGAGCCGCGTCATGAAAGAAACTTTCTGCTGAGAAAACTGATTCAGCACTTCTCTTTCCCGCTGAATTTCGTCGGTCTTGATATTTGCTTTTAAATCTTCTAGCCTTGTCTTGATCTTAAAGTATTGAGAAGACAATTCCCGTTCCTCTTTTTCTAGCTTCTTGATGGTGAGTTGTAATACCTCTAAGTTTTTCTTACGACCAATTTTTTTACCTTCAAATAAACCAACGGAACCACCAGAAATACTGAATCGTCTTTGTACAAAACGACCACTTTTCGAAAGCACTACAATATCTTTATCTCTCACTTGATCGACCAAGTCTTCGCTTTCCGTCACGAGTACATTTTCCAGTAGGTAACTACAGAGGTTACGGTACGGTGGGTCTGTTTCTACCAAGTCGATTGCCCGTTGTGTATCGGGCAACATAGACATTGGCGTTTCGTAGGCTTTAAAAGCATCAAGAATAAAGAAATTGGCTTTTCCTTTTTGAGAACGCCCCAATAACTTGATGGCATCGTGTGCTTCTTCCAAGTTTTTGACGACGTAATAATTTAAGTAAGGTTCCAAATAATTTTCGATGGCAATCCGGTATTCTTCCTTGCAATAAATCAAGTCGGACAATAAAGAGGCATTTTTCAACCAATCCTTATTCTTACTCAAAAATCGGATGGATTCTGGAAAACCTTCTAAGTTTTCCACCATACTTTTCGTCAATTTGTATTCGTTGCGTTTAGCATCGAGGGTACGGTTAACATCTGCAATTTTCTTGCGTAAGTCTTCCACCTGATGTTCCGCTTCCACGATATCTACTTGTCGCTGTTCTTCTTCGGCGACGAGCTTCGTTACTTTTTCGGATTGCGCGTCGCGTTTGCTATCCAGTACGCTCATCTCTTGTTCGATTGTACCGATTTCCCCTTTTTTCGACGCAATTTCTGCTTGCCCTTTCTCCAAGTCTCTTTCTAAATTTTCGAATTGGTTGGCGTTAATCGCTTTTTGTTTTTCTAATTCGAAAATTTCTCGTTCGAGTTTTTGTTGAGTTTGCACGTATTCTTCCAGCTCCGTTTTCAGGTTCCCATGACTCGAGCGAATTTTAGCCAGATTTTCTTCCACTTCTTCCAAGACTTGTTCCAGAGCCGCCTCCTCCATTTTATCATCATTCAAGCGAATGCGATAATCTTCAATTTCTTCGTGCAGTTGTTCCACCTTGATTTTGGCAATGCGAATTTGTTCGGAGAGTTTCACTTCATTTTCTTGAATGAAGTTGACTTTTTGCGCAAAGATGCGTTTATCATTTTCCATTCCCCGCAACTTACCTACTAATTCGTTGAGGTCGCGTTGTCTTTCGGAGAGTAATTTTTCTTTATCGAGATTATCTTTCTTATCCGACTCTAATTTAGCTTCCAATTGACTAGAAGCGACGTCCAAGTCTCTAAAACGATCTTCCTCCGTGGTGAGTTTGGTGGTAATTTCTTCGTGGCGACCTTTATATCCTTTCAAGCGGTGCACCGCTAATTCGATGCTTTGCTCTTTGTATTTCTCTTTCAGCTCGTAGAAACGCTTAGTTCTTTTCGCTTGTTTTTCCAGCGATTTCAAGTTACCGTCGATCTCAAACAACAAATCCTCTACCCGATCCAAATCGGCTTCGGTATTTTTCAATTTATTGATCGTTTCTCGTTTCCGCTTTTTATATTTAGAAATCCCCGCCGCTTGCTCAAACATTCTTCTCCGAGAATCATTCTTATCCGTCAAAATATCATCCACCATTCCCAGCGCAATAATTGCGTAGGAGTTAGAGCCGATTCCCGTATCCATCAATAAACTATTGATATCTTTTAACCGACAAGGGACATTGTTCAAGCGATATTCGCTTTCTCCCGTGCGGTATAAAATACGCGCAATCTTTACGGTGTTGTATTCGGTAGGTAATAAGTTCTTGGTATTCTCAAAGGTAAGCGCTACGGAGGCAGAACCACCCTGCTTACGCTTTTTGGTACCATTAAAAATAAGGTTAGACATCTTTTCCAGACGAAGTTCCTTACTTTTTTGTTCTCCTAGCACCCAGCGGATCGCATCCACTACGTTCGATTTGCCCGAACCATTTGGTCCTACGATCCCGATCACATCTTCGTTGAAGTTGATAATCGTTTCGTTGGCAAAACTTTTAAAACCTTTTATTTCTAGACTTGTCAATCGCATAGCGTGCAAAAATAGGCAATTTTCTAGCTAAATTAGTATGCGGGAATCACAATTTTTTTGAGAAGTTAATCTCAATGGGAAGCGACATAGGCTATTCGACTGATTACGAATCAGATAAATATTTCTACAAGCATTATAAGAAGAGAGAAAGCAGGCGGAGGAAAGCACAGCAGAAAAATTACTAGCCTTTCTTTTTCACTTTATTATTCGTGAATTTTTGTTCGTGTTTTCGCTTAAATTCTTTTAGCAATGCCGTTTTTTCGGCGGGTGTCGTCGTGGTATTATTGGTATAAAAGCCTTTAACATTTCGTTGCCGAAACGCTTCGTACAAACTTACCGCACAAGCGACGGAGATATTTAAGCTTTGTACCATTCCGACCTGTGGAATCAAGAAATTACCATCTGCGAGTGCGAGGCTTTCGGCGGTAATTCCATCCCGTTCGTTTCCAAAAACTAACGCTACGGAAGCCGTCAAATCCAAATCGTGCAAAGATTTAGCATCTTCTGAAAGGTGTGTACAAAGAATCTTATCATAATTCTTTCGGAGGTGTGCAAAACAAGGCTCCAATTCCGTATAAAAATGCACATCAATCCACTTGCGAGCGCCCGAAGAAGCATTTTTACCTAAATAAAGCTTTTCAATACTAAGGTTAGGATCGGTGTAGAGTACAAAGATCTCCTTGATCCCGATAGAATCACAAGTCCGTAGCACGGCACCGATATTATGCGGATCGTGCACATTTTCGAGGACGACAGTTAAATTTCCTTGCCGGCAATTCACCACCTGCTCAAATTTTGCGCTGCGTTTTTCTGAGATCATGATTCCAAAATTTCCCGCAAAATAGTAATTTGTACAGGAATTTAAGCCCTAATTAAAATCTTTTCAAGTCTCGACGCGTAAAAGTCCACTCTGCCGTTTCTTGTTTCTCTTGGTCGGTTAATAAATGCCAAGGACCTAAATCCGGTTGTGCTTGATTTTTTAAAATATGAAAACTTTGCGCCGGCATATAACTTTGTCCTAATAAATACAGCTTTTGTCCCGCCGCATTTTCAACCATATCCAATACAAGTACGGCGTGTCCTGGAAAACCACCTTGAATGAACAAATCTCCAACTTGCATCTCCGACATCGACAAGGTCTTCAATTCCTTACTCAAAGAAGCCGTTCCCGCATAATTAAAAATCTGATATAAATAAGCGCTAAAATTTTGATAGCTATTATCAATTTTTCCATTGGGCGCGCTAAACGTAACGCCATTTCCACGCACCCGAGGTTGCTTCCCTTTGCGCCAATCGTCGAAAGCAACGCGATCTCCACTCGTATAATTAAAATGAATCTGATCATAAGCTTGCTGACTGTAGTGAAATTCTGCACGTAGACGCATAATCGCATCAGCACACTGCTGTAAATCTTTTTTCCCGATATCGAGATCTACCACTCGCTCGTGCAAATCCTGCGTCCACTTTTCTCTACCATCAAAATAATGTACCTTTGCGCCCGGCGCTTGCAGCGGTAAAAACCGGAGCCAATCGCCGAAAGTATTCGGCCTAGTCGCTACTCTTTTGTAGCCTGCGGGTACCGTAATTTGATTGATCAAGGCCTGACGAACATCATAATCTTTTTTCCAAGGATATTGATTAGTTGTCGAATCAATCTTAGGCTGCGTTTGCTTGACTTTGGTGGGAACAGCCTCGGTCGGTGATGCTGTTTGCTGCTTAGCAATTGCTTGATTGTTGTTTGGCGATTCGCCTTGGCAAGCATAATTCGTACAGAGCAGCATTAGCAGAAAACAAAATTGGAAGTATGGCATCTTGATGTTTTTTGAGGTATCTATAATGCTAACGCCTCCTAGGAAAAGAATAGTATTGATGTAAAGAAATAGTCTTGAAAGCGCTTGCAAACAATTTTACAATAAAGTCTAAAGAATTTGTAGTTTATTTTTATGAAAGTAGCAATTATTGGTGGAGGTGCCGCTGGTTTTTTTGCGGCGATTGCAGCGCGGCATCATCATCAGCATGCCCAAGTAACGATTTTTGAAAAGTCGAAAAAATTCTTGTCGAAAGTAAAGGTTTCGGGTGGTGGAAGGTGCAATGTAACGAATGGTTGTACGTCGATTAAGCAATTGGTCACTGCGTATCCTCGGGGCGGGAAGGTCTTGAAACAGGCCTTTCAAGTTTTTAGCACACAAGATACGATGGACTGGTTTGAAAGTCGTGGAGTCGCTTTGGTGACGCAAGAAGATAATTGTGTATTTCCCGTATCGCAAAGTTCCCAGACGATCATTGATTGTTTTTTGCAAGAAACGCGCAAGTTGGGCATTGACATTCTGTTACAAAAAGCGATTACGCGAATTGAACCGATCGACGAAAAATTACGCTTACATTTCAAAAAAGACGATGCGCCCGCCCTTGATTTTGACAAAGTGATTGTTGCAACGGGCGGCTCGCCCAAACGCACTGGCTTAGCTTGGCTGGAAGACTTGCAGCACGAGATTGAAGATCCCGTCCCTTCCCTTTTTACCTTCAATATGCCCGAAGAATCCATTCGAAGTTTGATGGGGATTGTCATCGAAAAAACTTTGGTGAGCATTCAAGGCACCAAGTTGAAAGCCGACGGACCGTTGCTGATTACCCACTGGGGCATGAGTGGTCCTGCTATCCTAAAACTCTCTGCTTTTGGGGCGCGGCTCTTAAGTGAGCGGGGCTACGAATTTAAAGTGCAAGTCAATTGGGTCAATGTGCAAAACGATCAAATGGTGCGTGAAAGTTTAGAAATTATTGTAGGCAACCATACGAATAAGATTTTAGCTAACTTCCGTCCTTACGGCTTGCGCGAAAGGCTCTGGCTTTACCTCTTGGAAAAATGCCAATTATCGCCACAAAAGCGATGGGGCGAATTAGGTAAAAAGGGCATCAACAAATTGATCAACATCTTGACGAACGATATTTATTCCGTGAAGGGAAAGACGACGTTCAAAGAAGAGTTTGTTACTTGTGGCGGCATCAGTTTAAAGAGTATTGATACCAAAACGATGCAAAGTAAAGTGTGCAAAAACCTATATTTCGCAGGAGAATTGATGGATATTGATGGCATTACGGGCGGTTATAATTTTCAGGCGGCTTGGACGACGGCGTTTATTGCGGGGAAGTTGGGTTGAGTTAGGGAAGTGGTTATTTTTTTAATCAAGATGCTGGTATTCTACGAAATGGTTGAAACAACTCCAAATCTGCTTTCCACTAAAAAGAATTATGACATTTAAAAAACTTAGTTTACGGAAAAGTATAGTCTTATGCTTGATCATTATTTCAACAAATGCTTGTGATCTATTTCAAGCAGATTGTTTTGATTGCTATGAGCAATCGGATTTTGAAGTTAAAACAAAAGCCGCTCTAAGTTCTCTGGAGCGTGACAAGGTCAACAAAATCGCAATAACGATCAACACCATCATTAATTCAAAACCAAGCAGTTTGAATAAGGGCATTAGGTTGAACCTCCCGAAAAATCTACTCGCGAATAACATCGGTCTTAATGCCTTTTTAGATCATTATAAAATAGCAGAAAGCGTATCAGAGGTTTGTTATTCGAGGGAATGGATCAATAAACAACGACCACATATGTACGATCCCGCCGAAAAGTTATATTCGATGGTAAAAGAAGATTATTACAGATCAAAGGTAGTTTATTCAAACGACGCGCATAAAGTAAACGCTGAGCTTTACTACACTGTCCCAACACCTTACCGTTATTTAGACGATTTAAGTGAAGTCACCTTGCCCATCAGTAGAATTCCTGAACAAGAAAAGATTACGTTTTCAATTGATCGTATTTCACCGGAAAAAATTTATGGGTTTAACCCTAGCGCCCCTCGTGATCAAAATCAGCAAAGTGGAATTTATCAAGCTGCACATCAATACGATGAATTCGGCTTAATCACTAACGAAAGTTATCAAAATCAAGGGATTAAGATTAACTATGAATATCTTTTTGCGATAACTAAAGGAGGTTTTTTTAAAGTAGAAGTTAACGTCGATTTGTCTTCAAAAGTAGTCGGTCTTGAAAAGGAAGCCTTTGTTACGGTCTTTTTTGATCAAAAATTCAATTGGGTAAAAATAGCATATCCGGATATGGTTGAACTAAGAAGTATTCGTTATTGAGGTTGTTTTAAAATAAAATGAGATACCTGTATTAGTACCAAAAAAAATTGCCGGGTGGAGCGACGCTCAACACCCGGCAAGGTAGGCTTAAAAATTTTAAAAAATAAAAAATAAAAACCGAGTAAGGGTAAAATAATACAAGTCAATAGAAAGAACAAATCCCTACTCTTTGAACTTAAAGACAAAGGGGAAAAGAAATCGCTTCATTAGAGATTAGAAATTTCCCGTTAAGACTTTGTCTCCGTATTACAAAAGTAAAATTATAATACTTTATTCTTTTTGTCAAGCTTTTTTACGATTTTTTTCGCTAAAATGAAGCTGCCTTTTTTGCTTGGTAAAAACTTAGCTTTTTAAGTATAAAAGTACTTCTTGCTTCTTGTGTAGACAGCAACTTGACTATCAGAAGCTTGTAACAAGCTAAATTACAACTAAGTGTTTGGTGCAACTAATAGCGATCCAAACCTTTTCATAAAAAAAAATGAAGCCAATCACAACATTATTTTTACTGAGCTTACTTAGCCTTCTCTGCGTCAATTGCAACGATGTTCCAGAGCAAGGCAAGCTACTTGCAAAGTTACAGGGAGATTGGGTTGGAAAAGGGGAAGCAGCGGTACTAATCATTGACCAAGATAAAATGGTAGAAAGTCAGCCTTGGCTGATTAAGGACTTCGAACCATTTCGCCTGCAAAAAGAAGAGTTAATGATGGACTCCATCCGATACAGAAAAACTGAGGGAATTAAAACGTACAGATTTGAGATCCGGTACAAAGTGGATTACTTGGTCGGCGATACCCTGAAATTAATCAAATATGGAATTGCTGATCCAACTCAACAAGAAGTATTGAGCCTGCAAAGACTTAAACCACTTGGTCAATACGAATTGAAGAAGCTAAGTATTTCAAGTTCGCCTTGTCATGCTGCCTGTCCGGTCTTTCAAATAGAAATTAAGGGAGATGGAAACATCAAATTTCAGGGTGAAAGTTTTAATGACCGAAAGGGAAATTACAAAGGAAAGCTGAGTGCCCCTGCATTAGACTTAATCCGAATGCAAGTGGATAAAGTTGATTGGAAACAACTAGCCGAAAGTTACTGGGAAGAAGGTTCTGGCGGTCAGTATTTCAGGGTGGAAATGGAAGATCAGCTTGGACAAAAATATTCGTTGGTTACCAATTCTACCCAACTAAAAGCGCTTAATATATTGATCTTCCGTACCTTTAAATTAGTTGCGCAGCACGAATTAAAAAAGGTAACCGAAGCCTTAAGCTTTTCGACAGATTTGACGCGAGAGCACAAAAAACAGCAATAGCCAGAGCCCAAAACACCTAAATATCATTAAACGAGCCCCGCCGTCCGCCGCGAATCTCCTCGCCAGTCATTTGCCCTAACTTTTTGATTCCTAGTCAAATACTACCCGTGTTAAGCCTGAAAATATACTTCTAAATTCACCGAAAGTTACAAGCACTTAATGCTTTATAATTTCAAACCATCTCTGTCATTTAAATCCAAAAAATCTTTCCTGATTTTTAGTATGCTAGTCTTGCGTTTTGTACTTTTATGCCTATTCCTAAGGTATAAATTATACTAACAAGGATCAAAATAAGTCCTCTTTTTCATCCTTCCTTCTTCGGGAAGTTGTTAAAAAAATAAAACCCTAAAATTATGTCTTCAAAAATATTAGATTTCAGCAACTTAAAAGGTGATTTTACGGGTGGTCTCGTCGCGGGAGTAGTCGCTTTACCTTTAGCCCTAGCATTTGGGGTACAGTCAGGATTGGGGGCAACCGCAGGGCTATACGGCGCCATCATGGTTGGTATATTTGCCGCGATATTTGGTGGAACACCTACCCAAGCAAGTGGTCCTACGGGTCCGATGACAGTCGTTTCGGCCGCTTTAGTCGCGGCGGCGATCCAATTAACGGGAAGCTTAGAAGCGGCGATGGGTATCATATTGTTAAGTTTTTTCTTCGGTGGTGTTTTGCAGGTCGTTTTTGGAATGATCAACATTGCAGGCTACGTTAAGTACTTCCCCTACCCTGTTATTTCTGGCTTTATGAGTGGTGTCGGATTGATCATCATCATTCTGCAATTGTTTCCTTTCGTAGGACTCTCTTCCGCAAAATCAACCGTGGCGGTCTTACAAGATTTACCTCGGCTTTTTTCAGATATGAATGTTCATGCGCTGGCGCTAGGTGTTTTGACGGTGGTGATTTATTACGTATTTCCATACATCACCAAAGCGATTCCAAGTCCCTTGGTGGCTTTAATCGTCGCTGCCCTAGCGGGCTACTTTTTGGGTTGGGATGTGCCCATTATTGGAGAAATTCCATCTGGGATTCCGAGCTTGCAGCTTAAAACGATGTTTAGCAATATCCCACCAGCAGCTTATTCCTTGATTATAGAATACGCTGCCGTACTCGCCGTGCTGGGCAGTATTGATTCTTTATTGACTTCCGTCATTGCCGATAATATGACCAAGACTCGGCACAATAGTAATCGGGAATTGATTGGGCAAGGCATTGGTAATATCCTTGCCGCTGCGATTGGAGGTATTCCGGGTGCGGGTGCAACAAAAGGTACGGTAGTGAATATCAATGCGGGTGGTAGAACGCGCATTTCTGGTGCCATTCACGGCTTAGTTTTGCTGGCGGTGCTCTTAGGTTTGGGTTCCTTGGCTGCTTATATTCCATTATCCGTTTTGGCAGGATTACTAATTCCAATTGCTTTTAAAATAATTGATACAAAAGGCTTAAAGCATTTATTCCGAGTGCCAAAAGCGGATGCGGTGGTGCTCATTCTAGTTTTGTTAATCACTACTTTTGGTAGCTTGATTCAAGCCGTTGGAATTGGTGTTGCTTTAGCTTGTATTCTATTTATGAAAAAAGCGAGTGACCTCGGAGAGAAAGGTATTGTCATGGAAACCGTAGCGGATTTGAAGGACGAAAAACCTTGGCAAGACGAATTACCCTTCTACGAGGAATATAAAGATAAAGTATTAATCAAGCACTTAAAAGGACCTTTGTTTTTTGGATTTACAACGCATCTGAAGAACCAAGTTGCCGCCATTGATCAAAAGGTTAAAGCGCTAATCATTCGCATGGATGAAGTACCGACGATTGATCAATCTGGACTTTATGCTTTAGAAGATATCGTTTTTGATTTGGAAGCGCGCGGGGTACGCGTTTTATTGGTCAACATCCAAGAACAGCCCTGCGATCAATTAAAGTCAATTGATATTATCCCTGATTTGATCGCTGAAGCACGCATTTTCCCCAATGTAAAAGCGGCTTTTGCTTATTTGAAGAAGGAAATGCAAATTATATAAAAATGAGGTAAAGAAGCTTGGCTTTGAGCGACTTGACTTTTAGCAACTAGCAAGTAAGTGCTTACCACTTATCATCAGCTTTTCGCCATCGTAAAATAAAAAGATGAACAGCATCGAAAGTTTATACTCCGAATTAGAGCGCTATGGAAAGCTAAAAAGCTATAAACCCAATCATCCTTTTATCAGCGAAAATGCTATTCCTAATAAAATTGGAATTGTAAAAAAGGGACTTTTCAGATACTACTATTTAACGAAAGCAGGAAAAGAATTTACTAAAGTTTTTATGAAAGAAGGCGATCTCATTGCTGCTTATTCCTCCATGATCGCCGGAATAAAATCTTTTTATACGATTGAAGCCATTGAACAGTCGGAGGTCATAGAAATAACTTACCCTCAATGGCAAAAA
>CALFBG010000234.1 GCA_937951685.1 uncultured Saprospiraceae bacterium | reverse complement strand
ACTTTTTCTGCTTGTTTTACAAATCCTTCTTCAACGGATAATTCGCCAAAGCTATATTCCGTTGAATTTCTTGGGCCACAGTCCACTCTTAAGCGCCAAGCCGTTCCGGTCCGATTACAATTGTCGCCCACAACTTGAATGGTAACGTTATCGCCTTGATTAACCGTAATGTATCCTGTGAAGTTATTTCCATTGCCTACAACGATCGTACCTGGTGCGCAGTCAAACCAGCCATTTGCCACTTGTTGTGCCGTTAAATTATTAGAATAAGGACCTGAGTTTAAGACTTCAACACAGTTGACGGTAATAACCAACTGATCTGGAATGGTAAACGTGTTAAAATCAAAAAAGATCGTATTGTCCTGTGGTGCTACGAAAGCATCTACCAAACCTTCATCTCCCCCCGTATTGAAATTTCCAGCGGGGCAGGCAGGTTCCTCTGCGCATTCTTCTTCTAAGATTCGCTTTAACAAATCAGATAATGGAAATTCTGTGTAGCTATCAGGACTACAAGCCGCATCAAAAACATCATTCCCTTCCGACTGAAACGAAATCCACATTTCACCATCCGTCGTAATGGTACCCGGAGGAAAAGTCCAAACTCGATCCGCGCAGTACCCTCCTTCGGTTCCACCACCCCACATTGCATCCCAAACATCACAAAGCGAGCAGTAATTTCCTTGGGGAGAACCATTCCCATCCGTGCAGTTATCATCTCCTACTTTCCATAATTTAATCTGAGTAGGCGTGCCCGTACTCGTTACCGTTAAACTCCCATCACAACCAATACAGATAGTTCCCATATTACAATTCGTAGCGCCATCAATGGCTGCAAGACCAACCGATACGGTTTGTGCGAGTAAACTGCTAGAGAGTAATAAGCAATACAGGAAGAATACGTTTCCTAGCGATATCATTTTTTTCTTCATAACTATAAAATTTAAAATTATTAATGCCTACTCTATTCATTTGGCTTTTCGGCAACCACCAGATGCTCCTGACGAATCAAGCTTGCATCATTAAAACATACTAGTATATTTTGTAGAACAGGCAGTACATAGCAATTCCAGCAAGAGGAGTGTTAACACCCTACTTGTGCATTGATGCAGACCGTATTTTTTTAATTTTTTACTGAATGACTAAGTAAATAATGAAGCCGGTTGAAAACTGCTTTACGCTAACGCTCAAAGCAACCGAAACGATGAATACTTTTATTGAAATTAATACGCTTTACTATTGCTAGAAAAAAGAATTCCAGATAAAAAATCCAATACGATAAGTTTGCCCTTCGGATAATTACTTACCCTTGGCTCCAAGTAAAATTAGTTGTTTTTTGAGTTATGCTAACACTTAAGGCAATAGCATTTTTTAATGAACTAGATGAGATTAACTAAATACTTAAACTACTTGTGATGGATCAAGATGAAATCGCTTAAGTATTCAATAGTTAATGGCATTGAAAATAATATTAAAATAAAAAATAGATTGGTAATGAAGTTATTTTAAAATGATGTTAAAAATCATAAGCAAAGACTTAGAACTCAGAACAAACTTCTTTTAAAGTTTCGTAACCATAACGCTGGTGACAAGAAATAAGAAAAATTAAAAGCGTACAAGAATTTGCTTATAGACATTAAAATAAAATCTATTTAAAATCAACATCAATATATGATATTCTTAAGATATTACAAAATGTATACATTTTTTTAACAAAAAAAATGAAGTCTGCAAAACTAGTCCGCTATTTTAACTATATACTGTTAACGCAACATTCACCTTAGTTTTTCTCGCAGCTTCACTCATCAATGCGCTAAAGAAAAGCAATCAAAACACCCAAATTGACACTCTGAGCTACAAGCAAGATGCGCTAAAAATATTACTCACTCCCAATTTTCAACAAACAACACAACAACTATTTTCGCTGCGCATAAAGTTCAATTTTACAATTCCCTTTTTGTTTCTTAATCGACCATTAGCATTTCGAGTAAGCCCTTAGCAAAATTTACGCGCTATTTTTGCTAAATTAGCACTCAGCTGAGGATAAGCCCCCCGAAAAGCAGCTTAGCCCGCGTATTCAATTATCCAAAATATTAATCAATGCTAAAAAAATTATTATATACCGTACTAGCAATCGCTTGCTGGAGTAGCATCTCCGCTCAGAAAAAAAAGGACGATAAAAAATGGGATGTCAATAATCCTCCCGGTACTTACAAAGAAGTCAAATTTACCACTACGGAAGGGACTTGGATGAACCTTGATCTCAGCCCCGATGGAAAAACCATCGTTTTTGATATGCTGGGAGATATCTATACCATTCCCGCTACGGGCGGAAAAGCAAAGTTACTCCGAGGTGGTTTGGCCTACGAAGTACAGCCTAGATTTAGTCCAGATGGTAAACGAATTTTATTTACGAGTGACGCTGGCGGTGGAGATAATATTTGGTACATGGACCAAGATGGTTCCAACCCTAAACAAATTACCAAAGAAAGTTTTCGCTTACTCAATAATGGCATCTGGGTGCCCAATAGCGATTACATTATCGCTAGAAAACACTTCTCTTCTCAACGCTCTTTAGGCGCGGGAGAAATGTGGATGTACCACATCACGGGCGGCAGTGGCATACAACTGACCAAACGTAAAAATGATCAACAAGATGTCAATGAGCCTAGCATTTCTAAAGATGGCCGCTACCTTTTTTACAGTGAAGATGTATATAGTGGTGGTTACTTTCAATATAATAAAGATCCGAATAGCCAAATCTACGTGGTAAAACGCTACGACCGAGAAACGGGCAAAACAGAAACCATTATCTCCGGTCCAGGCGGAGCTTGCCGACCAGAAGTTTCTCCCGATGGTAAAAAAATTGCTTACGTCCGACGCGTACGTACCAAGTCTGTTTTATTTGTCCACGACATTGAAACCGGACAAGACTTCCCGCTCTTTGATGGTTTGAGTAAAGACCAGCAAGAAGCTTGGGCTATTTTTGGTGTGTATACGGGTTTTGATTGGACGGCAGACAACCAGCACCTCGTCATTTGGGGAAAAGGAAAATTATGGAAAGTCAACGCTACAACGGGTGACGCTAAAGAAATTCCATTCTCCGTAGACGTTGTTCAAAAAGTAGCAGAAACGGTACGTTTTGAACAAGAAGTTTCGCCCGACAAATTTCAAGTAAAAGTACTGAGAGATGTCGTCACCGCACCGAATAACAAACGTTTGATTTTTAATGCCTTGGGATATTTATGGCAAATGGATTTACCGAAAGGAAAAGCCAAACGCTTAACTAGCGACCAAGATTTTGAATTTGAAGCGGCTTACGCTCCCGACGGCAACAGCATCGTCTACGTGACTTGGGATGATCAGGAGTTAGGTAATATTTTCAAAATGGATCTGCGCTCTGGTAACAAAACAAAACTGAATAAGAAAAAAGGAATTTATCGTACGCCAAACTTCTCACCCGATGGCAAGCAAATCGTTTACCGGCGCGAAAGTGGAAATACACACCAAGGATATTCCTTTACCAACAAGCCAGGCATTTACGTCATGCCCAGCAACGGAGGCGAAAGCAAACTCGTAGTTCCGCAAGGCGAATATCCTACCTTCAATAAAGATGGCAAACGCATCTTTTTCCAAACGGGTGGCTATTTATTCGGAAGCCTAACGAAGGCCTTCAAAAGCGTCAAAGTAGATGGTAGTGACGAGAAAGTAATCTTCAATACTAAATATACAACTCAATTTACCCCGAGCCCCGATAATGAATGGATCGCTTTTACCGAGTTGTATAAAGTATACATTGCGCCGATGCCTAAGACGGGGAAACCAATTGGTCTTTCCGCAACCACGAAAGCAGTTCCCGTCGCACAAGTGGCAAACGATGCTGGCATCAATTTACACTGGTCAAAAGATAGCAAGACCTTACACTGGACCTTAGGAAATGAATATTTTTCTAATGCTTTGACGGATCGCTTTCTCTTTCTCGAAGGTGCCGCCGATAGTATTCCTCCGATTGATACCGCTGGATTAGTGATTACGCTAGAAACTAAAACGGACGTTCCAGATGGATTAGTCGCACTAACGGGCGCAACAATCATCACGATGGAAGGTAAAGAAGTTATTGAAAACGGGAGCATTCTCATCGAAGGCAATCGCATTAAAGCCATGGGAAAAAATATCAAAATCCCAAGTTCGGCAAAAGTAATTGATTGCAAAGGTAAAACAATTATGCCGGGCATTGTGGATGTACACGCACACTTGGGTGCCTTCCGAGCAGGATTGAGCCCGAAGAAGCATTGGCAATATTACGCCAACCTTGCTTACGGTGTAACTACAACGCATGATCCATCCGTTAATTCTGAAATTACTTTTGCCCAATCTGAAATGGTGAAAGCGGGACAAATGGTAGGACCAAGAATCTTTTCGACCGGAACTATTTTGTACGGCGCAGATGGCGATTTCAAAGCCGTTATTAATAATCTCGAAGATGCGCGTTCTGCATTGAAAAGAACAAAAGCCTACGGTGCTTTTTCTGTAAAGTCATATAATCAGCCCCGACGCGAACAACGTCAACAAATTATTCAGGCGGCAAGAGAATTAGAAATTATGGTCGTTCCAGAAGGCGGTTCTTTCTTCTTTCACAACTTGTCGATGGTGGCAGACGGTCATACGGGTGTGGAACACAATATTCCTGTTGCGCCCTTGTATAAAGATGTCATTGATTTTTGGTCGGCTACCCAAACGGGAAATACGCCTACCTTAATCGTTAACTACGGTGGCGTCAACGGCGAGTATTATTGGTACCAAAAAACAAATGTCTGGGAGAAGGAACGACTCTTAAGTTTTACCCCAAGAGCAATCGTAGACTCTCGTTCGCGACACCGAACCATGATTCCCGACGAAGAATACGAAAATGGTCATATCCTCGTTGCTAAGTCTTGTAAGAAATTGAACGATGAAGGTGTTTTGATTAACCTAGGTTCGCACGGTCAATTACAAGGTTTGGGGGCACACTGGGAAATGTGGATGTTTGAACAAGGTGGAATGAGTAATCACCAATCTTTACAGGCAGCGACGATTAACGGTGCAAAATATTTAGGTTTGGATAAAGACTTAGGTTCGCTCAAAGTGGGTAAACTAGCCGATTTGATTGTTTTGGATAAAAATCCATTGGACAATATTCAAAATAGTGAATTTGTTAAGTATACCATGATCAACGGTCGGATCTACGATGCCAAAACGATGCACGAAATTGGTAACTACGATCGTAAAAGAGATGAATTTTATTGGGAGAAAAAAGGAAGTGGCAACGCCTACCCTTTCTACCAATCGACGCATAGCTTCATGAGTCCCAACTGTCATTGCCGACAGTAAAGTAAAAGCTGCTGCTAAAGCTGAAAATGCCCGAATGTTCTGTTGGAATATTCGGGCGTTTTTGATTTTCAACTTACCGTGCTAGTCGTCCTAGCAAATTTTCTAGCTTCGAAGTTATTTTAAATAGCTAAAAGTCCCTCCGGCAGTTCTAGATGAATCACTTTCTCTTTGACATCAATACTAGTGATAAACTGTTCATTAAGCGGAATCAACCGTTCCTTTTCAAGATAGTTGACGACTGCTAATTCTTGCTGTGGATATTCCACCACTTCCTCAATCGTACCGATCAAACCTAATTCCTTATCCTTCAGTTCAAATCCCACGTACGCGCCGTAGACACTCGTTTCTGCTACCTCAAACTCCTTCTCCTCTTCTTCCAGCAAATCGGATTGCCGTAAGTAAATCGCCTTCGAAGAAATCACTTTTGCTTTTTCACGAGTATTTATATCTTCCAATTTTACAATTAATTGTTCTTTTCCTCTTATTTTTTCAATAAAATAAGGAATTTTCTTATCTGCGATTTCAATAAAAAAAAGCGTCCCCCGAAAAAAGTCTTCGAGAAATTCTGGTTTCACTTCTATTTTAATTTCCCCCTGTACACCGTGGGCTTTTTGCGTGTATCCAATAGCAACATAATCCTCCATATCGTATCAATTTGCCGGCAAGATAATAGTTTTCAAAAACTTATCCTTTACTTTGGAGGCAAGTTTAGCCGATAATGTTTATTTTCATCACAAAAATAAAATCACCCGAAATATTTCTCCATATGAAAGCCATCCTTTGTCAAAGTTACGGTCCACCCGAAAATTTAATCCTCGCCGAAATCGACGCACCTCAACCTGCTAAAAATGAAGTCTTAGTACAAGTAAAAGCAGCGGCGGTAAATTTCCCAGATACTTTAATCATTCAAGGCCTTTACCAATTTAAACCGGAATTGCCGTTTACGCCCGGAAGCGATGTAGCAGGTATTGTATTAGCTGTTGGAGAAGGGGTCAAACACCTCAAAGTAGGCGACGAAGTTTTTGGTTTGGTCTCCCACGGTGCGTTTGCGGAGCAAGTCTTACTTCCTGCGAAGCAATGCTTTCCGAAGTTACCCAATATGGATTTTGCGGTAGCGGCTTCGTTTATGATGGCTTACGGGACTTCCTATTATGCGCTGAAAGATCGGGCGAAACTTAAAGCGGGCGAAACGCTTTTGGTGCTCGGAGCTTCGGGCGGTGTAGGCTTGGCAGCAGTGCAATTGGGGAAACTCATGGGCGCAAAAGTCATTGCGGCGGCTTCTACGGATGATAAATTGGCTTTGTGCAAGTCCTATGGTGCCAGTGAAGGGGTCAATTATCAAACGGAGGATCTCAAAGCTCGGGTAAAAGCACTCACTGATGGAAAAGGCGCTGATGTCATTTATGATCCGGTGGGCGCACATTTTTCGGAAGCAGCTTTACGGGCAATTGCTTGGGAAGGTCGATTTTTGGTCGTGGGATTTGCGGCGGGGGAAATTCCTAAAATCCCACTCAATCTTGCCTTGTTGAAAGGTTGCCAGATTGTAGGTGTATTCTGGGGGGCATTTGCCATGAAATCGCCATCCCTCAACCTTCAAAACACTTTGGAACTCGCGCAATTTTTTACCGAAGGAAAAATCAAACCGCACATTCACGCGCGACATACTTTGGCAGAAACGCCAGAGGCCATTGCTAGTTTGATGCGGCGAGAAGTGAAAGGTAAAGTTGTAATTGAATTATAAGGTTTTTTTATGAAAAGAAACGCCGCTCATTTTTAATTGTATTCATACGCTAGTTTAAAATAATTATCTATGTTCAAACGCATCCTTTCCGTTACGCTCCAACTCAGTTTATTCGGCTTGCTACTTTGCACCGCTACCACGAGTCAAGCACAAAGTAAAAGTGTTAAAGCCATCCAAGCGGTCATGGAAAAACAAAGTGAAGATTGGAACAAAGGAGACATCGCGGCCTTCATGGAAGGATATTGGAAATCTGATCAATTACAATTCATTGGGAGTCGTGGACCTTCTTACGGTTGGCAAAAAACCTATGATAATTATAAAAAGTCTTATCCCGACAAGTCTGCGATGGGGAAACTCGAGTTTGAGGTTAGCAATATCGACAAGCGGAGTCGCAAAGTGTATACCATGATTGGTAGTTGGAAATTAAGCTATCCAGATAAAGAAGCCTTGGGCGGTTATTTCCTTTTAGTTTGGAAAAAAATCAAAGGGAAGTGGGTCATCGTAGCCGATCACACCAATTTGAGTAAGTAAAGTCTAGTTGTGTTCAATTAATTCTTGGCGGAGAATTAAGCCATTCTTCGCCTTCACTTCCCAAGGATCGGTAGAGTTGATATCTTGTGTATCTAGGATTTTTAGCTCTCGGTATACCAAGCCAACGTTTTTAGCATATTTTTCCATTGAGTAGCGAAGTTCGATTAAGTTTTCGTTATCTGCTTGGAAAACGGTAGCTACTTCCTCGAAGTTTTTTCCACCAATCTGTTCCGATTTACCGACGCTTTCAATTTCGTAAGACCAGTTTTTGAAAAAATCAATGCGTTCGCCAGCAATGGCAATATCCAAATCGTCAGGAATAAAAATATTACCATTCCAAGTTGTGCCAGCCGTTACGGGAAATACCAATTTGATGAACCGTAAGTTTTCCTCTACTTTTTGAGCTTGATTATCGGTAATACTCGCTTGCCAAATATCTTTAACTTCCCAAGCATCGGTCCAATTCGCTTTGACACTTCTTTGAATCACCGCTACTACGGCACCTAAATTATTGAAACTCGTATCAATAATTTCCTCCTTCAAAAATCCCTGAACCGTATCTCGAACCGTGCCACTAGCTGTAATGTCGTAAGTAATTGAATCGAGCTGATAAACGATATACTTCCCTACCGTAAGTGGAAAATACTCCAAGCCCATATCTACGTTCAACTCTTCCGTGTTTGTATTCTCATTACAACTGGCGAACAAGCCAAGTACAAGACACCAGTAGAAATATTTTTTGAAATCCATTTTGGGTAGGTTTTATATTCAAACGAGTAAATCGGCAAAACGGTATCGCCACCGTCGATATTAAAAGGCAAAGAATACGCCAAATCAGCTGATCAAACTACCGCAGAACTATCCCCGATAAATGATACCGCCACCGACGACGTCGTCTCCTTCGTAGAAAACCGCAGATTGTCCCGGAGCCACTCCTTTTACATTTGCGTAAAAATCAACGCCGATTTTGTCGTCTACGTTGCGCAAACTACTCAAAGTACCTGCGCTATTATAGCGAATTTGGGTTACCACTTCTAAGCCATCTGGAACTTCCGCATACTTCATCATATTGACCTGACCAACCGTTAGACCGTTACGCAGTAAAGCATCTACCTCCCCTAAAACGACGGTATTACTTTCGGGTTGAATTTCCGTCACGTACATTGGTTTCCCAAAAGCGACTTTCAAGCCTTTGCGTTGTCCGATGGTATAAAAAGGATAGCCTTCGTGGCGACCGATTACTTGTCCCTTTCCATCCACAAAATTTCCGCCCGCTACTCTTTCTTCCAATCCATCGACGCGCCGCTTCAAGAAACCACGGTAATCGTTATCTGGGACAAAACAAATCTCGTAGCTTTCTCCTTTCTTGGACAATTCTTCGTAGCCCCAATCAAAAGCCATTTTTCGAACCTCTGGCTTTGTAAATGTTCCCAATGGAAAACGACTGCGTTCCATACATTCTTGACTCAAACCCCACAATACGTAAGATTGGTCTTTATGCGTATCAACTGCTTTAGTCACGTAATGTCGATCGTTCTTTGTGTTGAGTTGTGCGTAATGCCCCGTGGCGATAAATTCGCAATCCAAGGCATCGGCACGTTTTAGAAGGGAACTCCATTTGATGTGCGTATTACATAAAACGCAAGGATTTGGTGTTCTTCCTGCGAGATATTCGTCCACAAAATTATCAATCACATAATCCCCAAATTCTTCTCGAATATCGACGATAAAATGGTGAAATCCTAGGTTTACGGCAACTTGTCTGGCATCATTAATCGAATCCAAACTACAACAGCCCGTTTCTTTTTGGGTGCCACCAGAATTGGCATAATCCCAAGTTTTCATTGTGATTCCAATGACTTCATAGCCTTCTTCGTGCATCATCATCGCGGCGACCGTACTATCAATACCACCACTCATGGCTACTAAGACTCTTCCGTGCTTACTCATATCATTCTTTTTATAATTCTTTATTCAATTTAGAATTGTCCGGCGGATTGACTCCTATTCTATTTTTGGATTCGTTTGCCCCGACGAGAAACATTTCTAGTATGATCATTTTGCCCAAATGGCAGGTATTTTGTAATATGTTTGATCAACGAAGTTATTTTAGACTAGATCGCTAAAACTAAGTTTTGCAGCTTTAAGTCTTTAACTTTAGTGGATTACAATCCTGCGGCACAACTTCGTAAAAATACAACGACAAAATTACAAAATTTAGCCCGCGAAAGTTCAATATTTGTGCTAAATAACCGTTTTTATTGTGTCGTATTAAATTAATCCTTAATTTTGACTAGGAAATTTATCTAAACAACCTGAACATCGATAAGGTTTAAATCTTTTTTTATCAAGCGACTTTTAAGCGCTATTTCTAAGAAAGTTGTTTTAGAAGTTGTTTTAAAATAAAAAACCAAAGATTAACTTTCCTAAGTTAAAAATCAATTCCTAAGGATAATTGGCAAGTAAAATCATTTTTAAAAATTAAATACAATGAGAAACACTATCACTAAGCTACTATTCATGGTCTTCTTTTGTGCCTCTGCACAACTTAGCGCGCAGCAATTCGGCGTTGCCAGCTACTATTCTGATACGTTTCACGGCAGAAAAACAGCTAGTGGGGAGCTATACAATAAAAATAGTTTGACGGGCGCGCACAAAACCCTACCTTTTGGTACCGTAGTCCGTGTGACAAGGGTAGATAATAATCAATCCGTGGAAATACGGATCAATGATCGTGGTCCGGGCGTTAAAGGCAGAATTGTTGACGTTTCGAGAGCAGCAGCAGAAGCTTTAGGGATTGTACAAACAGGAACGGCAAGTGTCAAACTGGACGTATTAGGTCAAAAAGCAATTGCACCAATTGTTAGTCGCACCAAACCCGTAGAAGTAGAAGAATACGTAGCACCGAAATCGATTAAACCGGTGGTTAAAGAAGCCGTAAAAGAAGCGATCAAAGAAACGACAGTGGTTAACGCAAAACCAGCCGTTAAAGCCACACCGAAACCTGCTCCAAAAGTAGCGGCACCGAAAGTAGCTACGCCAGAACCAAGAAAAACGGTAAGTACAACAACTGCAAAGCGAGTTAAAGCAAAGGATTATAAAAACTTCGACTTGTATAAGGTTCAGATTTTACGACCAGAGCGAAAAGGTTTTGGGGTACAAGTTGCTACGTTTACGCAATATGAAAATGTTATGAAACAAGTGGCAGAATTACAAGAAAAATGGTTCAATAATATTTTGGTAAGTGTAGAAGAAGGGAAAGATAAGAAACCAATGTATAAAATTTTACTAGGACCATTCCCCGATCGTAAGATTGCGAAGAGCTACGAAAAAGAATTAAAGAAAAAGAAGAATATCAACGGATTTATTGTTGATTTACAGGAAATTAAATACTAAACGTACTTTAGCAAGTTGAACGTCCTTAACGGAAACCATCAATCAGCTATCTTTAATAAAATGATTCAAAGTCTAGCAGAAGCAGTTAAAATTGCTCCTTGGATTTTGAATCATTTTTTTTACCTTTTTTTTTTATTGAGAATCCACTAACTTTGAGGGAAATCAATTGGCTTAGCGCAAAAAGTACCATGGCTTCAGAAAAACCTTTAGTTGATCGACTTTTTTTATTAGAAAAATTTCCAGGAAAAGGAGGTTGGACCTATGCCCGTCTGCCCGAAATTTCATCAAACAAAAATCGACCGTTTGGTTGGGTTACCGTGAAAGGTAAGATTGATGATTACGAGTTAAACAAACACAAGTTGATGCCGATGGGCGATGGTTCTTTATTCTTTTCCGTTAAGGCGGCTATCCGCAAGAAGATTAATAAACAAGCTGGTGATTACGTACACCTTTCCCTATTTTCCGACGAAGGTCCTACAGAAATGCCATCAGAAATCAAAGCCTGCTTTGAGCAAGAAGCACCTGAAATCCTCCAACATTATTTGGCTTTCACACCCACCGAGCAGCAAGCCTACTTAAACTGGATTTACGAAGCTAAAACGGAAGAAGAGAAAGCACAGCGTATTTTAAAAATGATGACGCGTTTACAACGGAATTTACGCTGCTACGATCGAGAAAAATAATTTAATCCGCTAATTCCTCAATTCCAATGGAAGAAAAAATACTTACGCTCCATCCACAAGGCAAAAAAGGAGTCAACATTGC
>CALFBG010000233.1 GCA_937951685.1 uncultured Saprospiraceae bacterium | reverse complement strand
ATCAATCTACTAGCTTAGCCCGTTGTTTCTAGTTTTAAAACCTCCGTCGTATAGTCTCGTACCCTTCGACAAAGTTCACCATTTTTGATTAAGGATTCCCCGTAACTTGGAAAGATTTTTTTCAAGGTCTTTTGCCAAGCCGTCGAAGCCATTTGATCAGGAAAGCAAGTTCGTAATACGTCCAACATAATTGATACCGAAGTGGAAGCGCCCGGAGAGGCACCGAGTAAGGCTGCGAGACTACGATCTTCCGCGCTCACGATTTCCGTTCCAAATTTCAACACGCCACCTTCTTCTTCGTCTTTTTTAATGATTTGTACGCGCTGTCCCGCCGTCGCCAATTCCCAATCTTCAAAACGTGCTTCGGGATAATATTGCTGCAAAGCGGCAAACCGATCTTCCGGAGATTGCAACACCTGCTCGATTAAATATTTCGTCAACCCAATATTATGCAGTCCCGCCGAAAGCATTGGCCAAACATTATGCACTTCGATGGATAAAGGCAAATCGAAATAAGAACCATTTTTCAGAAACTTGGTTGAAAATCCAGCGTAAGGTCCGAAGAGTAACGAACGTACACCATTCAACATCCGCGTATCCAAGTGTGGCACCGACATTGGTGGCGAACCCGTTGCTGCTTTGCCATATACTTTAGCTTCGTGCTGCAACACGATATCCGGATTCGTACAAACCAAAAATTGACCACTTACCGGAAAACCACCGTAACCCCTACCCTCTGGAAGATCTGATTTTTCAAGCAAGGTCAGCGCACCACCACCCGCACCAATAAATACAAAATCACTAATCGTCGTTTTTTCTTTTTCTGTCGCTAAGTCTTCCACGTCCACGTGCCAACGACCATCCGTTCCGCGCGCCAAATCTTTTACCTCGTGTCCCAGATGAATTTCCACGCCATCACAGTTTTTCAAATAGGCGATCATGCTCCGTGTAATCGCCCCAAAATTTACATCTGTTCCAATTTCCATGCGCGTCGCCGCAATTTCTTCCTTGCGATTTCTCCCACGCATCATCAACGGCACCCAAGTCGCAATTTCATCAAAATCTTCCGTGTACTTCATGTCCTCAAAAATAGCGTATGGTGTTAAGGCAGCGTAACGTTGTTGCAAGAAACTCATATTATCTGGTCCCCACACAAAACTCATATGGTCAATGTCGTTGATAAAAGCTTGATCCGTCGGCACCAAATTATTTTCCTTGAGGTAAGCCCAAAGTTGCTTGGAGACTTCGAAAGCTTCACTAATTTTCAAGGCTTTCGAAATGTCCACTTTCCCATTTTCCCGTAAGGGGGTATAATTAAGCTCACAAAAAGCAGAATGTCCCATCCCCGCATTATTCCAAGCATCCGAACTTTCCGCTCCTACTTGATCCAGTCGTTCGTAAATGGTGAGTTGAGCTTCTGGCGCCAATTGTTTGAGTAAGACGCCAAGCGTGGCACTCATAATTCCTGCACCGATTAAAGTGAAATTCTTTTTTCTCGCCATGATAGGTTTTTATAGTTGAAGCTCAAAGATAAAAAATTGTATTTGGCATTTCAACAGAATTACTTATCTTGATGAATTACGACGCTTGTTTTCCAACAAGGTTAATTAGTCCATTCTAAAAATACATTTTCCTTGATTGATTTATTCATTGTAATTTCCTACTTCATCATCATTTTTGTAACGGCAGTTTCTGGTCGTACCAAGGGAGAAGTCAGTACCGAAGAATATTTTTTGAGTGCTCGGAATCTGCGTTGGCCTTCCATTGCCTTATCTACCATTGCAACGAACATCAGTGGCTACCAATTCTTAGGCATGATGGGTTCGGCTTATTTATATGGTTTGGCGCAAGCCAGTTTAGAAATCAATGCAATGCAAGGTATTCTGATGGCGGCTTTTATTTTCGTACCGATGTACCTGAGTGAAAAAGTGATTACGATTACCCAATTCATCAAAAAACGTTTGGGCGCTACGGTGGCCCTTTTTTATTCCTTGGCGAGCATTACTTTATTTGCCACTATCACGCTGGGAGCCGCTTTATTTTGGGGCGCTTACGCGGCAGATTTTGTTTTTGCCGATTACCTTTCCTTTCTCCACGAAGATCGCATTATGCGAATTGCGATTTTGATTGTTGGCCTTGGTGTTTTCTCGGCGGTTTATACTTACTTGGGCGGTTTAGCGGCGGTGGTAAAGACAGACGTCATCCAGTTTTCGATTCTCTTTATTGGTGGCGTGATCGTTTTATTTACAGCCGTTCATCACCTTGGCGGTTGGCAGATGTTGTACGAAAAAACGCCGGAGAAAATGCATTTGTATTTGCCAGAAGATCACCCCAAATTACCGTGGACGCATATGTTTGGTTTGTTTTTACTCAACATCAATTATTGGTGTGCCAATCAGACAATTATTCAAAGATCCTTAGCTGCGCAGAATTTACAACAAGCACAAATTGGCTTGATGGTCGGGGGAGCGTTTAAGTATATCATGGCGATTTTAATTGTCATTCCGGGGATTGCCTTGTATGGCATTTTAGGTCCCGAAAACCAACTACCAGAGTCCGATATGGCTTTCCCGTATTTGGTAGATAATTATTTACCGACGGGAGTAAAAGGCATTATCCTGTGTGCCTTGTTTGCTTCTCTAATGAGTACGGTCGATTCTACCTTTAATTCTTTAGCGACAATGTGGTCCATTGATATTTACCAACCTTATCTCAATCCATCCGCAACCGACACGCAAGTCGTTAACGCAGGCCGACGGATGATTTTGATTAGTTTGATTACGGGCGTTTTGATGGGTTTTGTGTTGCTTTACGTTAAGTTTGAAAATCCGGAGGCCGCTTTTACGCATACGCTCAATGAGTTGCGGTATTATATTAATTGCGGTATTGTGGTGTTGATTTGTGCGGCGGCTTTCTTGGTGGCGCCGAATCATCGCTTGGCTTTAGCGGCTTTTCTTGCTACAATTCCCTTGCATCTTTTGATGCTCTATTTCTTCCCTGACATGAATTATTTTGTGCGCGCATTTTGGGTAATTCTCATTGCGTTTAGCATTTTGGGAACGGGATATTTAGTTCCTTTTCCTAAGCAAATTCCTTATGTTCGTTTGGCAATTGCGATTATTCTGACGAGTGTTGCGATATACTTAGGATTTCCAAATATGGGACTATGGAGACCACTTTTAGCAGCAATAGTGTTAGTGGTAGCTATTTATAGTAGTGGTATTTTTAATCGTTCGGCGGGGGACAGTCTAGCGAGCTTGGCGGCGATGAGTGCCTGGCCAATTTTCCTGACTTGGCATTATTACAACAATGGCGACTTAGCAAATTTTGAGTACTATCGATTGGCCTTATTGCTGGTTGCTGCGGGCGTAGTCTTGTTTGCTTTGCGCAAAAATTGGAAAAACTTAAGTAACATTTTCAAAAGTAATTCTCGGCGAGCACGCTTGGTTGGTTTCGGTTTAGCAGCGTCTTTGGTGATTTTACATATCGTCTTTCATTAAAAAACTCAAAAAAAATCCCGAATGCAACAATTAGTACATTCGGGATCTTTATATTTTATTTTGAAAAAAATCCTATTCCTCTCCTCCCATGTCTCCTAGCATATTGGCTAGTAAATCTCGGAAAGAAAAAGTAGAATCTACAAAATCTTTATTGACAACGTCCATTTCTGAAAGGCCTTGCAAAGCCAATTCCATGAACAAGTATTTATCGCCGTTGGCAGGTTTAACCGCTTCTACCAATTTAGATAATCCCGCAACGCTATCGAGTGCTTTGTGGAAATCTTTATCGCTCGCATCGTTCAGCAAGTCTACCGTATTTCCATCTGCGAACCAAGCTCTAATCGTTCCGTAAGGATCGCGATCTACACCTTTTCTAAATTTATCTGGATTAGGAAAGAAGCTCAAAAATTCTGCTTTGATCGCTTTACCCAATAAAGCAATCGCAACATTGTAAGGACCTTCTTGCTCGCCCTCGTATACCAATTCTACCTTTCCGGTAATGGCTGGAATGACACCCCAAAAATCCGTTAATCGCAAAGTAGTTTTCTTTTCTTTATTGATTAACATTCGGCGCTCCGCCGTACTCATTAAATTTTCAAAACCCGATACACTCAAGCGCGCCGAAACGCCACTTTTCTCGTCGATGTACTCACTTTCTCTCGCTTCGAAGCTAATCCGCTCCATCATTACTCTAAACAATTCTGGAACGACAACGCCTTTCGCTTGTGCGGCAGGAATCTTTGCTTCTTGCTCCGTAATCATTTGCGCAATTTCGATCGTCTTCGGATAGTGCGTCAAAATTTGACTTTCAATTCTATCTTTCAAGGGTGTAATGATACTTCCCCGGTTGGTGTAATCTTCCGGATTGGCCGTAAACAAGAATTGAATATCCAAGTCAAGGCGCAATTTAAAGCCTCGAATTTGCATATCGCCTTCTTGCAGAATATTAAATAAAGATACCTGAATCCGCGCCTGCAAATCCGGTAACTCATTGATCACAAAAATACAGCGATGCGAGCGTGGAATCAACCCGAAGTGAATCACTCTTTCGTCAGCGTAGGACAACTTTAAAGTTGCCGCTTTAATCGGATCAACGTCCCCTACTAAATCCGCAATACTCACATCTGGTGTTGCCAATTTCTCCACGTACCGCTCGTTGCGGTGTACCCATTCGATGGGCGTTTTGTCCCCTTTCTCGGCGATCAAGTCTTTCGCGTAAGTCGAAATCGGCGACAAAGGATCGTCGTTCAATTCGCTCCCCGCCACAACCGGCATATATTCATCTAGCAAATGAACCATCAAACGGGCAATTCTAGTCTTTGCCTGTCCTCGCAAACCTAAGAGTAAGATATTGTGCTGTGACAAAATAGCGCGCTCAATATCCGGTAAAACGGTATCTTCAAAACCAAGAATCCCTTCAAAAACCTGCTCGCCTGATTGTAATTTCTTAATTAAATTTTCTCGTAACTCCGCTTTGATAGAACGGCTTTGGTAGCCTGATTTTTTTAGTTCCCCTAGCGTTTTCAATTTTTTCATATGTACTGGTTCAATTTTTTCGTTCTTAATACCTTGCAAATTAAGGAGGGCTCCTTTTGAGGAAGCGATTCTTTTTACAGTGTACCTTAGTCAAATTTTAGCGTAAAAACACCAATGTAACGATTTGAGCAGACATATTGTTCTTGCAGGATGTTTAAAATTACGTTGAAGAACGAATAAGCTAATCTTCCATTTTTCGTAAAGGGACGAGATTCGCGCAACAAAGTAGATAACTATTTTAGCGACAAGCCTTAATACATCAAATTTTTAATATTATCCATATAACCACGGCTTACCCTCACCACGTCGCCATTTTTCATTTTGACATCGTAACTACTCGTATATTTATCCAAGCTTTCTACGTAGTCTAAATTTACAATTGCGGAGCGATGTACTCGAATAAAAAACTGAGGATCTAATTTTTCCGCCAGCTTGCTAATCCCGTAATTGCTCAAGTAAGTCGCATCGCCAACGATCAATTTAGAATAATCTCCATCCGCTTCAATCCGCAAAATATCCTTGACGGCAATGGTGACCAATTTGCGCCCCGATTGCACCAAAATGCGCTCTGGGTAAATTTGGGCATTCATAATCATCGTTTCTGCCAAAGGTTGTAGCTGCTTTGTGCCTTCTTCTTCGGCTTCCAAACGCATTACTGCTTTGCGAAAACGATCTTTGGTATAGGGTTTTAAAAGATAATCCAACGCGTGTATTTCAAAGGCTTTGAGGGCAAATTGATCATAAGCCGTGGAGAAAATAATTTGCGGTAATTCTTCTAGGTGCGACAAGACTTCAAAACCAGTCATGCCTGGCATTTGAATATCCAAAAAGATAAGATCTGGTTTAAATTCGTTGATCGTTTTGATCGCATCTACGCCATTATTAGCTTCTCCCACCAAAATCAATTGTGGAAAATCGGTCAAATACTCCCGAATTAGTTTTCGTCCGGAAGATTCATCGTCGATAATTATTACTTTTTTCATATTTCTATTTAGCAGGCTTGCTAGATGGCAAATTCAACTTTCAAGCCCTGAGGAAGGTTATCTGAAATTTTAATCGTGGTATCGTACAATTTTTCGAGTCTTAATTTTGTGTTCGTCAAGCCTACGCCCACGTCAAAAAGTTTGGTCTTGTCTTTCACGCCAACGCCCGTATCAGACACTTCGAAATGAAGCTGCTCCCCTACCGGATAAATCTTGATCGACACGGTGCCACCTTCCACCAAAGCAGCAATGCCGTGTTTGACGGCATTTTCAACCAAGGGCTGCAAAATCATCGAAGGAACCATGCGTGTTCGAAGTTCGAGAGGAACATCAATTATTATTTTCAGGCGATCTTCAAAACGAGCTTGCTCTAGGTCGAGGTATTTTGCCACAAAGTCTAATTCTTCTGACAAGCAAACCAATTCCGTTTTACTGGCTTTAAGTTGGTAGCGAAACAAGTCTGATAGCTTGGCAATCAACTCCCTCGTTTCCTCCTGTTGAGCCGGGACGGAAGCACTAATCGTATTAAAAACATTGTACAAAAAATGAGGATTCAATTGTGCTTTGATCGCTGCTAATTCACTTTTGAGTGCCACTTCGGAAAGTACTGCTTTTTGTTCCAAATTCCGTTGATTCGTATGGTAGGATTCGTAAGCGTGCAGCAAACCAAATTGTAAGACATAGAACAAGGCAGGAATGTAAATATCCCAAACTTGACCGTAACTCACCAAGTGCCACCAACCGATGGCTTCTGCCAATATATAATACGTTTGCTGACAAGCTAAAATCCAAAAAGGTAAGAGGAGGAGGTGCAACAAGATCCTTTTTTTCAGCGGTAAAGCTTTGTACTTCCGGAAGAGTAACCACCAAATTAAGATCGAGTAAATTAATTTCACGAGATATTGCAAGCCCGATTGCTGCATAAATTTTACAGGATGAATCAAGTGAATCAGTGGTGGATCATGACTGAAATTATTAAAAAATAAGGTAAAATGATAAATATAAGCGAAGAAGAAGTAAAATGCTACTACGCATAAATACTCGTAGCCTTTCACGCCAAAATACCGTTGTTCTAAATAATTTTGCATAAAAAATAGATTGCTTGCCGTTTAATAAAATAGAACTCACACTGACTGCTAATCTTATTCCTTTTCGTTCGGTTCGAAAACCCACCACAGTTCCGCGGTACGAGGATTAAAACTCAATTTAGCCGTTCCTAGTTTAGTTTCAATAACATATTTTCCAGCAATGGTCAAATCTTTACCATTTAAATGCGCACTATATTTTCCGTCTTGGTAGAAAAAGCTAATGCCGTTTGATAATTCAAACTTGAGATTGTAGCGTTCTGGATAAAGCGTTGACCGCGTTAATTCCTTCTTCCCCGTTAAAACAGGCGTGACCTTAGGTTTTACCGATTTCGAAGGTTGCTGTTTTGCCATTTCCATCTTTGCTTCCGGCGTTATAAATTCTTCTGTTCCAGTATAAATTTTAACTTGTTGATCCTTAAAATTGTATTGATCTGGACGATCTTTACGATAAGTAGGATAAACGAGTAATTCAAATGTTCCATCTAATACCAAAGGTCCTTCTTCAACTTCATTCGGTATAAGTTCCATCGAAGCACGATAAACTTTATAGCTGGTACCGGGCGGATAAGCAATTGACTGCTCGGCTGTTCCGTCCATTTTATTCACCACAATCGTTAAAACTTGGTGATTGGTTTGCTGAGCAAAACCATTGCCAAAGCCCAAACAAGATAAAAATAAGATTAGCATACCCGTAGAAAATAAATTTGGTAAAAACAATTCTTTTCTAAACATTAAATTAATCATAATCAATAAGTTTTAGTAATTAAAAATAAAATGTAAAACTTGAAGGCGTACTGCGGAGTACCTAATGACCACAAATATACCGACGACTAAGCCATCAACGCTAGTGACTTCCGACGAATGAACCTATACACCGTTGAACGGCGATACTTTCCATCCGTCGACAATATTGGTCGTTCATCGAATAGCTTTAGCTAATTTGAAAAAATGATGGTAAGTTTGTCTCAACATTAATTTATTTCCGCTATTTAACTTCAAAAAAATTATGATGCCACGTCTACAAAAATACTTTCTCGTCTTAAGCTTTTTACTCAGTACAATTGCCGCCACTGCTCAAACCACGCCAACGGGACGCATTAACGGCTTCGTGACGGATGATCAAACGGCCATTGCCTTTACAACTGTCGTACTGAAAAATAGCGCCGACTCTTCTTTTGTCAAAGCAGAAATCACGAGCGATGATGGTTTATTTAACTTTAAAAACATTGCCTACGGCAGTTATTTCTTGGAGGTTTCCTACATTGGGATGCAAGGCTATCGTTCTAAAGTATTTGATTTAGCGCAAAGCACTTTTACTTTTCCGCCGATCATTATGGTTCCTGATGCCAACGACTTGAGTACCATCGAAGTCGTTGCCAAACGGCCATTGATTGAAGTTTTAGCCGACCGGACGGTTTTTAACGTAGAGAATACCTTAAACTCTACGGGAACGAATGGCTTTGAATTATTGCGAAAAGCTCCGGGCGTAATCATTGACAATAATGACAATGTAATTCTGGACGGTAAAACGGGCGTCTTGATTTTTATTAATGGAAAACCTTCGCCCCTTTCGGGAGAAGATTTAACCAATTTCTTGAGTGGGTTACAATCTTCTGATATTGACAAAATTGAAATCATTACGCAACCTTCCTCCAAATACGACGCAGCGGGAAATGCCGGGATCATCAATATCATTCTAAAAAAAGATAAGCGTCTCGGTACCAATGGAACCGCTTCTGCGGGGTATGCCTACGGTAGAAATAGTCGCTACAATTCTTCGCTTTCGCTCAACAATCGTACGGCGAGTAGCAATTGGTTTGCTAACTACAGCAATAGCTTTGGCGACACTTGGAGTTTCATCAATTTGGATCGGATCCAAGGAGACACGCGCTTTGATTCCCGTTCGGAAACGATTCGGAGTGTAAAGGCACACAACGTACGGGCAGGATACGATTATTTCTTAAAGGACAAACATACTTTTGGCTTTTTAGTCAACGGTAATTTCTTTCAACGCGACAATGATGGATTTACCAATACGCCCATTATTCCCAACGGCACAGGAGCAGCCAATCAAACTTTAAAAGCAAGAAATATCGGGGTAAACGAAAGTACCAATTTAGCAGGAAACGTCAATTACCTCTTTTCCGATACGTTAGGACACGAACTATTGGTAGACTTTGATTACGGAAGATACCAAAGAGATCAGAATAGTTACCAACCAAACCTTTATCTGGATGGTAATGATTTTAAATTATTTGAAGTGAACTTCAGAATGATTACACCAACTAATATTGACATCCTTACGAGTAAGATTGACTACAGTCAAAACCTCTTGGGCGGAAAGTTTGGTATCGGTGGAAAATACGCTTTGGTCCGTACAGATAATACCTTCAACTTCTACGACGTCATCGGAGAGAACGACATTTATAATACAAACCGCAGTAACCAATTCAAATACACTGAAAACATTAACGCGTTCTATTTTAATTTTAATAAAAAAATAAAAAAATGGAGTTTCCAAGTTGGGCTACGATTAGAACAAACCATTTCGGAAGGAGATTTGATTAGCAACCAAACCACCCCAGAGGATAATGTAAAAAGAAACTACTTAGATTGGTTTCCAAGTGCGGGTCTTACCTACGCGCCCAACTTTAGCAACTCTTGGGCCTTACTTTACAGCCGTAGAATTCAACGCCCCGATTACCAATCGCTCAACCCCTTTGAATATCAGATGGATGAATTAAGTTTCTCCAAAGGCAATCCATTTTTACAGCCACAATATACCAACAATGTCAAATTATCGCATACTTATAAATACCGATTGACCACTTCCATCAGCTACAGCTACATTCAAGACTTTTTTGCGAAAGTGACCGAAACGCTTGGCGACCGACGTAACTTTTTGATCACCAGAAACATTGCCAATCAGGAAGTCATCAACCTTGGTATTACTTATCCTTTTGACGTCAACAAATGGTGGGGTGTTTATATGAGTCTGAATGCTTTCCACGCTTCTTACCAAGGTAGCGACGATAAATTTGTTACCGTTGACCAAAATACTTTTAGTATGTATGCGCAAAATACTTTCAAGTTACCAAAAGGATTTCGCTTCGAAGTTTCGGGTTGGTTTAGTTCTCCTTCAGTTTGGGGCGGAACCTACTTGACGCAAAGCATGGGGTCTTTAGATCTCGCGGTACAAAAGAAGTTTTTGGATGACAAATTGACCTTACGCGTCGCAGCGAGTGACGTACTCTTTACTTCTTTTTGGCGAGCAGATATGCAATTTGGAGATTTGTACATCGACGGAAATGGAGGCTGGGAAAGTCGGCAAGTTAAGGTAAACTTGAGTTATCGTTTTGGTAGAAATGAAATCAAGAAAAGTCGAAATCGAAAAACGGGACTCGAAGAAGAAGGGAAGCGGATCAGCAACTAATCCTTTCTTTCCTCCTGCTTTTTTGAGCTCAAAATGGGCAAGTCGGTTGATCGACTTGCCCATTTTTTTTGGAGGTACCAAAGCCGTTAAATCCTGAACCGAAGATGGTTTTCTGTTTGCAGCATTTTCACTACTAAGCTCTCCCCTTTTTCAAGTTTCTGCGGATTGACGAAACAAAACAAGGCTTGTCCCCAATGTTCCAGTGCGCCATCGACGCGAGAAGAAACCATAATTTCCTCATCAAGATACAAATCAAACCAGAAGACCATTGCTTGTACTTCTCCAGTATTTTCGATCGGCATGACGAGGTCAATCACTTGCGGATTATCCTCAGAAAACACAGGTGGTAGCTGGTAGAAATCTAACTCCCACAATGGCATCACCGGAGTCAAGGCCTTGTATTTTTCTGCTTTCAAATTGATTTTAATGTATTCGTCTGGAATTCTATATTTTTCAAAAGGAGAAAGATCAAAACCGGAGATTTTGGTAATGGGATTTACCCGACTCCGCGCTGGAATTTCCACTAATTGACCAAATACTTTTAGCTTCGCGGGAATCAACCGTACGCCTTCTTTTGCCAAGGTCAACACCGCGTGTCGAATCGACGGTAAAACGCCTTCTCCAATCGCACCGACATCTAAAATTTCGGAAACGATCAAATCAACCTTCTCGCTCAACTCTTCTCCAAGTTTTAATTTTTTAGAATCTTTTTGAAAAATTTGTATCTGCTCGGTAAAGTTGTTCACTTCAATAATTTCTTGCGCCGTAGCGGCTAATCGTTCGTGCATTTCGCAAGCGATTACTTGCTTCGCGCCGCCTCTAGCAGCCATCATTGCCAACAAGCCAGATCCCGTACCAATATCCAAAACCAAAGGCTGTGAAACGACGGCCTTCTCGATTGCTTTTTGGTATGCATCATTCCGAGCAACATCGGCGAGCATTTCGAAGTGCCAGTGTGGAATGGTAAGCGTCATGATACGCCGCAAATTTTTAGTTGCTATTTCGTGCTGAGGATCGGACTCAAGGACGCGGCGATAATAGCGCTCCGCATCATCAAGTTGTTTGAACGTTTGACTGACTTCTCCTAGCAGCAAGTTCGTTTCTATTTCGTCGGGATTCAAGGAATACGCTTGCAATAAAGCAGCCTTTCCTTCGATCTCTTTATTTTGTTCCAAGTAAAATTTACCCAGTACTAAATGGGACAAAAAATGCTCTGGATAAGTTTCGACTAGGAGGCTATATTGCTTTTCTGCCCGCGCGATTGCTTGTTGACCAACCCAAGCATTTCCCAAAAGAATCATGGTATTCAAGTCCTTCGGTACTTCTTCTAAAGCCGCTTCGTACGTTTGAATGGACTTAGCATCTTCTCCTACGTAGGTGTATACTGCGGCTAAGGTATGGTAAGCTTGTAGTAGACTAGGATTGAGGACAATCACTTGCTCCAGTTTTTCGATTGCCGCTTCGTATTGCTCCGTTTGCAATAAAAAATTAGCGTAGTTAAATTGTACATCCGCCCGCTCCGGCGCTAAGGTTGCCGCTTGGGAAAGATGCTGAAAACTGGCTTCTGTTCTCCCTAAGCTTTGGTACGCGATGCCAAGGTTGAGCTGCGCTTCTACGTTTTCTGGATTGATTTGAATGGCTTTTTCTAGCAAGGTTTTACCTTCTTCGACTTTGCCATTAGAAAGTAATAATCCTGCTAGACTTGCCATGATTCCATCATTGGTTGGCAATTGGTCTAACAATTGCCGCATTAAGTTTTCAGCAACGATTGGCTTACCTTGTTGATGCGCTTCCATCGCTTGTTGAAAAAGTGCTTCTGGCGTTAGTTTGGGTTGATCCATTTTTTTGAGGTTGTGCTCCACTGCGTTGTAAAATCGTAAATTACGGTATGTGTCCTGCAATGAAATTATTAAAATTTGGGAAATGAGCATCTTCCCTTAATTCGGCTCGAAATATAGCTTAATTTCAGGGAATCAACAAATTTACTGGTGGCGCTACTGGGTCATAAAATGCGCTTACTACTTTCAAGGAACCTAACTAATTGAATTGAACGGTTAGAAATTTCGTTGACGCGGGTAAGTTTTTTTCTAGTGTTTTGCACCTACGGAGCTAATCGGAGATATTGATTCTTTTAGTAAAGTATCGCTCCGCTGGCGCTTCGTGCAGGAAATCACTTTTGTACGATGGAAAAGATATACTTGATTATTTTATTAGCACATCCTGTTGAATAGACTTCGTTTGCCTAAAGTCTCAACGAAACGCAACCTTAGGTAATACCGTATTGTGAGTCCTTTACCATAAGATTCCTTTCTGCTTTAGCTCGTTTTTACTTCCTCAAAAAGAGATTTTCGAAAGATTTGTAATTTTATCAAAATCAAATTGTAACTTTATATGGAAGTCGTTTGACAATTACGGACAACAAACCAACGCAGGACGGATTGATAAAACGTTCAAAAGCTAATCATGAAAATTAAAGACAACTATACCCCACTCTTGCTGTGCTTCGGCATTGCTAAACTCTTACTACATTTTTTCACGAATACCAATTATGGTTTTCATCGAGACGAATACTTGTATCTCAACCAAGGCGATCATTTAGGTTGGGGATTCATGGAGGTTCCTCCGATGACACCTTTTATTGGAAAAATAGCGAGTTTGCTGGGTGCTAGTGTTTTCATGACCCGTTTTTTTCCAGCACTCATCGGTGCCCTCAGCATTGTTTTAGTCGGTTTGCTAGTCAAACATTTAGGTGGCAAAAAGTGGGCAATTATCCTTGCTTGCGGTAGTTTACTCCTTTCTCCCGCCATGTTGGGTACAAATACCTTATTTCAACCCGTTTCCTTCAATCAATTTTGCTGGTTTTTGTGTGCTTTTTTTCTTGTGAAAATTATTCAAACAGAAAAGCCAAGCTATTGGTATGCCCTTGGAGTTAGCATTGGTTTGGCTTGGTTAACGAAGTATTCGATCGTATTTTACGGCTTGGGCTTAGGAATTGCTGTTCTAGTTTTACCCCAACGAAAATGGTTGACGACGCGCTATCCTTACCTCGCATTAGGCATTGCACTCCTCATTGCCGCACCGAATCTCTTTTGGCAATACGAACACAACTGGCCCGTTTTTGCCCACCTGAACGAACTCCGAGAATCGCAACTGGTGCACGTACAATGGGGCGATTTCCTACGCAATCAATTACAATTTCATTTTAGCTTTAGTCTCGTTTGGTTGGCGGGTTTGATTGGCGTTTTCCAAATAAAAGCCTTGCAGCCGTACCGATTGTTCGGCATTGGCTTTTTGCTAACGATCTTACTGATCGGATGGCTCGGAGGAAAAGCGTATTATACCTTGGGCGCATTTACCATCCTGTTTGCTTTCGGTGGATTAGCTTTAGAACATTGGCTGCAAAGCAATTGGAGTCGCATTGCCTTACTTGCCTCCATGAGTATTTTAGTGTTGCCCGCCTTGCCTTATGCGCTTCCTTTATTAAAGATTGAACAAATGAAAAAATACTGTGCCTACATGGCGGACAATTTTGGTTTGGAGTCGAGACTGCGTTGGGAAGATGGGCAATATTACGAATTGCCACAAGACTTTGCGGATATGAATGGCTGGGAAGAATTAAGTCAGCGCCTCGCCAAAGTTTATCACGCTTTACCAGCCGAAAAGAAAAACCGCTGCATGATCTACGGAACTAGTTACGGACACGCTTGTTCTATCAATTACTATCGCCATAAATACAATTTGCCAGAGGTCTACAGTTTTAGCAGTAGTTGCCTAATGTGGTTACCCGACGAAATTGATTTCGACAATCAGATTATGATTGCTGATGAGCACATTGAAAGTTCTTCTTGGTTTAATACTATTATTTTAAAAGATAGTATTCAAAACCCATACGCCAGAGATCCAGGCTATATTTATTATCGAGAAAATCCGAAAGTGGACTTGAGTCAACGCTGGAAAGAAATTGTAGCGGAAGAGAAAAAAGCATTTAATTTATAGTCTTTTTTAACGGACTCTCTTTTTTTTTACTAAACTAATCGGCTGCTAATTTGCGCAAAATACTTTGTGCGGCAGCGTACGCCGTGGCAAAACAAGCTTGTAGCAAATAACCTCCCGTAGGTGCATCCCAGTCCAACATTTCTCCCGCGAGATAAATGTGTGGATACTGCTTCAGCGCACCATCTGGATGCAGTTCGGCAAGATCAATTCCACCGACGGTAGAAATCGCTTCTTCGAGCGGACGTAACCCTTTGACGGGAATTGCAAGTCCTTTGAGTTTACACACAAATTGCTGCGGATCTAAAAACTCCGATTTACTCGTATAAGCTTTTAGGATCGCCAATTGTTGCGGATGCAATTGAAAAACAGTTGCATAGTCTTTTGTTTTCCAATGCGTTTTCGTCGTTAATTTCGCCTGCAATTGAGCTAAAGTATTCTTAGGTTTAAAGTCTAAAACCAGCTCCACGATCTCCTGTTCCGCAGCTCGAAAAGCGGGCACCAAAGGATAAATAGCGTTGCCTTCCAAACCGTAATGACTAATCAAAGCTTCCCCTTTTTGTGCTTTTGCGCCGAGTTGAAAATGCATATTTTTCAATGGCTTTCCTTCGTGTACTCGAACCGTTTCTGGCCAAGCAATATTTAAACCACAGTTGGAAGCGGCAAAAGCTATCGTCTTGATACCAAGCGCAGTAAAAGCCTGCCGCCAAGTACCATCAGACCCCGTTTTGGCCCAGGAAGCCCCACCGAGGGCAAAAGCATAAATATCTGCTTGGAGGACGGACAACTTTCCTTGGTGTTCAATTTGCAAGGCACCACTTTCATCAAACCTTACAAAGCGATGCTGACATTTTATTTGTGTCCCATTGGCAAGTAAAGCATTTTTGAGCGCTTGTAAAACTTCAATTGGTTTAATTCCCCGTTCGGGAAAAATACGCCCGCTCGAACCTACGTAGCTAGGAATTCCTAGTGCCTCCAACCACGCCCGACAAGCCTGACTGTCGAATTGCAGCAAATGTTTCTGCAAGAAATCCATTGGTGTATACACCGAGTACAAAGCCTCTTCCGTCGCCGCATTCGTCAGATTAAAGCCACCTTTCCCCGCTACCAAGAACTTACGTCCTAAAGTTTTTTCTTTTTCCAATAAAATGACATCGTGCCTAGCACTTAAGCAATACGCCATCATCATCCCCGCAGGTCCGCCACCGATAATTACGATTCTTTTTTTGCGGGTTGGTGCACTCATTGATAAAATTAAATTTAAGAAGTAGTTTAAAAATGGCTAGACAAAAGTAACAGCAGGCTTTCGCTCAGACAAGATCATTTTTTATTTTCCAAGATACAACACACCGCCTTGATTTATTTTGTTTATTTTCGCAAATTACTAAACGTAGCAACTCCGCGCCCGTGATCGATAAAGAACCATTAGAACTCAGCAATGATTTTAAGAATACTTTAGACCTGTTAGAGAAGACCAAGAAAAACCTTTTTATTACTGGTCGTGCTGGTACAGGAAAATCTACGCTGCTTAAACTCTTTCGCAGTACAACTCGCAAGAAGACGGTAGTGCTCGCTCCTACGGGAATTGCGGCACTCAACGTGCAAGGACAAACCATTCATTCCTTTTTTGGTTTTCCAGCCAAGCCTTTGACGCGCAAAGATATCAAAAAACGTAAAAGCCGTAAAATTTACCAAAATCTTGAAATGCTGATCATCGACGAGATTTCGATGGTCCGAGCAGATTTATTAGATAGCATTGATTTCTTTTTGCGCCTCAATCGAGATAATGTAATTGATCCTTTTGGTGGCGTACAGGTGGTCTTTTTTGGAGATTTATTTCAGTTGCCGCCCGTCGTATCCTCCGACGTAGAAGCGATGCTTTTCAAATTGTACTACGAAAGTCCTTATTTCTTTTCCGCAAAAATATTTGATACGGATTTTGAGTTAGAAATGATGGAATTGCGCAAGACTTACCGACAAAAGTCTAGGCATTTTCTTCGATTGTTGGATGCGGTGAGAACCAATCAATTGGATTATGACGATTTGGAAGATTTGAACGAGCGACATTTACCGGAGTTTGAACCCGAAGATTTCTACATTACTTTGTCTACGCGCAACGCCATCGTAGATCAGATCAACGAGCGACAATTGCTAAAACTGGCGAGTGAAGAGTATAGTTTTGTAGCCTCGGTAACGGGCAATTTTAACCCGCGATTATTCCCAACGGAATTGAACCTCAAGCTAAAATTAGGTGCGCAGGTCATGTTTGTCAAAAACGACCCCAAGCGACAATTTGTCAACGGTACAATTGGAAAAATTGTCAAACTAACCGACGATTTAATTATGGTTTTGGTCGAAACGCCCGATGGCAAACAAAAGTTTATCGAAGTAGATAAAATGGAATGGGAAATCCAGAAATACAAAGCCAACGAAAAAGACCAAAATGAAATTGATTCCGAAACCGTAGGAACCTTCAAGCAATACCCTTTGCGCTTAGCTTGGGCAATTACCATTCATAAAAGCCAAGGAAAAACCTTCGACAAGGTGATTATTCATCTGGGAAGTGGTGCTTTTGAGCACGGACAAACGTACGTTGCGCTGAGTCGGTGCCGAACCTTAGAAGGAATCGTATTGCGACAAGCCATTCGTCCGAGAGATATTATGGTAGACGAGCGTATTATTGAGTTTTACGAACAACAATTTTAAAATTTTCCTTAATTTTGCCCTACAAAGACGCTATTTGATATGAAACTTAATATTGACATTGCCTGCCCTAGTAAACCGGAATGGATCGCCGCTGTGATGGATGATTTTGATGCTTTTTTGCAAGACCACGCCGACTGTGAGCGTAAAGCTTCTGCCATGGCGATGAGTTTTGTAGCGAAATATCCCAATCGTACAGAGATTATCCCAGACTTGATTGATACTGCCATCGAAGAATTAGAACATTTTCAGCAAGTTTATCAATTGATGCAAAATAGAGGCATTGAACTGAGTCATTCCATTGGGGAAGATTTGTACGTAAAAGCACTCATCAAAAAGTGTCATTCTGGTCGTACGGAACGTTTTTTGGATCGCCTACTCATTGCTTCCGTGGTAGAAACTCGCGGCGCTGAGCGCTTCCGACTCGTTTCCGAAGCACAAAAAGAGCCAGAATTACACCGCTTCTACAAAATTTTGTGGGCATCAGAAGCCAAGCATGGTCATATTTTTGCAAAAATGGCGCTCAATTACTTTTCGGAAGAAGAAGTTTACAGCCGACTCAATTGGTGGATCGAACAAGAAGCAATGATCATCGATCAGTTAGCAATCCGACCTGCGCTGCATTAAACGACGATAAAAAGCCATCGAATTTTATTTTTTATAGTAGGAACATAGTATGATTCTACTATATTCCTTATATTTGTATAATCGCTTACAATTTTAACTAGAATTGTAGGCTTCATGCCCTATTTGAACAACAAATTCGTTGAAATGTTAATTTTTCACGAATTACTTATTCTAAAGAATCATTTGGAGTAAGAAGGGCTCTACGTTTTCTAAAAACAAGAGAGGATAATTAGTTATCACTTACATTGAATTGTAAAAAACGCCTATTAATTTACAACGATGTTACTTCTTACTAGTTTTGTAAGAAGCCGTGTTTACACGGCTTCTTTTTCTTGATCTATTTTCCGATATTTCTTCAACAAAGCTTTCGCCGTTTTCTCTTCCATTGCTATTCCGTGGGCTAATTGTAGTAGCTCCTGCGCTGCCGCTTCAATGCCTTGATCTGGGTAGTAATGATCGCGAGAGAAGTGGACATATTTCATGAGCATAAAAGCATTGAACCAACGATAAAAGCGATTAACAAACTTACTAGCTTGTTTCGTATTTTTTTGAATTTCGAGGAGATGTTTTTCAAAGTTGACCTCCTGTAAAAAGGCTTGTACAACTGGCGGCAAAGATTCCAAAAAACGAGTTAGGTCTTCGGAAACCGACAACTTAAATAAATTTGGAACCTCCGCAAAAAACACCTTTAGATCCACAAAGCTTTGCAGATGATAGCTCTGATACGCTTTCTTGCCCGCTAATAAATCTCCAACTGCTTTTCCCGTCCCAAAAGGAACGCGATCCGATTTTCGAGGAGAAGGAATCACTTTGGTCGTTTTGAGTTCCGACAAGGTGCCGAGTACCGAAAATTTATGCAAAAAATAAAAATCTTCTCCCGCCTTTCGTTTATTCATTCCGCCCTGTTTTTGGTAAGCATTACAACGCACGGCCATACTCGAACCAATCGTCTGATAGGCAAAAGGAAAACCTGCGTAGCGTTGTGCATGGACGTAATATCGAAGGTGTAATTCGTACTGTGCAATTGCCGTATAAATTTCTTCTTCAAAATAATGCCCACTCAAAGGATGCTCATAATGAATGCTACAAGCTTCCGTTTTGGGGTTTATTTTAAAATGTTCTTCAATCGCTAATAAATAGTTTCGATCACATTTGCTATCCGCATCAAAACACACGATGATGCCACGCGGATGCTTGACTTTTTCGAGCCGGAAGCAAGCTTCATCCATCCCAATTTTTCGCGCTAAACCAACACCCGCCGACTTCGTAGGCAAGTCTCGGTGATACAAAAACTGAAACCGCATTTTAGCAATAAAATTTTGGCGTGCCCACTCCTGCCCCATTTCGTAAGCCTTTGCATTTTCCTTTTTCACGCTAGGAGCATCGGTCAAACTATCATTAATCAACACAATTACTTCAACGTCTACGCGGGGCAAAGTACATTTGCGTAACGCCATCAAACTAAACAATAATTCCGGTTCATTGTAACAAGGAATCACGATGACCATTCCTAAATTGCCAGAAGGTTTGCGTTCGATTTGCGGTGCGAAAAGTGTTTGATGTTGCAGGTATTGGTTCATAGTAGTAATCAGCTCAATGTTTGTAGTAGGAAAGTAAGTACCCTTATGAGTCTTGGTACGTCCAAGCGCTTATTTGAAAAACAAAGATACTAAATGAACTTGTCCAAAGCCAATTTAAAACCAGCCCATTCCATTCCTTTTACCTATCTTGCTACTTACAAGCGATTGTTTTGCTTACCCCAAATCAACTTAACAACCAAAATACAATTCAACCAATGGCAACTATACTTCCTACAACTTCACTTTCCGTCGTCATGATGGGCGCTACGGGTGCGGTAGGCACAGAGGCGTTGAAAAAGTTACGCCAAATGCCCGAATTACAACAACTAAGCCTGTTGGGTCGGCGGGAGATTCCTAATTTACCGACACCGCTGATACGACAGTACAAAATTGATATTTTTGAAGCCAATAGTTATCAAAAGTACCTTGAAGGACATCAATTCGCGATCTGTACCTTGGGGGTTGGGCAACCTTCCAAAATTAGTAAAGAAGAGTTTCTACGGATTGATCAGCAGGCTGTTTTGGATTTTGCGAAAGCTTGTAAGGCGGCGGGCGTACAGCATTTTTCCTTGCTCTCTTCCGTCGGTATTGATGCAAATTCCTCCTCTTTCTTTCTACGGGCAAAAGGAGAATTAGTAGCCGCAATTATCGCCCTTGATTTTGAAAGCTTCAATGTTTTTCAACCTTCGATGATTCTTACGCCAGAGAATCGCTACGGCATTTTGCAAGGGATTACCTTAGCTGTCTGGCCTTTCTTCAAGCCTTTACTTTTCGGTTCCTTGCGCAAATATCGCGGTATTCCCGTCAGCATTTTGGGGCAAGCAATTGCGACGAACCTTTTAGCACCGCCAAAAAAGCTTCGCTACTTGACCTGGGATGATTTTTACCAGTTGACGGAGAAGGAATAAGTTTTTACTAGCGAAAATCACCTAGCAAATTGTATATTTGCGGTTAGGATCAAAACAAAATGATGAATCAAAACCGTATTTTACTAGCACTACATTATTTGCCCAATATCCAGTATTGTAGCAAGTTGATGCAGTATTCGGACTTACGCATTGAAGGTGCAGAAAATTACCGGAAAGGTTCTTATCGGAATCGTTGCTACATCGCTAGTCCAAATGGTTTAATGCGCTTATCAATCCCCTTGAAAAAAGGAAAAAATGAGCGGCAATCCATTCGGGAAGTGCGCATTGCCTACGATTTACCTTGGCAGCAACAACATTGGCGAAGTATTCGCGCGGCGTATGGAAACGCACCTTTTTTTGATCATTACGCGCCTGAGTTTGCCGCTTTTTACGAAAAAAAATACGATTTTTTATTTGATTTTAATTGGGACATTTTACAAAAAGTGGCTTCCCTAATAGGACTAACAACCGAGTTATTACTACAAGAAATTTTTCTGAAGGAAACCCCGGTGGAGATGCTTGATGGTAGAAGTTTCCTACAGCCTAAAGCCAAACTACAAACGCCTGATCAACAATTTAAAGTGCCAAAATACGGGCAAGTTTTTGAAGAAAAAACAGGCTTTTTGCCTAACCTCAGCGTACTCGATCTACTCTTTTGTACGGGACCACAAAGTCCCTTGATCCTAGAAAATGCTTTTCAAAAATGACCAAATCCACTTTTTTTGCGTCTAAAAAAGGCGACTGCTCCTAAAAAGCAGGAAAAGCATATACTTTATATTGATCATTATATTGATCATTCCACTAATTCGCCAATAAAGAAAAGACTTTTACCGCAAAGGAGAAAAGTCAAAAATCACAAGTTTTCTATTGATATCTTGCCACGAGTTTGGCTTGAATGACAATAGTCAACAAAGAAGCTTAAAGTCTAAACAAGAATTAGTAAATTGCAGGTGTTAAACATCCAGCGTAATAGCAAACATACCAATGAAGAACTTACTTAACGTAGAACTAAAAACCTATAAAACCCAAATCGATCAAATCGTTCAAGAATTGCACGAATTAACCATCGACATTGGGCATACCGAGTTGGCGCAAACGGTGAGCGATTTGCGCAATCGAGTTTCCGAACCTTTCATGTTTGTGATTGTAGGAGAAGTCAAAGCGGGAAAAAGTAGTTTCATCAATGCTTTGCTGGCATCGGGAAAGGAAATTTGTAAAGTTGCCGCTTCTCCCATGACGGATACGATTCAGCAAATTGTGTACGGAGAAGAGGAACGCTTTATTTCTGTCAATCCTTACCTGAAGCAAATTCACCAACCCATTGATATTCTCAAAGAGATTGCGATTGTTGATACGCCGGGAACCAACGCGATTATCGAACATCACCAAGAAATTACCGAGCGCTTTATTCCTGCTTCCGATCTAATTGTTTTTGTATTCGAAGCTAAGAATCCATATCGGCAATCTGCCTGGGATTTTTTCGACTACATCCATAGTGATTGGCAGAAAAAAATCATTTTCGTGTTGCAACAAAAGGATTTGATGAACGAAGCAGATTTGGCCGTGAATGAAAATGGGGTTAAAGAATACGCGGCGAAAAAAGGCATTGAAAATCCAATTGTATTTTCTGTTTCTGCGAAAGCGGAACAAGAAGGCGAATTGGAAACAAGTGGTTTTTTAGCCATGCGAGAGTATATTAGTCAAAATATTACTGGTGGGAAAGCGCCCATTTTGAAGTTGCAAAATAATATTAAAACTTCGCAAAACATCAACGAACGCATTCACCAAGGCTTGAGTTTACGCCAAAGACAATGGCAAGCGGACGTAGCGTTTAGAGATGATATCCGCGCGACCTTGGATCAACAAGAACTTAAATCGAGTAAGCAGGTAGATGTTTTGGTGGAAAACCTACTTACGTCTTACGATCGCATTACCTTAAAAACGGAAAGAGCACTCAACGAAAACTTATCTTTTTTCTCGATGATCAAGCGGTCTTTTAGTTCGATTTTCAGCAAAAAAGAATCGGCAAAAGAATGGCTGGAGAATCAAGCTAAAACCTTAGAAGACGATCTCAACCGAGAACTTAAAGCGAAGCTTAACGACGGCGTGGTAGACATTGCCGAGCACATCCAACAAATGGCAAAGATGATTGATTTAAAAATCAAAACTAGCAGTACCATTCTTGCCAACGACCACGAAATCTTTAGTGATATCGCCGAAAAGAGAGCCAATGTTTTACGAGAGTTGCAGGAGGCTTTTTCTAAATTTTTGGATCGTTCAGAAAACTTTGCGGACGAAGGTTTCTTCCCGGAGAAAGCCAATGTTTCTACTAACCTAGCAACGGGTAGTGGCATCGCAGTCATCGGTGTCATTTTGACGACCTTGACGAATACTGCCGTTTTTGACATTACGGGCGGTATTTTAACGGGTGTCGGATTACTTTTTGCGGGCGTGTCCATTGGTGCACAACGTAAGAAAGTCATCAATGGTTATTCGGTGGAGATTGCGAAAGGTCGCTTGCAACTAGAAGACGAAGTCAACGAAAAGCTCAAAGTCTACATCAACCACATCAAACAAAAAATTGATCATAACTTCGGTAATTTTGACGAAATGCTGAACCAAGAAGAAAAACAGATTACGACTTTAGTTAATCAACAAGAGGCAATCAAATCCCGTTTGGTGGCTATTCGAACTGCGTTGGACGAAGAAACGAATTAAGCGCGTGTAAAATCAAAAGATACGCGTGCAAATTCAGTAAGCTGGTCGGTTGGAAGATTTGTCGGTTATGGTTTCGCACCTACGGCGCTTTACTGATTTTGGGCTGTCGTTACGAAGGTGTCGTTCCGCTGGAACTTTTAGCGGGAGATTGGAGTGCCCAAAGGTCTTTTTGACAGGTGCTGAAACAGCTAACCAAATAGTACTTTTAGCATCTAGTCGATTTTAATCCAACTACAGCTTTTAATAGCTAGTATCCCTAGCGTAATGGTACAACCAAAGCAAATCCCCTAAGCGCCGTAGGAGCGAAACCTCAGTAACAAA